>JAGXFT010000171.1 GCA_024637135.1 Nitriliruptorales bacterium | reverse complement strand
TGTGGTCGTGACGATCCAGGATTCTCGCGCAACCGACTCCGCGACGCTGCGCTGAGGCCGTGCGGGTCCGCGTCCGGCCAGTCAGGCGCAGACCGTTCTCCAGGCGGTGGTGTCGGGCTGGTCCTTGGCGGGGACGCGGACGGCGACCAGCGTGAAGGTCGGCTCGCCGGTCTCCGGGTTGGTCGGGACCTCGTCCAGTCCCGCAAGCACCGCGCGCAGTTCGGCGTTGGTCGACACGGCGTGCCCGACGCCGCCGAATCCCTCGGCGAGCTTGACGTAGTCCCAGATCGCGCCCTGGGGCACCGCCGTCAACGGGGTGAACGCCGGCGGTGGCGCACCGGGACAGAACGCCTCCGCGTCGATCAGCCACTGCTCCACGGCGAAGACCCGGTTGTCCATCACGAAGTAGATCGCCGGCTGGCCCAACTGCGCCACCGTCCCCAACGCGTTCACCGTCTGCGAGAACGCCCCGTCGCCCGTGACGGTGACGGTCCGTCGTGACGACGCCGACGCCGCCAATCCCACGCCCGCGGTCGCACCGGTGCCGTACCCGATCGCCGCCCAGGCGAACTGCGCCACGTACCCGTGGTCCACCACCGGCACGTTGAGCAGCGCCACGAACGAGAAGCCCGAGTCGCACACCAGCACCGGGTGGTCGTCCTCGCTGAACCCGGCCAGGAAGTCCCCCGCCAGCGTCGCCTTGAAGCTGTCCCAGGTGATCGGCGCGTCGGCGTCGAACGAGTCCGGGTCGGGCAGGTCCCACGGCGTCCCGGTCGCCAACCCGGGGAACGGCGCGTGGGGGAGCGGGGTGGCCTCGACCGCAGCCGTCAGGGACTCGACCAGCGCGCCCAACCCCACGTCGCCCCAGTAGGCCAGGTCGCGTCCGACCAGCACGGCGCCGTCGCGTGCCTGGATGTGGGTCGGCCCCGGCAGGTCCGTGGCCGCAGCCGGGTTGTAGTCCGGCGTGACGATCCCGAGGTAGTTGAAGTCGGTGTCCTTGACCCCCAGGGCGACGACGCAGTCGGCCGCCTCCATCATGGCCTGCACGTTGTCCTGGGAACTCTTGCCCACGTAGGTCCCGGCGAAGCGCACGTCCGTGCGCCGTTCCGACAGCAGGCCCTTGCCCAGCCCACTGGTCACGTAGGGCGCATCGACGGCCGCGACCAGCGTCGCGAACTGGTCGCCGACGCCGGCCCGGGCGAGTTCGGCCCCGGCGACGAACACCACGCGCTCGGCTGCCTGCAGGTGCGCCATGATCGCGTCGGTGGCCTCCTGCAGCGACGCCGCGGCCTGGGGCATGGGGGCGGCCACCAGCGGCTGGTCGGGCACTGCACGACACGCCATCAACGCCACGCCGTTCTGGAGCTCGACGTAGACCGGCTTGCTGTCGGTGATGCAGGTCACCAGGGCCGCGTCGATGAGGTCGGGCGCGGTCGCCGGGTTGTCGATCCGCACGGTCATCCGGGTCACCTCGGTGAAGATCCGCTCGTCGCTGTGGGACCCGTCCAACATGTGGTGGTAGGCCACCCCCTGGTCACGCTGGGAGCGGAACTGGGCCGCCGACGGGCTGCCGTTGACCACCACCAACGGGACGTCCTCGACCATCGCGCCACCGACCGCCTGGGCGGCGTTGATCGCGCCGACCCCGTAGGTGAACGCGACACAGCCGACCGTGCCCGTCCCCGCACGGGCGTAGCCGTCGGCGGCGTAGGTCGCGCACATCTCGTTGTTGGGGTGGACGCGCACCAGCCCGGCGTTCTGGGCCGGGTCGTCCAGGGTCGCGACCCACTCGGCGACGTAGTCTCCGGGGATCGCGAACACGTGGGTCACCCCGACCTGGGCGAGCCGGGCATTGAGGTAGGCCGCGACCGTCGTGGTCGACGGATCGTCGGCCTCGGGCGCGTCCCCGGTCGGCGACGCGTCCAGGCTGGGCGGGGTCTGGTGGGTCCGCTCGATCGGGGTCGAGGAGTGCAGGTGCTCGCGCATGGTGGGTCTCCTGGCTGTAGGCCCCGTCAGGGCAGCGGTGGCGCCGTCGTCACAAGCCGTGCGGACCGGTCACGCGTGGCTTGTCGCCCGTCGGGAGGTCGTCCGCGTCCGGCGGGGCGCACGGGTCGTTGATCATGGGGCCGATGTCCAGGTGGGCCAGCGCAAGGTTGCTCGAGCGCAGCGATCCGTTGACCCACCCGTGCATGTCCGAGATGGCCTCGTTGCAGAAGTGCAGTCCCGGGAACGGTTGGGACAGAAACGTGCGCACGGCGTCGTCGTCGACCCCGGTGCGCCACTGGTGGTAGGCGTACTCGAAGTCGTCCTGGCCGTCCCACAGGCGGTAGCTGGTCAGGATCGGCTCGGGCACCCACGCGGTGCCGAACAGCGCGCCGAGCTGGCGGCGGGCCTCGGCGACGACCGCGGTCGACGCCGGGAACAGGACCTGGGGGACCGTGTCCGACTGGGTGTCCTGCAGGGGCGAGGTGAACATCGGCCCGACGTCCTGGAGACCGTGCCAGAAGTTGGTGTTGTCGAAGTCGCAGTAGATGGTCAGCGCGGCCGGCACGTCCTGGATGCCGGCATCGGGTGCCGCCTGCCCGGGCTCGAGCAGGTCGTGGAAGGCGTTCTCGCCGTAGAACGGGTACACGGCGTTGACCGGCAGGTCGGTGAAGTTGGGCCCGAACTGGATGGGCGGGCGACTGAGCTGCCCGTCGGTCCACCACGGTCGTTCGAAGTAGAGGTTGATCTTCAGTAGCGGCATGCCCATGGACGAGTGGATCTGGTCCCACAGGTCGCGGGCGTCGTCGCGGTCGCGCAGGGCGGGCGAGTCGATGAACAACTGTTCGGCGCCGGCCGTCGCCACGGCCAGGATCACGGTCGGGGCGGTGGCGGTGCGCGACTCGCCACCACTGATCCACGAGGTCGAGTCCTGCCCCTCGGGGGACTGGGTGATCGACAGCACGAAATCGTCGCCGTCCCGCGTGATGGCGTCGACGTTCGAGCTGAGGAAGATGCCGACCTCGTCGGCGTGGTTCGCGACGAGGTCGTCCCGCAGGGCGTCGGGGAGGGTCGAGAACCCCTTCGCGAAGGTGAAGTAGGTCGGGACCTTGGGGAAGTCGGCCAGGATCTGGAAGGCGTCACCGGCATTGGCCATCGACTTGAATGGCCCGGCGAACCCGATCGTCTCGGACAGCATCGTGACGCACTCCTCGGAGTAGCCCATGTCCCGCAGCAGCCCCCACATCTGCCACTGGTCCAGCGCGATGCCCTTCCATTCGAACATGGTCCGGAACGCGGTCCACCACTCCGGTTGGCGGCCACCCTCGAACGCGGTGTCCAGCCCCTCGCGACCGGTGTTCGCCAGCAGCACGTTGCGGTAGGCGTTGGTGACCAGGTCCGTCGGGCTCAGCTCGCGCTCCTCGGGCGCGAGGTCGTAGACCTCACCCCAGATCACGTTGCCCCCGTCGGCGGCCTCCTGGGCCGAGAAGCTGCGCCCCCGGAGCAGGTAGCGGTTGGTGTTGCCGTTCGTCGGGTCGTTGCTGGCCATGGGGAACGGAACGATCTAGCCACACAGGCCGAGGTCGTCCACGAGCTGCATCAACTCGGTCATCCCGTAGTTGAAGCGCATGCCCCCTTCCTCTTCCCGGATGGTGGTGTCGTCGTCGGTCCGGATCAGGTCGGTGTCCAGCCGCCCGCCGGTGCGATCCAGGCGTTCGACGACGGCAACGGTGGTGCCCGGCCTGGCTGTCACGATCTGGCGGGCGCAGTACATCCCGGAGACACCCGCGCCGACGATGACGATGTCGACATGGTGGTCGGGCGGCAGGTCGGTGAAGCGTGCAGTTCCCATGAGGCGCCCTCGCGGCAGGTGGTGCCGGGGCGGTCTGGGTTGCGTCAGGGCACTCCGGCCCGCCTGACCCTAACAAAGCGAACGAGGCGTCTGGGTGGCAAGAAGCGGCTTTCTCGAACAGTTCTGGTTCGTGGAGGACATCCAAGGACACGACGTTGACCGTCGTCCTCCACGATGGCCGTATCAATCGTGCGTGCGGTCGGCGTCGAGGGTCAGGGCGGCGCCCCGACCCTCGCTCCTCGCCTCAGTCCCGGTAGTTCGCGTACAGGGTCAGGTCAGCCGCGCCGAAGCGGTCGCTGGCCGTGTTGAACTGGTGCCAGTGCGGGTAGGGCAGGGGTCGACGCGAGACCTGTTCGATGCGGGCGACCTGGTCGTCCGTCAGTTCGAGGTCGGCTGCGGCGAGGTTGTCCGCCAACTGCTCGGCGTTGCGCGCGCCGACGATGACACTGGTGACCGCGGGTCGCGTCAGCAGCCACGCCAGTGACACCCGCGCGGCCGACACGCCGTGCTCCTCGCCCACCTCCACCAGCACGTCGACGACGTCGTACAGGTGGTCCTCGTCGTCGACCGGCGGCTCGTCCCACTCGCTGAGGTGGCGCCCGCTGTCGGGCTGGCTGTCACGTCGGTACTTGCCCGACATCAACCCACCGGCCAGCGGGCTCCACACCAGCATGCCCAGGCCCTGGTCGACCGCGGCCGGGACCAGGTCGAACTCGACGTCGCGGAAGGCCGGGGCGTAGAAGTTCTGGGTCGACACGAACCGCGGCAGGCCACGCGCGTCGCTGACCCCGAGCGCCTTCATCATCTGCCACGCGGTGTAGTTCGAACAGCCGACGTAGCGCACCTTGCCGTGGTCGACCAGCGTGGCAAGTGTCTCCAACGTCTCCTCCAGCGGGGTCTGGCCGTCCCACGCGTGCACCTGGTAGAGGTCGATCCGGTCGGTGCCGAGACGTCGCAGGCTGGCCTCGCACTGCTCGCGCACGTGGAAGCGGCCCAGGCCGGCGTCGTTGGGGCCGTCACCCATGGGGAAGCGGACCTTGGTGGCCAACAGGACGTCATCGCGACGGTCCCCGATGGCCTGGCCCAGGATCTCCTCGCTGCGACCCGTGGAGTACATGTTGGCGGTGTCGAAGGTGGTCATCCCGGCGTCGAGGCAGAGGTCGACCAGTTCGCGAGCCTCGTCGACCTGGGTGTCGCCGACGTCGGCGAAGCCCCCTTCGCCGCCGAAGGACATGGTCCCGAGGGTCAGGGCCGAGACGCGGAGTCCGGACGTGCCGAGCTGACGATGTTCCACGGGTGCCGTTCGTGTCGGGGTCGACGTCGACCCTATGTCCCTCAGACGCCGCTCGACTGCGCCGTTCGTCCGAACGGCGGGGTGGGCCGACGGTGCCCAGTGGCCGGGCCCGCGGTCATCGTCGCGTGTCGAGGTCAGGCTGCCGCGGTGAGCGTGCCGTTGGGACGGGTCCGTCCGAGCCGACGCAGTTGGGCGGTCACGAGCGCGAACGCCCGGTTCCGCACGACCGCGGCGGCATCGGGGTCGGTGAGCGCGTCGAGGCTCGGGGTGTCGATGCCGAGGACGCGGGCACGGTCGACGAGGGCGTCGAGGTGCGTGGTCACGGCGACTGGGCCACCGCGCTCGAGGTCGACGGCGAGGCGGTCGAGGTCGAGGGTGGTGGTGGGCGGGTTCATGGTCATGATGACCTCCTTGTCTCGACGACAGTACGGAGGTCGGTCCATCATGAAAAGCGGTAGTCTGGTGTCGACTCGATAAGCGGAGCTGATGATGGTTGCGGTGGCTGACCTGGACCTGCGCCACCTGCGTGCCTTGGCGGCGGTGGCCGACGCCGGCACCTTCGGCCGGGCTGCCGCAGACCTGGGCTACACCCAGTCGGCGATCAGCCAACAGGTCGCGGCCCTCGAACGGGTGCTGGGCGGGCCGGTGTTCGATCGCCCCGGTGGTCCGCGGCCGGTCGAACTGACCCCGCTCGGCGAGGTGTTGCTGGACCACGCACGCACGCTCCTGGACCAGGCCCACTGCGCGGCGCGCGACGTGGACCGGTTCCTGGCCGGCGCGCTGGGACAGATCGACGTCGGCACCTTCCAGAGCGTGCTGACCGCGGTGGTGCCCGCGGTGCTCGGTCGGCTCCACGACGACCACCCCGACGTCGAGGTCCGGCTGGTGCAACGGGAGGACAACGACGACCTGGTCGACGGGTTGGTCGCCGGTCGCCTCGACCTCACCTTCCTGTTGGCCGACGACCCCCGCGTGGAGTCGGTCGAGTTGTTCGTCGACCCGTTCGTGCTGGTCGCCCGGACCGGTGAGGTCGACGCCGGGCCGGTGGCCACGTCACGGCTGCACGGCCAGGCCGTCATCGCCGAACTGGACAACCCCTGCCAGCGCCAGATCGACGACGGGTTGCGTCAGCACGCGGTCGAACCGGACGTCGTGTTCCGGACCAACGACAACACCGCCGTCGCCGCGATGGTCCGGGCCGGGATGGGCATGGCCGTGATGCCGCTGCTGGCCATCGACGTCGAGGATCCTCGACTGGCCGTCCACCCGCTCAACCCACCGCTGCCACCCCGCCACGTGTCGCTCGCGTGGTTGCCCGGTCGAACCCTGTCCCCGGCCGCGATCCGCTTCGTGGCGATCGCCCGGGAGGTCACCGCTCCGCTGGCCGAGCGACCGCTGGCCGCTGCCTGACACCAGTTCGCGCCCGGTCGCCCGGCCCGGTGTCGGCTGTCCCTCGTCGGGGTCGTCAGTCCTTGTCGGGCGAGGACAACAGTGCGTGGGCGATCCCGACGCCCAGGCCGAACACCAGGTGCGCGCCGGCGTCCTTCGCGAGGGTCTCGCGGTCGTACTCCCAGACAGGGTCGTAGATCCCCAGCGCCCCCAGGCTGGCGTAGCTGGTCAGGAACGCGCCCGTGCCGGTCAGGAGCCCGGACGACAGCGGTCGTGACCCGTCGTGGACCAGCGCGTGGCCGAGTCCGTAGCCGGCCCCTGTCAGCCAGTGCACGACGTCGGTGGTGGTGCCGGCCGCCTGGTCCGGGATCTCCACGCCGACGGCTTGGGCAGCCAACCTGGCGACCTGGGCGGGAGCTCCGGCATCGGCGAAGGAGTCGACGTCGGTGAATTCCCACTCCAGGAAGGTGTCGTCGGCACCGTTCCGCCGCGACCGCTGCCACCACAGCAGGTCCATCGCCACCGTGCCCGCGATGCCGGCGATCACGCCTCGTGCCATCCGGCCGGCCAGTCCCATGTCGCATCCTCCCGATGTCGTCGCGCCGACCGTACGTGAGACGCCGCCGGCCGAGGTTGCCGAACGAACGGGCAGAGGTCGTCGAGGTGACCAGCGAGTCCACCACCGACCCCGTGACGACCGACGTCCGGCTGTTCGGCGTCCTGGGCATCCGTCCGGAGACGACATCGGGCAGGTGAGCCAGGACGCGTCCGCGCCGCACGGTCGGGATACGGTCCGCCACACCCTGTGGAAGCCACACCATGCCCGAGCGGCTGCGACCAGCCACCTGGATCCAGCTCGGCGTCGCCGTCGCTGACCGGGCCCTGGCCGGGACCGCCCAGGCCATGCATCGGGCCATCACCGATGCGAACTTCCGGTGGGTTGGCCTGCCGGGACGTCCGGTCAAGGTCATCCACGACGCGGTGGTCGACCGGACCTGGGACGTCGTCCGGGCGACGTTGCGTGGCGTCGGGGCCGTGGCCACCGAGATCGCGGACGACGTCGCGACGGCCCGGGACGAGTCACCGGGCGCTGCCAAGGCGCGCGCGGTCGCGATCGGGTCGCTGGATGCCGGGCTGGTCGCGGCGGCACCGGGCATGGACCGCGACATGGTGTACGTGGTGGAGCGCGGGGACCGTGTGGCCGAGGCCAGTGGGTGCCTGGTGGTGTTCGTGCACGGCCTGGTCGACACCGAAGGGGCGTGGGCGGCCACGCCGCTGCCCACGGTGGCAGTGGCCGCGGGGGCCACTGCGCTGCTGGTCCGGTACGGGACCGGGCGGTCGGTGGCCCGCAATGGCGCGGACCTGGACGACCTGTTGGATGACCTCGTCGCTGGCTGGCCCGTGCCCGTGACCCGGATGGTCGTCGTGGCGCACTCCATGGGTGGGCTGGTGACCCGCGCCGCGGTCCTGGCCGCCGCCGACCGTGGCCACGGCTGGCCAGCGGTGACGACCGACGTCGTCCACCTCGCCACCCCCAACCTCGGGTCGTGGCTCGAGAAGGTCGCCAACGTCACCAGCTGGACCCTTCGACGTGCCTCGCCCCGCACGGCGCCGCTGGGGTTGTTCCTGGACCAGCGGTCGCGCGGGATCAAGGACCTGCGGTTCGGCAGCGTGTCCGCGGATCCGGCCCTCGATGCGACGATCGACGACCTGTTCGGCGGCCGCAGCGAGCCCGCGCCGTGGCCGGAGGGCACAGACCACCACCTGGTCGTCGGTCGACTGCGCCCCGGCTCCGGTCACCTCCTCAACGTCGTCCTGGGCGACGGCCTGGTCCGGCCGCGTTCCGCCGCGGGGATGGGAAGGTGGTGGCAGATCCCGGCCGCCGGCCGGGTCGAGGTGGTCGAGGTGGTCGCCGACCACAACCGCCTTGCTGGCCACCCCGACGTCGCCGCCCTGGTGTCGTCCGTGCTCGCCCGAGACCGCGTGGCCTGACGCCGTCGGCACCGATGTGAGGTGCGCGCATCGATGTGAGTTTCGGTCGCCACATGATCGAAACTCACATCACAGGCGCAAACTCACATCACAGGTGCAAGCTCACATGGCGTGGGTCATCGGGGAGCACCTGGTCGGTCCGTGCCGTTCGGACAGCGCGAGGTCACCGAGCCCGGGCCTACCAGGAGCCCGGACGACGGCGGCCCGGGGTCGCCACTGCGCTCGGCGTCGAGGGACGCAGGCGTCACGCAGGGTCGAGATGGAACGTCCGTGAGACCATGGCGCCGGCCTCCCACGTGGACTGCACCAGGGGCATGCCGGGGCGGGAGGCGAGGTGGTCGGGGGAGGGGGCGTCCAGCACGACGAAGTCCGCGCGTGCGCCGACTCCGAGGTGTCCGATGTCGTCGCGTCGGAGCGAGCGGGCACCACCGCGGGTCGCGGCCCACACCGCCTCGTCGATCGTCAGTCCACAGTCCCGCACGGCCAGCGCCAGCACGAATCCCATCGCGGTGGTGTGGCTCGAGCCGGGGTTGCAGTTGGTCGCCAGTGCCACCGTGGCGCCGGCGTCCACCAGCCGACGCGCGTCGGGGTAGGGCTGGCGGGTGGCGAAGTCGGTGGCCGGAAGCAGGGTCGCGACGGTCGTCGATCCGGCCAGGGCGGCGACGTCGTCGTCGGCCAGGTGGGTGCAGTGATCGGCCGACGCGCATCCCCGTTCGACTGCCACCTGCACGCCCGGTCCCGGCCGCAACTGGTTGGCGTGGACCCGCCCGATCAGCCCGGCCCGCTGGCCCGCCGTCACGACCGTCCGCGACTGGTCCGCGTCGAACGCCCCCAGCTCGCAGAAGACGTCGATGGACTCGGCCAGCGGGGCACATGCGTCCAACATCGCTCCGGTCACCAGCGCGACGTAGTCGTCGGTCCTGCCGTCGAACCCGGGTGGGGTGACGTGCGCCCCCAGGAACGTGGTGTGTGCGGTCACCTCGCCGGCCAGGCGGAGCAGGCGAGCCTCGTCGGCCACCGTGGCGCCGTACCCGGACTTGACCTCGCGGGTCGTGATCCCGGCGGCCCGTGACTCGCCCACCCGGGTCGCCAGCAGTCGGCGGAGGTCGTCGTCGGTGGCAGCCCGGGTGGCCGCGATGGTCGTGGCGATGCCCCCGGCCTCGTAGTCGGCACCGGCCATGCGGACCGCGAACTCCTCGCTTCGATCTCCCGCGAACACCAGGTGGGTGTGGCTGTCGACGAAGCCCGGGAGCACGGCTCGGCCCGCGACGTCGAGGGCCTGGTCGGCCGCCGGGGGTGGGCCGGTCCCGACCGCCGCGACGCGGCCGTCGTCCACCACGAGCCAGGCGTCGTCGAGCCCGGCGCCGGCCCCGGGCATCGCGCGGTGCCCGGATCCGTCCCCGGCGGCGGGTCGGTGGCCGGGTCCGTCCGCGGCTCCGTGGGCGGGATCATGGGTCACCAAGCGGGCGATGCCGGTGACCACCAGGCTGGCACTCACGGGCGTGTTCCTGCCGGCTCGTCGATCGCGGCGATCGCGCGCGACAGGCTGTCGGCGACGTCGAGGTCGACGTGGCGCCCCCGGCGCACGATCCAGCGACCGGCGACCATCACGTCGGTGACGTCGGCGGCAGTCGCGGCGAACACCATGCCAGCCACCAGGTCCGTCCGGCGCACGCCCGCGAGCCGGACCGAGTCCAGCCCCACCACGGCCACGTCCGCCGGCGCGCCGACCTCCAGGCGACCCAGTTCGGGCCACCCCAGGCTGTGTGCGCCGCCAAAGGTGGCGGCGTCCAGCAACTCCTCGGGCGGGTGGAGGCCGCGGGCACCGGTGGCCACGCGCTGGTCCACCTCCAGTGCCCGGGCCTCCTCGAACAGGTCGATCACGCCGTGCTGGTCGCTCCCCAGCGCGAGTCCCACTCCGGCCCCCGACAGCGCGACCCCGTCGACCACCCCGTCGGCCAGGTCCCGCTCGGTCGTCGGGCAGGCGCACACGGTGGCCCCGTTGTCGCCAAGCAACCGGATGTCGTCGTCGTCCAGCCACGTGCCGTGGACGGCCGTGAACCGATCGGTCACCACGCCGGCATCGGCCAGTACCCGGGTGGGCGAGCAGCCGTGGTGGTCGCGGCTGGACCGGTTCTCGCGGGGTTGCTCCGACACGTGGGCATGCACCACGCGGCCCGGTCCGCTGGCGGTGCCGACCGTGACCGCGGCCACCGCCGCCATCGCCGCCGGCGGGACCGCCCGGACCGAGTGGATCGCGGCCCCGATGCGACGCTGGTCGCCTTCGGCCAGGGCATCGACCCGGCGGGCCTACGACGCCACGTCACCGTCGCTGAAACGTCGCTGGACGGGGTCCAGGGCCGGCTCGTCGACGGTCGCGCCCACCTCGCCGGTGAGGTAGATCGTGTCCAGCAGGGTCAGCCGGATCCCGGCGTCCGTCGCGGCGACGGCCACGGCCTCACCCATCGCGTTCGGGTCGGCATAGGCCGTGCCGTCGGCCTGGTGGTGGAGGTAGTGGAACTCCCCGACGCAGGTGATCCCGGCCAGCGCCATCTCGGCGAAAACCGCTCGGGCCAGGTCGTGGTAGCGGTCGGGGTCGAGCACGGCGGCGACGCGGTACATCTGCTCGCGCCAGGTCCAGAACGATCCCCGACGACCATCGGTGGCCGCAACGGGGTCCTGCGTCCGGCCCCGCAACACGCGGTGGAAGGCGTGGCTGTGGGCATTGACCAGGCCCGGCAGTGTCACCCCCGGCACGTGGATGGCCGGCACGGGGGTCGGGTCGTCATCGACCGGATCGTGACCGGCCGGGTCGTGGCCGACGGCAATGTCGGCCACGACCTCGTCGCGGATGGTGATGGTGACGTCGTCGCGCATCGCCCCGCCGATCCAGGCATGGTCACAGCGCAGGACCTGGGCCGCACCCGGCGAGGCGTCGTCGTCGGTCACGCCGGGTCCTGGCCGCTGCGGGGCATCGGGATGGTGACACCGCGGTCGCGGGCGACCCCGACGGCGCGGTCGTAGCCGGCATCGGCGTGCCGCATGACGCCCGTCGCCGGGTCGTTGGTCAGGACTCGATCGAGCTTGTCTGCGGCCAGGTCGGTGCCGTCGGCCACGCACACCATGCCAGCATGGATGGACCGACCGATCCCGACGCCACCGCCGTGGTGGATGCTGACCCACGTGGCGCCCGACGCCGTGTTGACCAGCGCGTTCAGCAGCGGCCAGTCGGCGATGGCGTCGGACCCGTCGGCCATGCCCTCGGTCTCGCGATGCGGCGAGGCCACCGAGCCCGAGTCGAGGTGGTCGCGGCCGATCACCAGCGGCGCCGACACCCGCCCGTCCCGGACCAGGTCGTTGAAGACCCGGCCGAGCCTGGCCCGGTCGCCGTGGCCGAGCCAACAGATCCGGGCCGGCAGGCCCTGGTAGGCCACCTTCTCCGACGCCTCCCGGATCCACCGCACCAGTCCTGCATCGTCGGGGAAGGTGTCGAGGACGGCTTCGTCCGTCACGGCGATGTCGGCCGGGTCACCCGACAGTGCGACCCAGCGGAACGGGCCCTTCCCTTCGCAGAACAACGGGCGGATGAAGGCCGGGACGAACCCGGGATAGTCGAACGCGCGCTCGAAGCCGCCCAGCTGCGCCTCCGCCCGCAACGAGTTGCCGTAGTCGAACACCTCGGCCCCGGCGTCCAGGAACCCGACCATCCCGGCGCAGTGGGCGGCCATCGAGGTGCGCGCGCGGCGGGTCAGTTCGCCGGGCTGCTCGGCCGCCATCCGGGCGCTGGCGGCCGGGCTGAGGTCCACCGGGACGTAGCTCAGGGGATCGTGCGCGCTGGTCTGGTCGGTGACGATGTCGGCCGGGAAGCCTCGTTCCAGCAGGCGCGGCACCACCTCCGCCGCGTTGCCGACCAGACCGACCGACCAGGGGCGTCGTTCGTCGCGGGCGGCCAGGCACTGTGCGACCGCGTCGTCGACGTCGTCGGCGATCGTGTCGAGGTAGCGATCGTCGACCCGTCGCTGGGCGTGGGCCCGGTCGACCTCGATGCAGAGCGCGACTCCGTCGTTCATGGTCACGGCCAGGGGTTGGGCGCCACCCATGCCTCCCAACCCGGCCGTGAGGGTGATCGTCCCGGCCAGCGTCCCTCCGAACCGTCGACGCGCGATCTCCGCGAAGCACTCCCAGGTGCCCTGCAGGATGCCCTGGGTCCCGATGTAGATCCAGGAGCCGGCAGTCATCTGCCCGTACATGGTCAGCCCCAGGGCCTCGAGGCGGCGGAACTCCTCCCAGTCGGCCCAGTCGGGGACGAGGTTGGCGTTGGCGATCAGGACCCGGGGTGCCCACGGGTGGGTGCGGACGATGCCGACGGGCTTGCCGGACTGGACCAGCAGGGTCTCGTCGTCCGCCAGGTCGGTGAGGCTGGCCACGATGGCATCGAAGGCCGCCCACGACCGGGCCGCGCGGCCCGTACCGCCGTAGACGACCAGGTCGTCGGGCCGTTCGGCGACCTCCGGGTCGAGGTTGTTCATGAGCATCCGCAGGGGTGCCTCGGTCTGCCACGACCGGGCCGTCAGGGTCGTCCCGCGGGCAGCACGGACGGGGCGGGCACCGGGCAGGGTCATGGCGACGTCCCTTCGGTCAGCGGAGTTCGGCGTGGGCTCGGACGGTCGCGAGCAGGGTCCCGTCGGCGAGGATGGCCTCGACTGCGGCCAGTCGGGGGGCGAGGTGGCGGTCGGGGCCGGGCTCGCCGACGATGTCAGTGACGATGTCGGCGACGGCGCCGGTCGCCTCGGCCGGAGCCACCGGCGCGCGCAGTCGCAGCCCGAACGTCGCCGCCACCACCTCCACGGCCAGGATGCGTCGCAGGTTGTCGATCGCCTCGCGCAGTTTGCGCGTGGCACCCCAGCCCATCGAGACGTGGTCCTCCTGGCCGGCGCTGGTCGTGACGCTGTCGACGCTGGCCGGCATGGCGAGCCGTCGGTTGGTGGTGACCATCGCGGCCTGGGTGTACTGGGCGATCATCAGCCCGGAGTTCACTCCGGGGTCGGGCGACAGGAAGGCGGGCAGCCCCTGGGACCGGGTCGGGTCCAGCAACCGGTCGGTGCGGCGTTCCGACAGCGCCGAGAGGTCGGCCACGGGGATCGCGAGGTGGTCCGCGGCATAGGCGACCGGCGCCCCATGGAAGTTCCCGCACGAGGCCACGCGCCCGTCGGCGAGCACCACCGGGTTGTCGATGAACGACACCAGTTCGCGGTCGGCGACGGTGCTGGCGTGGTCGATGGTGTCACGCCCGGCCCCGTGGACCTGGGGGGTACATCGCAGCGAGTAGGCGTCCTGGACCCGGTCGTCGTCGAGGCGGTGGCTGGCCACGATCGGCGAGCCGGCCAGCAGGGCCCGGAGGTTGGCTGAACTGGCCTGTTGACCCACCTGGGGACGCATCGCCACCAGGTCGGCGTCGAAGGCGCGGTCGGTGCCCAACAGGGCCTCCACCGACATCGCCGCCGCCACGTCGGCCACCATGTAGAGGTCGCGCAGGTCGGCCAGTGCCAGGACCAGCATGCCCAGCATCCCGTCGGTCCCGTTGAGCAGGGCCAGGCCCTCCTTGGCCGTCAGCGTCAGGGGCGTGAGGCCGGCGGCGGTCAGGGCCGGTCCGGCCGCCCGTCGACCGGTCGGGGTGTCGACCTCACCCTCGCCGACGAGCACGAGCGCGGCGGCCGCCAACGGCGCGAGGTCGCCGCTGGCGCCCACGCTCCCGTGCTCGGGCACGACCGGGACGAGGTCGTGGTTGAGCAGGTCGAGGATGGCCTGGGCGACCTCCTCGCGGACGCCGGAGAACCCCATGGCGAGGCTGCGAGCCCGCAGCATCATCATCGCCCGGACGACTTCGGCCTCCACGGGTGGTCCCATGCCGGCGGCGTGCGATCGGACCAGTGCCAGTTGCAGTTCGCCACTGCGCGCGGCCGGGATCACCGTGTTGGCCAGCGCGCCGAAGCCGGTCGACACCCCGTACACGGGTTCGTCGCCGTCCGCGAGTCGGGCCACCGCCTGTGCTCCCCGCGCCAGTGCGGCCCGGGCGCGTGACCCCAGTTCGACCCGTCGCCCACGGCGCGCGACGTCGACCACGTCGACCTGGTCGACGCCGTCGTCCTGCAATTCCAGTGGTGGTTGGTCGGCCATGGCACGGAAACTAACACGGCAGGTGTGGTCAGGTCGCCGCAGCAGGCTCTGCGGTCGACGACCGCCCGGACCGCCCGCACCGGGCCTTCCCCACCGCTGAACGTGGTGGTCAACGGATCGCCGGACAGGCCCTCGTCGCTCTGCTTGGATGTCGGACACCTCGTCCGGTCGGTGTCCGTACGCGCCCGCTCCGGTGGGCGACGGACCGGACCTCCGCCGATGGCCTGCCTCGCGGCAGGCCGGTCCGCGTCGATCGGCCATCGGCCGGGCGAGGTCAGGGCGACGTTGGCCGGATGTGGACAATGCGGAACGCCCCACAACGAGCGACCGCCCGACCGAATTCGGTCGGGCGGCGAGTCCGGTGCCGTTGGCCGGGGGGGTGGCCGTCTGGCTGGCCGTCGGGGGGGTGACGGCCGGTGTCCGGGTGTGGCCACTGGGGGGTGGTGGCCACGCGCTCCTTGCTGATTGGAACGATATGGGCCCAACAGCGCGAAATCGAGTCTGCAGGGGGCCCGCAACCGGCATGTCCGGTTGCGGTCACGATGGTGGGACGCCGGTCCTGCCCACCGGGCGCGGTGGTCCCACCGGACCCCCGACACGCGTCCGATCAGGGCCATCGCTCCAGAACAGGAGGGAACAGGAGGGATCAGCACATCGGGGAAAGAGTGGAGAGTGGCGACCGTTCGCCGCGCCCGCACCGACCGTGTTCAGGTCCGCAGGTGGACGCGTTCGCCCTGCGGTCCGAGGATCGCGATGAGTTCCACCGGTCCGTCGATCGCGCCGAACCAGTGCGGGGCCAGGGTGGAGAACTCGACCGCCTCGCCGGGGTCGATCACGAGGTCGTCGTCCCCCAGCACGAGCCGCATCCGTCCGCTCAGCACGTACATCCAGTCGTGGCCGTCGTGCACGGGGAGGGGATCGGGCGGCGTGTTGCGGGCCGGGTCGACCAGGAATCGATAGGCCACCAACCCACCGGCGGGGCCGCGATGGGTCAGCGGCCACATGGTCAGGCCGTCCCGGGTGCGAGGTTCGACCCGCACCCGCGGGTCCGGGGTCACGGCGGGGCCGAGGAGTTGGTCCACGGTCACGCCCAGCGCGCGCGACAGTCCCGGCAGGTGGTCGATGGCCAGCCGGCGCTTGCCGGATTCGAGCCGGCTGAGCGTCGACACGTCCAGGTTGGCCACGTCCGCGACCTGTTGCAGGGTGAGGCCGCGCTGGCCCCGGAACTCGCGCAGGCGCCCCCGCACGCGCTGGTCCAGCGACGTGTCGGTCAGTTCGTCGGCCATGGTTGCCTCGCCGATCGGGTACGCGGGGGTTTGCCAATATAGCAAGTGGACTTGCCACCACCGCATCGGGTTCGTATCGTCGCCCGCGACCAAGGAGTTGCCCATGACAAACCACCATCCACCCGCCACCTCGCATGGGCGCCCGTTCGACGTCCTCGTCGTCGGTGGCTGTCCGGCCGGGCTGTCCGCCGCCCTGATGCTCGGTCACTCCCGCCGATCCGTGCTCGTCGTCGACGCCGGCGAGCCGCGCAACGCCCCGGCCGCGGCGGGGTGGGGGCCTGATGCCGGGACACGAGGAGGGCCACGGACACGACCACGACGAGTCCCGGGAGTGGGACGAGGTCTACACCGAGGACGGTGACACCCCGCGCTTCTCGGGGCGGGTGAACGGGACCCTGGTCGCCGAGGTGGCCGACCTCGCGCCCGGCTCGGTGCTGGACGTCGGGTGCGGTGAGGGCGCAGACGCGACCTGGCTCGCGGGCCGTGGCTGGCGGGTGACCGCGGTCGATCCGTCTGCCGTGGCACTGGCCCGGGCCCGGTCGGCGGCTCGCGACGCTGGAGTCGAGGTGACCTGGGTCCATGCCGGCCTGCTGACCATGCCCGACGGCACCGGCGTCCACGACCTGGTGTCGGCCCAGTACCCGGCGCTGCGACACACCAACGACGACGCGATCATGGCACTGCTGGGCGCGGTCGCACCGGTCGGGACCTTGCTGTTCGTGCACCACGACATGACGTCGCGGCATGCGATGGAGCGCGCCCACGAGCACGGCTTCGACCCCGGTGACTACGTGGCACCGGCCGACGTGGCCGATCACCTGGGTGACGAGTGGGTCGTCGAAGTCGACGAGGTGCGTCCGCGTCCGGGGCCGCTGCCCGACGACGCCCACCACGTCGACGACATCGTCCTGCGAGCGCGCCGCCGTCCGACGGACTGACGATTGATCGGGTGGGCTGAGGCCCCGTTCCGGGCTCCCTGCGCCCGGCGCGCCCGTGCCCGGAGGCCGGAAAGGTCCCACAATGAGCGACCGCCCGACCACGTTCGGTCGGGCGGGAAGCCGGTGCCTCTGGCCGGGGGGGTGGCCGTGTGGCGGGCCGTCGGGGGGGTGACGGCCGGTGTCCGGGGGGTGACCACCGGGGGGGGTGGTGATCACTCGCTCCTTGCGTGGTGGCAACGATATGGGCTCATGCCCACGAATTCGAGCCCACAGGGGGCCCGTATCCGGCGTGTCCGGTTGCGGACAGGATGGTGGGACCTCGGTCCCGTGTGGCTGGCGCTGCTGTCCCGCCACGCCCCCGACTGGCGTCCGATCAGAGACACAGCTGCGGAACAAGAGACAACAGGAGGCATCAGTACATCGAAGAATTGAACGGAACGGCGTCGTCGTCGAGCGCTCCGGGATGCCGTTTTCGGCCGGATGTGGACAGCTCGTCCGTGGGGCGAGGTCGCGATCCCCAACGACGCGCACGGCTGGCGGCGGGGACGCGGGTCAGGAAACGCCGAAGAGGCGGTGGAGGGTGCGGCGGACGCGAGGCTGGAGCTCGGCGTGGGTGGCCTCCCAGTCCTGCCGAGGCAGCCATGTCAGGAAGGTGCCCTCGACCACGGCGCGCATGACCGCGGCAGCCTGGTCGGGATCGGCGACGTCGAACACGCCGGCTTCGGCGCCGGCGCGGATGACGTCGGCGAAGCGGCCGTCGACGATCGCCTCGGTCATCTGTGCCACCTCGACGAACGCCTGGTCGCGTGCCGCGTGCTCGACCAGGTCGAGGTACAGCAACTGGTAGGCGTGGTTGCGCGGTGCGTCGACGAACAGGATGTCCAGCACGGCGTCCAACGCCTTGACCGGGTCGTCCACGTCGGCGGTGGCCGCGATGATGCGTTCGGCGACGGTCAGCAGCGCCCACCGCATCGTGGTCAGCAGCAGGTTGGACTTGGACCTGAAGTGGTAGAGGACCAGGCCCTTGGAGATCCCCGCCTTGTCGGCCACGTCCTGCAACGACACGCGGTGGCCGCCGCGTTCGGAGATGACGCGATAGGCCGCACGCACGATCTCGGCCTCGCGCGCCGACAACGAGGTCTCGAGATCGGCGATCGTCGGCTGGCGGGCGGGATCGGTCATCGGCTGCGGGCCTGTCGTGGGAGGCTGGACGTCGGGACGCACCGGGGGGGCGGGCACTGTCCCGCCGGTCAGCATGCCCGATCGGCCCCGTCGCTCGCCACGAGGGCCCGCAGCCGGCCTCACTGGCCGCGATAGGTGGGCGATCGCTTCTCGGTGAAGGCGGTCATGCCCTCGGCGGCGTCGTCGGTCGCGAACAGCGGTGCCATCTGTTCCAGTTCGATCGCGAGGCCGTCCGTGAGGTCACGGTCGATGCCGTCGTGGATGGCCCGCTTGGCGGCCGCGATGGCCAGTGGCGCACCGCCTGCCAGGGTCGTGGCGATCTTCTCGACGGTGTCCGTGAAGTCGTCGGCATCCACCAGCCGATCGACCATGCCCAGGTCGTGGGCGACGTCGGGTGTCACCGATCGACCGGCCAGGATCATGTCCAGCGCGCGTCCCCGCCCGATCAGTCGTGGCAGCCGCTGGGTGCCGCCGGTGCCGGGCAGCAACCCGAGCGTGACCTCGGGCAGCCCGATCCGGTAGCGACCGGTCGCGGCGATCCGGATGTCGCACGCCAGGGCGATCTCGTAGCCCCCGCCCAGCGCATGGCCGGCGATGGCCGCCACGAACACCGTGTCCTCGGCGGCGAACCGGTCGAAGATCTGGTGGGCACGGGCGACCATGGCGTTGTTGTCGTCCGCGGTCCGTTGCAGGAAACCCTTGACGTCGGCACCCGCCGAGAAGAACTTCTCGCTCGACGAGGACACGATCGCCACGACCGCCTCGTCCTCCACCACGCGGGTGATGGCCTCGTCGAGTTCGTCGAGGAACGCCGGGTCGTAGCTGTTGGCCGGTGGCCGGTCCAGCACGATCCGGCCGATCCGGTCGGCGGTGGTGGCGGTGACGGCCATGTGGGGCTCCTGGTGGGACGGGGTGGTCGGGCGACGGGGCGGGGCGACCGGGCGGGGCGGCGTTCGATGTGCGAGTCGGCCCCACGAGCGGGCGGCCGCGCTAGGCGAGCCCACCCACCACGCTGGACTTCAGTTCGGAGTACTCGGCGAGCGCCTCCAGCCCGTGCTCCTTGCCGAGGCCGGACATCTTGGTCCCGCCGAACGGCATCTCGTCGTAGCCGTAGTGCAACTGGTTGACCCAGGTGATGCCGGCGTCGATGTCGTTCACGGCACGCTGGATGGCCGCCGCATCGGTGGTCCAGATCGACGAGCCCAGCCCGAACTGCGTGTCGTTGGCCCGTTCGATGGCCTCGTCCAGCGAGTCGATCGACCACACCGGCAGGACCGGCCCGAAGACTTCTTCGGTGGCCAGGCGGGAGTCGGTGGGCACGTTCACCGCGAGGCCCGGCTGGTAGAAGTGCCCGTCCCCCTCCGAGGATCCGTCGACGACGTGGCCGCCGGTCACCATCTCGGCCCCGGCGTCGGTCGCGTCGGCCACCTGCTCGACCAGCAGGTCACGCTGCGCGGCGGTGTGCATCGGGCCGATGCGGAGGTGGGGCTTGTCCGGCTTGGTGGTGCCGTCACCGGGCTCGTAGCGCTGGATCCGCGACGACAACTTCTCGACGAATTCGTCGAAGACGTCGGCGTGGACGAACGCACGCTTGGGGGCGAGGCACACCTGGCCGGCGTTCCAGTAGCGCCCGATCTGGATGTTCTTGATCGCCCCGTCGAGGTCGGCGTCGGGCAGCACGATCGTCGGGTCGGAGCCCCCGAGCTCGAGCGACACGTGCTTGAGCATCGGACCGGCCGTCTCCATCAGCTTCTGGCCGGTGGCGGTGGAACCGGTGAAGGCGATGCGACGCACCTCGGGGTGTCCCACCAGGGCCTGGCCGGTGGCGCCGGCACCGGTGACGACGTTGAAGACGCCATCGGGAAGTCCGGCCTCGGTCGCGATCTGGGCCACCTTCAGGGTCGACAGCGGCGTGGTCTCGCTGGGCTTGGCGACCACGGTGTTGCCGGCGGCCAGTGCGGGCCCGAGCTTGTTGGCCAGCAGGGTCAGGGGGAAGTTCCACGGGATGATGGCACCCACGACGCCGAACGGACGACGCAGGATCAACCCGTAGGCGGGTCCGAACTGGCTGGGGAGGTCCTGGTAGGTCCCCCGGACCTTCGTGGCCGCGTCGGCGTAGTAGCGCAGGCCGGCCAGCATGTGGTGGAACTCACCGTTGGCCTCGAGCGTGGGCTTGCCCTGCTCGGCCACCAGCGTCGCGACGATGTCGCTGGACTGTTCCTGCAGGGCGTCGGCCACCGCGTGCAGGATCTTGGCGCGCTTGGTCGTGTCGGTGGCGGCCCACTCTGGTGCCGCCGCGGCCGCGGCCTCGACCGCGGCGGCGACGTCGTCACCGGTGCCGTCGACCGTGGTGTCCAGGGTCGCCCCGGTGCCGGGGTTGACGATCTCGCGTCCGTCGCCGCTGCCGGGATGGCCGGAGCCGTTGATCCACATCTGTGCCACGTCTGGTGCCTTCGGTGTCGAGTTGCCGACCAGTCTAACTGACTGACGGGTCAGTTAGCACGTGGACGAACGTCCACGTGCCGCGAGGGGCAACGATTCACGCGCCGCCCAGGGCGGCCCGGAGGTCGTCGGTCCACGGCCGGGTGCCGTCGTCGTCGGCGAACACGGTCACCACCTGTCCGGTCGCGGCCGTCGCCCCGTCGACCAGCACCACCTCGAAGGTGTAGGTGACCGAGGTGCGCCCCAGCGAGGCCACGGCGAACGTGATCTCGACCTCGTCGTCGAAGTGCACGGCGGCGTGGAAGTTGGCGGTGTAGTTGACCCGCGGCGTCCACCCGAACGTCTGGTCACTGATGCCCAGGTCGCGGTGCAGTTCGGCCTCGGCCAGTTCCGCCCACCGCAGGACCACGCCGTGGTGCCAGCGGTCGGCTGCGTCGGTGTCGACCCATTCCAGGCGCCGTCGCAGGGTCACGGTGGGCAGGTCGGTGGCGTCGATGGTGATGTCCTCTGGCGTGGGTGGTCGGCCGTGATCACGGTCGTGGCCGTCGGTCCGGTCCGGCCGGTGGATGGTCGAACGTGCAGGGGTGACGCCGTTGACGAACAACTGACTGACCGGTTAGTCTGGACTCCAGTGTGGCCCTGCCGGGCCGTCGACGCAAGCCAGCACCCGTGGACGGCGCGCGGACCGCACCCACCGTCACCCACCACCAGGAGCCCATCCATGCCGGGATCGTTCGTCGACGGACAGACCGTGGACCTGCCGGGTGACGAACTCGAGGTCATCGACCCGGCCACCGGTGCCGTCGTCGACACCGTGGCCGACGTGGGCCCGGACGGCGTCGACCACGCGGTGGCCGCTGCCTCGGCCGCGTTCTCCGACTGGTGGGCGACCCCGGCGTCCGAGCGTGGCGCGATCCTGCGGGCCGGCGCCGAGGCCCTGCGGGACCACCTGGACGAACTGGTCCCGATCCTGACGGCCGAACAGGGCAAGCCGCTGCGCGAGTCGCGGTTGGAACTGGGCCGAGCCGTCGAGACGCTCGAACACTACGCCGGCCTCGCGCTGACCATCCGCGGCGCCGCCGTCGCCGACCTCGACCGTGGCGCCCGTGGGATGGTGCTGACCCGGCCGTTGGGGGTCGTCGGCGCGATCGTGCCGTGGAACTTCCCCACCACGCTGCTGTCCAACAAGCTCGGTCCGGCGCTGGTCACCGGCAACACGGTCGTCGCCAAGCCGGACGAGACGACGCCGTTGACCACGTTGCGGCTCGCGGCCATCCTCCACGACGCGGGGCTGCCGGCGGGCGTGTTCAACGTCGTCACCGGTCGGGGCGAGACCACCGGCCAGGCCATGCTGGTCCACCCCGACATCCGCAAGCTCGCCTTCACCGGGTCCACCCCCGTCGGCAAGCACGTCATGCGCGAGGCCGCGAACACGATGAAGCGCGTGACCCTCGAACTCGGCGGGTCGGACCCCCTGATCGTGCTGGACGACGCCGACGTCGACGCCGCCATCTCGGCCGCCTCGATGGGGCGCTTCTTCAACTGTGGACAGGCGTGCCTCGCCATCAAGCGCGTCTACGCCACCGAATCCATCGCCGAGCGAGTCGCCGAGGGCATCGCCGCCAAGGCCCGCAAGCTCGTCCTCGGTCCCGGTGACGGTGCCAGCACGCAGATCGGCCCGATGCACTCCGCCGACGGTCGTGACCTGATCGAGGCCCAACTGGCCGACGCGGTCGAACGCGGCGGTGAGGTGTTGGCCGGCGGCGGCCGGCCGGAGGGCGACCCCTTCGACGACGGGTTCTACCACCAACCCACCGTCGTCTGGGACGCGCCCCACGACGCCCTGGTGTCGACCGACGAGACCTTCGGCCCGCTGTTGCCGGTGTGGGCTGTCGCCGATCTCGACGACGCCATCGAGCGCGCCAACGCCTCGCCGTTCGGGCTGGGCTCGTCGGTCTGGACCGCGGACCTGGGCGCCGCGATGGCCGCGGCCGAACGCCTCGACGCCGGCTACACGTGGATCAACTCCCGCACGAAGGTCTACGACGAACTGCCGTTCGGCGGGCTCAAGGAGTCCGGCTACGGCAAGGAGCACGGTGAGGAGGCGCTGGCCTTCTACACCGAGCAGAAGTCGGTCGTCTTCCGCACCTGATCGCAGAAACCTGACACGTCCCAAGCGGGGGTCGCGGCTGCGGGGGCGCGCCGCGGCCCCTCCACCCCCGCCCCCGTGACGGCATCAGGCCCGGCCCGGTGCCCGCCGCTCGACCCGTCGCTCGACACGCACGACCGTTCGATCCGCTCGATCACCACCCCGACCGACCCCGACCGTGCACCACGTGGAGGCACCCGTGAACACCGACGCGCTGCGCCGCAACGTCAGCCTGCTGACCGACCACAACCTGGAGGCCGGACGGGCCGACAAGCCCGCGGTCGTCGCCGAGGGCCGGTCGGCCACCTTCGCCGACATCCACCGCCTGTCGTGTCGCATGGCATCGCGGCTGCGCGCGGACGGTGTGCGCCGCGGCGAGCGGATCGTCGTCGTGCTGGACGACACCCCGGCATTTCACGCCGCGTTCCTGGGCAGCATCCGGGCCGGCGCCGTGCCGGTGCCGGTGAACTTCCTCGCCCGGCCCGAGGACTTCCACCACTTCGTCGGGGACTCCTACGCCGTGCAGGTGATCACCGACCCGGGCTTCCTCGACAAGGTCGGTCCGGCCGCCGAACAGGTCGGGATCCCGGTCCATGTCAACGACGGCGACACCGCACTGTCCTTGGACGGCTGGCTGGCCGAGGGCGACGACGAGGTCGACCCGCTGGACAGCCACCCCGACGACCCGGCGTTCTGGCTGTACTCGTCCGGCTCGACCGGCAAGCCCAAGGGCGTCATCCACAGCCAGCGTGACGTGCTGGGCACCTGCGAGAACTACGCCGTCGGCGTGCTGGGCCTGCAGACCGGCGACATCACCTTCTCCACCACGAAGTTGTTCCACGCCTACGGGCTGGGCAACGGGTTGTCGTTCCCGCTGTTCACCGGCTCGACGGCCGTGCAGATGGAGGGCCGCCCGGCCGCGGACGCCGCGCTGGACATGATCGAGGCCCACCGCCCGACCGTCCTGTTCTCGGTGCCGACGTTGTACAACGCGATGCTCAACGACCCGTCGATCGATGACCGCGACCTGTCGTCGCTGCGGGTCGGGGCGTCCGCAGCGGAGGCGTTGCCCCCAGAGGTGTGGCGACGTTGGCAGGCACGCACCGACACCGAGATCCTGGACGGCATCGGCTCGACCGAGATGCTCCACATCTACTGTTCGAACCGGCCCGGAGAGGTCGTCACGGGCACGTCCGGCCGCGCGGTGCCGGGCTACGAGGTCGAACTGCGCGACGACCAGGGTGTGCGCATCCCCGACGACGCCGAGGACCCGGTCGGGGAGTTGTACGTCCGGGGCGAGTCCCGCCTGGCCACGTACTGGCACAACGCGGAGAAGACCGCCGGCGCGATCTTCGGCGAGTGGTTCCGGAGCGGCGACCGGTACCACCGGCGCGACGACGGGACCTTCGCCTACGAGGGCCGCGCCGACGACATGATGAAGATGGGCGGCCTGTGGGTCAGCCCCATCGAGGTCGAGAACCGGCTGATGGAGCACGAGGCCGTCAGCGAGGCCGCCGTCGTGGGCGTGGACGTCGACGGGTTGATGACGATCAAGGCGTTCGTGATCCTGCGCGACGACCGGGTCGGGGACGACGCCCTGGCCGCCGACCTCCAGGCCTTCTGCAAGGAGGAACTGCTGCGCTACCAGTTCCCGCGCCTGGTCGACTTCGTGGACGACCTCCCGCGGACCGCCACCGGCAAGATCCAGCGCTTCAAACTGCGCGCCTGATCGTGGCCGAACCCGTCGAGGTGGAGTTGGCGGACGGCGTGGTCGAGGTCGTGGACCTGCCGGCGTCCGCGGGTGCCGCGGACCGGGCGCCGCTGGTCCTGCTGCACGAGGGCCTGGGCTCGATCCGGCTGTGGCGCGGCTTCCCGGACGTCCTGCACGCTGCGACCGGGCGACGCACCGTCGTGTGGTCGCGCCACGGCTACGGGCAGTCCGCGGTCGTCACCGAACCCCGCGCGGTCACCTACATGCACCGCGAGGCCGACCGGGTGTTGCCGGAACTGCTGCATGCGCTGGACCTGCCGTCGGTCGTGCTCGTCGGCCACAGCGACGGGGCGTCGATCGCGCTGCTGGCCGCCGGCCGCGCCGACGCGCCCACGGTCGACCCGGTCGGGGTGGTCGGCCTGGCACCGCACGTCATCGTCGAGGACCAGTCCATCAGCGGGATCGAGGCGGCCCGGACCGCGGCCCAGGAGACCGAGCTGCTCGCGCGCATGGCTCGCCACCACCGCGACGCCGCGGCCACGTTCTGGGGCTGGAACCGCATCTGGCTCGACCCGGCGTTCCGCGACTGGGACATCACCGAACGACTGCCCGCGATCGCCTGCCCGGTGCTGGTGGTGCAGGGCCACGACGACCAGTACGGCACGATGCGGCAACTGGACCTGGTCGAGGCCGGCGTCCCGGGACCGGTGACACGGGTGGAACTGGACGACTGCGGCCACGCCCCGCACCTCGACCGGACGGATGCGACCCGTGGTGCCGTGGTGTCGTTCCTGGCCGAGCTCCCGTGAGGGGCCGCGACGATGGCCGGCGCGACGATGGCCGGCCCGACGACCGGCAGGCGGGTGGCCGGCGTGCCACCATCGTCACCGACCGGGTCCGCTCCCGTGGGCCCCGCTCCACCTCGACGACAAGGACGACCTGATGCGTGACGTGGCGATCGTCTCGGCCGTGCGGACACCCGTCGGTCGCATGGGAGGTGTGCTGTCCGGCGTCCGACCCGACGACCTGGCCGCGCTCGCGGTCCGCGAGGCCGTGGCCCGGGCCGGGGTCGAGCCGGCCGACGTCGAGGAGGTCGTGCTGGGGTGCGCCAACCAGGCCGGCGAGGACAACCGCGACGTCGCGCGGATGGCCGGGCTGTTGGCCGACCTCCCGGTCGAGGTCCCCGGGGTCACCGTCAACCGGCTGTGCGGGTCGGGGCTGGAGGCGATCGCGTCGGCGGCGCGGCGGATCGCGGTCGGGGAACTGGACGTGGCCATCGGCGGCGGGGTCGAGTCGATGTCGCGGGCACCGTGGGCGGTCGCCAAGCCCCAACGGGTCCCGCCGCGAGGTGCACCCGAACTGGTCGACACCGCGCTGGGCTGGCGTTTCGTGAACTCGCTGATGGAGGAGCGCGGCCACACCGACGGGCTGGGCATCACGGCCGAGAACCTGGCCGAGGAACACGACATCGCGCGCGAGGACCAGGACGCGTTCGCGCTGGCCAGCCACCGCAAGGCCATCGCCGCCCGGGATGCCGGCCACTTCGACGACGAACTGGTGGCCGTCCCCGTCCGTGGCGGCGAGGTGGGGGAGGACGAGGGTCCCCGCCCGGACACGTCCATGGAGGCACTGGCCACGCTGCGACCGGCCTTCCGGACCGACGGCACCGTGACGGCCGGGAACTCCTCGCCGCTGAACGACGGGGCCGCCGCGCTGGTGCTGGTCGCCGCGGACGTCGCCCGTGACCGGGGGCTGGAGGTCCTGGCCACCTTCGACGGGTCGGCCACGGCCGGGGTGCCGCCGCGGATCATGGGCATCGGGCCGGTCCCGGCGACGGCGAAGCTGTTCGACCGACTGGGCGTGGGCATGGACGACGTCGACGTCATCGAACTCAACGAGGCCTTCGCCGCCCAGTCCCTGGCCGTGACCCGGTCGTGGGGGCTGGCCGACGACGACCCCCGCCTCAACCCCAACGGCGGCGCGATCGCGTTGGGTCATCCGCTGGGCTGTTCCGGGGCCAAGCTCACGGTCACCGCGATCCACCACCTGCGCCGCAACGGTGGTGGCCACGCCCTGGTGACCATGTGCATCGGCGTCGGCCAGGGCATCGCCGGCCTCCTCACGGTCCCCGTATGAGGCGGGGTCCATGGGACCGGGGCATGACGGAACGAAAGGTGAACGATGCGTGAGGTGACGACGTGGTTGCGGGTGGACGACCCGGGGGAGGTCGAGGCGGCGCTGGCTGCCGCGGACCTCGCCCCGGGCGACGACGGACCGCTGGTGGCGGTGCTCGACGCCGCGGTGGCGCCGGACCAGGTCGCGAGCGTGCTGGCGGACTGGATCGCGGCGGCCCGCGAGGCGATGGAACGCGAGGTGGACGTGATCACGACCCTGTCCGACGACCACTTCGACGGGGACGACGTCGGCCGACTGTCGGTCGGCCACGGGCTGGTCGCGGCGTCGCGGTCCTACGGCTTCGAGGGCGAGCGGGCCGGGTTGGTCGCAAACGTCGTCGTGGGCCCCACCGACACGGCGTTGCCGGCGGCAGCCTTCCTGTTGGGCGCCGGCACGACCAGTGGCCAGGTGCTCCTGACCGGCGACGCCCACCACGGACGGCAGCGACCATGACGACGACCTCCGAGGAACTGGACACCACGATGGCCGCGGGCGATGCGCCCATCGGCGTGGTCGTCGTGACGGGCGCGGCGGGTGGGATCGGTGCGGCCGTGGTCGAGCGGCTGTTGGCCGACGGGCACCGGGTGCTCGCGGTCGACCTGGTCGAGCCGGACGACCCGCCCGGCGGCGACGTCGAGTGGGTCATCGCCGACCTGACCGACCCCGACGGCCGGGCCGCGGTGGTGGCCGCCACCGAGGACGTCTACCTCGTCGGGCTCGTCAACGTGGCCGGGATCACGCGTGACGCCCGCCTGGTCAACATGGACGACGACGCGGTGGCCGCCGTGTTGGCCGTCAACGCACAGGCACCGCTGGACCTGTCCCTGGCACTGGCCGACCGGATCGCCGACGGTGGCGGGATCGTCAACATCTCGTCGCGCTCGCACCTCGGAAACTTCGGGCAGGTGAACTACTCGGCGTCGAAGGGTGCGATCGTCGGGACCACCATCGCGATGTCGCGGTCACTGGCCCCGCGGGTACGCGTCAACGCCATCGCGCCGGGCCTGATCGCCACTGCCATGACCGACGCAATGCCCGACGAGGTACTGGCGAGGATCACCGCCAAGGTCCCGCTCGGCCGCGCGGGGGAGCCGTCCGAGGTGGCGGCGGAGGTCGCCCACCTGCTGTCTGCCGACGCCTCCTACACCACCGGGCAGGTCGTCTACGTCTGCGGCGGCCGCTCCCGCTGACCCGATGATCAGGCGTCCGGCGTCCGGCCACCGGCGTCAGGGGCGGCGGTGCGCCAGCGGGCCACGGCGGTGTCGACCAGGTCGCCGGCCCGGCCGGGTTCGTCATCGCCGGCACGAGCCGCCATCGCGTCCACGTCGACGTGGAGGCGTTCGAGGGCGCGGAGGTCGTGGGCGACGGCGGCGCCCGTGGCCCGCAGCAGCGTCGGGAGGAGGTCCCACTCGGCCTGCCACGCGCCCGCGGCCCGTTCGAGCTCGACCTCGGTGGCGGCCAGCAGCCCACCCGCGGCCGCGGCGGCCACCCGTGCGGCGGCCAGGGCCTGGACGGCGGCGGCCGGGTTGCGCTTGTCGGGCATCGCCGAGGACCCGCCGGCCGCACCGTCCACCACCTCGCCGAGTTCGGCCTGGTTCAGCAGCACCATGTCGCGGCTGCGGGACGCGGCCTGGCCGGCGATCGTCGCCAGGGCACCGGCCAGGTCGTGGACGCGGTCGCGGTTGCCGTGCCACGGCAGCGGTGGCACCGGTAGTCCCAGTCGTCGCCCCCACGCCTCGACCCGGGCGGGGGACTGGTCGGCGCCGGTGCCGACCGCGCCGCCCCACGACACGGCCAGTCGGCCCCGGACCCGTGCCAGCCGGTCGCGGTCCCCGGTGACGCCGTCCAGCCAGACGGCGGCCCGGAGTCCGAACGTCGTGGTGCGGCCAGGCTGCAGGAGCGTTCGCCCCCGCATCCGGCTGTCGCGGTGCGTCGTGGCGAGGTCCGCGCAACGGTCACCGGCAGCGCCGACCAGGGCGTCCAGCCGGTCCAGCGCCCGCGCCACTCCGCCCATCATCGCGGTGTCGATGACGTCCTGGCTGGTCAGTCCCGCATGGAGGTGATCGCCTGCGGCCGGCAACAGCCGGCGCAACTGGGCGACCAGGGCGATGACCGGCGTGGCGTCCGCGAGCAGACCGTCGTGGACGGCGTCCAGGTCGAGCGCGTGCACCATGTCGTCGATGACGAGGCCGGTCATGGGGTCGTCCACCGCGAGGAGTTCGTCCGGGACGGCCGTGGACGGGACCTCGCCGACGTCGACACCGGCGGACAACCACGCGACCTCGACCCCCACCAGTCGCCGGAGCCGGGTCGTCGGGGACCACGCCGTCGCGATGGCCGGCTCGGCGGCCACCGACAGGCCGGTGTCCGCCGCGTCCTCGGCATCGTCAGCCGCGGTCATGGCCGGTCCCGCGACACGACGGCCGGTCGCCGTCCGCCCACGTTGCCCATCTCAGTCCTCCTCGTCGAGCAGGCCCGGGTGTCCCGACCGCGCTGCGTCGGCTTCGTGGTCGGGGTGTGTCGAGGCGGCGGTGGGCGTGGCCCCGGCGGTCCCGACCTCGTCGGCAACGGCGGACAGGATCGCGAACGCCTCGTTGGCGGCCGGCAGCCCGGCGTAGACGGCCACGTGCAGCAACACCTCCACCAGTTCGTCCCGGTTGACGCCGGTGCGCATCAAGGCGGATCGCAGGTGCATGCGCAGTTCGCCGGTGCGACCCAGCGCGGCCAGGATCGCGATCGTGACCAGGCTCCGATCAGGCTTCGCGAGGCCGTCGCGGGACCACAGCCCACCCCAGGCGACGCGAGTGGCGAGGTCCTGGAACGGCGCGGTCAGGTCGGTCGTGGCAGCCATCGCGGCGTCGACGTGTTCGTCTCCCAGGACGGCCCGGCGCGTGGACATCGCGGTGTCACGGTCCACCAGCGGGAACGCACCGGCATGCTGATCGTGCGGATCGGTCGGGCTCATCGGGGACATCTGTCGTCGAGGCGGAGGACCATCATTGCACCGATCCGTCGGGTTCGTGCGCCAACACGGCCAACAGGTCGTGGAGGTGATCGCGTTGGTCGGCGGGCACGGCGTCCAGCAGTCGCCGGTTCGCGGCGGCGGCCCCGGGCGTCGTTCGTGCGAGCATGGTCGCGCCTGCGTCCGTGAGGGAGATGGTGGCACGCCGGCGATCGTCCGGGTGCGGTCGCCGGTCCAGCAGTCCCGCCGCGACGAGCCGGTCGGCCACCCGGCCCACCGTGGTGCGGTCCATGGCGGCGCGCCGGCCCAGGGCGGTCAGGTCCAGTCCGGGGTCGTCAGCCACCACCTGGAGCACGCCGTACTGGGGCGGGGTCAGGTCCCCGCCGACCTCCTCGGCCCACAGCCGGGCATGGCGCTGGTGGGCGCGCCGGACCAGGTGCGCGGCGACGCCCGACAGTCCGGGCACGCCACCGGTCCCATCGGTCGTCCGGCCGGGGACGCCGGGCTCCGGCTCAGAAGAGTTGGAAGTACTCACGGTGTTCCCAGTCGCCGACGTGGGCGTCGTGGCGGGCGACCTCGGCGCGCTTGAGGTCGAGGAACCAGCGATGCACCTGTGGTCCCAGCGCGGACGCGAACTCGTGGTCGGCCTCGAACGCGTCGAGTGCGTCGCGCAGGGTCGTGGGCAGCCGCTCGCCGGTGGCGTAGGGCCGGGTGGTCGCCGGTGGTGGTTCGAGTTCGTCACGCAGCCCGACCGCCCCGCAGACCAGTTGGGCGGCGAGGTGGAGGTGGGGGTTCGCGGCGGCCTCGCCCGCCCGGTTCTCGATCCGGGTGGCCGGGCCGCGCCCGACCACGCGCAGCATCGCGCCCTTGTTGTCCCACCCCCATCCGATGCGCTCCGGTGCCAGCGAGTGCGGCCGGTAGCGCTTGTAGCCGTTGATCGTGGGCGTGGTCAGCGCGGTCGCGGCGGGCGCATGGGCCAGCAGGCCGGCCAACCACGACCGACCGGTCGCGGACAGGGCGCCGTCGCCGTCGTCGTCGGCGAACTGGTTGACCCCGTCGTCGTCCAGCAGGGACAGGTGGACGTGCCAGCCGGCGGAGAACACGTTGGGAAGGGCCGGGCGGGTCATGAAGGTCACGTGCAGGCCGACCCTGGCCCCGGCCTGTTTGAGGGTGGAGCGGAACAGGGCCAGCCCGTCGGCGGCCGCCATCGCGTCCTGCGGGGCGAAGGTCACCTCCACCTGCGACGGACCCATCTCGGCCTCGACCGAGCGCAGCGGCAGGTCCAGCGCGCGCGCCACCTGCAGGACCAGGTCGGTCACGTCGTGGAACTCGTCCAGCACCACGTCGGACAGCAACTGGTACCCGCCACCCAGCAGGTCGACGGCCGGCGGATCGCCGGGCATGCCGGCCTCGGCCGGGTCGAGCCGATCCCGACGGGAGCGGAACACGTGGAACTCGGCCTCGATGCCGACCTGCGGACGGAGCCCGACCGCGGCCAGGTCGTCGACCAGGCGTCGCAGGATCGCACGTGACGACAACGGCATCGGCGTGCCGTCCGGGAAGTACAGGTCCGACAGCACCACGCCGGTGGTCGGCGCGTGCGGCAGCACCCGGAAGGTCGCCGGGTCCGGCAGCAGCACCACGTCCCCGACGCCGGTCAGGCGCTCGTCGCCGAGCACGCGGTCGTCGTCGAACACGGCATGGACGGTGCGGTTGGCGGTGTCCTTGAGCACCAGCGTCCCCGGCGCGCCGTGGCCGTCCTGCATCGCCGCGGCCAACGCGTCCGGTGTCAGCGCCTTGGCCCGGACCAGCCCGTGCTGGTCGACGAACCCGACCCGCACCAGGTCGAGCCCGCGCTGCTCGATCGTGCGGCGGACCTCCTGCCAGTCGTCCCAGCGGCGTTCGGTCCACACCAGGTCACCCAGGCCCAGCGGCGTCCCGACGGCGTCGGGGTTGCGGGGGTCGGTGCTCATGTCGTGGCCCCGTCGTCGAGGTGGCGGTCATCGGTGGGGTCGGGGGCGGTGGGGGCGGTGGGGGCGGCGGCGCGGCCACCGTCGGGCGTCGCGTCCTGCCCGTCGGTCGCGCGTCCCGGCACGGTGGCCCACGGGGATTCGGCACGGCTCGTGCGGACGCGGTCGCGCCAGTGCTGCTCCCACCCGTGGCGCGGCGTGATGACGTCGACCGCCACCGGGCCGAACTCGTCGCGGGTCGTGGTGGCGGCCGGGCGCACCGACGTGGTCCGACCGGCTTCGTGGTCGTCGATCGCCTGCAGCAACTGGCGGCGGCAGGCCGTGACCGCCCGGTCTGACACCCCGAGGTGCTCGCGGGTGCGGTCCTGGATCGGACCGATCGACTCGACCGCCCACTGGTCGTGCACGTTGATGTCCATCCCCATCCCGGTGTAGGTCGCGGTCGCCTGCTCGGCCGGGTCGAAGCCCCAGTCGTCGTGGCGGCCATGGACCGGCCGGTAGTCCGGCATGGTCACGCCGTCCATGCGCTGGGCCCGCAGGACCTCGCGATCGGTCTCGTCCACCAGGTCGTAGAGGACCATGTACCAGTGGTGGTTGTGGTCGTCGATCGGGACGTGCCATTGCGTGATGGCCATGTGGTTGCCGAACGGGATCACGAACGCGTTCGGGAACAACAGGTTGGTGATCCGGACATGGCGACGGTCGCCGTCGAGGTCCCGCAGCGCGTACACGCGCAACCCGGTGTCGGTCACCTCGACGTCGATGTCCGGGCGGGCGTGGTCGCCGACCAGTTTCGACAGCGGGATGTCGGTGCCGTCGACGTGCTCGCGGAACTGCTGGCCGTAGGTGTCGCGCTCGTCGTCCTCCAGGAAGCGGTGCAGGAACGACACGTGGCTGGGGTCGATGCCGCCCTCCAGGCCCTGCAGCCAGTTGCACGACCACAGGCCCTTGAACGCGAATGCGTGCTGTTCGGGGGCGGCGAAGGCGTCGACGTCGGGGAACGGTGGGGGATCGCCGCCACCGAGCCAGGCGAACACGATCCCGTTGGCGGCCTGCACGGGGTAGGCCGTGTGGCGGACCTTGTCGCGGAAGCGGCTGGTCGGGGGCTCGGCCGGCTGGTCGAGGCAGGTGCCCTCGTGGTCGTAGAGCCACCCGTGGTAGAGGCACCGGATGCCGCCGTCCTCCAACCGCCCGAACGCGAGGTCCACGCCACGGTGCGAGCACGCGCGGCCGACCAGGCCGTATCCGCCGTCGGCGCGTCGGTACAGCACCAGGTCCTCACCCAACAGTCGGACCGGCTTGGCGGGCCGGTCGTCGGGGAGTTCCTCCACCAGCGCCACCGGCTGCCAGTGGGACCGCAGCACGCCACCGGCCGGCGTCCCGGGACCCGTCCGGGTCACCCGTTCGTTGTCCCGTGCCGACAGCATGGCGGGGTCCTGTCCTCGTCGCGTCGCCGGACGTCGTCCGACACCGCACGAGCCTGACATTCAGGGGGCTGAATGTCAAGGGCCGGAGCGACCGAGACCGCGTCGGCTGCGAGGGATCAGGCCAGGACGGGGTGGGCGCGGGCGAGGATGGCGTCGAGGTCGGCCGCGGCCGGGAGCGTCCCGTACGCGCCGTGCAGGTCGGCCAGCCGACTGGCGCAGAAGGCGTCGGCCACGGCCGGGACCTCGTGGCGGACCAGCAGGGCGGCCTGCAGGGTCAGCGCCAGTCGCTCGACCACGCGCCGGGCGTCCCGCTCGTCCGGGTCGTCCAGCAGTGCGGGCAGGCCCGCGATCGCGGCGTCCAGGTGCGAATTCGCGCCCGCGGCGGCGCCGACCTCGTCGGTGAACGCCGTCCGGGCGTCCCCGGCGCGGCCCAGTGCCCGCAGCACGTCCAGCGCCTGCACGTTCCCCGAGCCCTCCCAGATGCCGTTCAACGGCGACTGGCGGAACAACCGGGGCAGCCCGGACTCCTCGACGTAGCCGTTGCCACCCAGGCATTCCAGCGACTCGGCCACGTGCCCGGGGGCGCGTTTGCAGACCCAGTACTTGGCGATCGGGATCGCCAGCCGTGCCAGGGCCGCGTCGTGAGTGTCGTTGGGGGTGTCGTCGGCGTGGTCGACGGTCGCGGCAAGCCGCACGCCCAGCACCGTGGCGGCGGCCACCTCCAGGAACAGGTCCGCCACGACGTTGCGCATCAGGGGCTGGTCGGCCAGCAGGCGTCCGAACGCCGAGCGGTGGGCGACGTGCCAGGCCGCCTCGGCCAGCCCGTGGCGCATCTGGCCGGCGGCGCCCGTGACACAGTCCAGCCGGGTGGCCCCGACCATGGCCATGATGACCGGGATGCCCCGGTGGGGATCGCCGACCAGCCAGCCCAGCGTGTCCTCGAACTCGACCTCGCTGGACGCGTTCGAGCGATCGCCGAGCTTGTCCTTGAGCCGTTGCAGTCGGAAGGTGTTGCGGGTGCCGTCGGGCAGCCAGCGCGGGACCAGGAAGCACGAGGGTGCGGCATCGGGGTCGAGCGTGGCCAGCACCAGGAAGGCGTCGTTCATCGGGGCCGAGCAGAACCACTTGTGGCCGGTGAGGTGATGCAGGCCGCCCGGCCCGCCGCCGTCGACCGGCACGGCACGGGTGGTGTTGGCGCGGACGTCACTGCCACCCTGCTTCTCGGTCATGGCCATGCCGAACAGGACGCCGGCCTTGACGGGCCGACCGTCGTCGTCGACCGCGGGGCCGGCCGTCGGGTCGTAGTCCGCCGTCGCGGTCAGCGGTTCCCACACGTCTGCGAGCCCGGGCTGGTGGCGCAGGCTCGGCACCACGGCATAGGTCATCGTCAGCGGGCACAGCGTCCCGTTGTCGACCTGGGGCCACAACAGGTACTTCGCGGCCCGGGCGACGTGGGCGCCGGGCCGGTCCTCGCGCCACGGCCGCGCGTGCAGGCCGTGTTCGACCCCGGCCGCCAGCAACTGGTGGTAGGCGGGGTGGTACTCGACCCGGTCGATCCGGTGGCCCCAGCGGTCGTGGGTCCGCAGGACCGGGGGGTGTTCGTTGGCCAGTCGACCTCGTTCACGCCAGTCGGCGTCGGCCACCAACCGGCCGGTCTCGTGGAGGTCGTCGGTCGCCCAGCCGGCGTCGTGGCGGACGATCGCGTCGGCCAGCACGTGGTCGTCGGCGAAGGCGTCGCGACCCGTCGACGGTGGTGGCTGGTTGGTGACCACGTGGGTCGAGGTCATGGCGTCCTGCTCCGGTCGGTCGTCGCCTGCGACGATAGGCGCGCCGGGTCAGCCCGCCTCGGACCGGTCGATGGTCGCGGCCAGGTCGTCGAGCCCGGACTGGAGTTGCTGGGCCAGGCCGGGGTTCATCCCGCCGTCCACCTGCTTGACGATCTCGTCCCGGGTCTTGGAGATGGAGTCGTCGATCTTGGCGACCCGGTCGTCCTCGTCACCGGCGATCCGGCCGGCGACCTCGTCAACCCGTTCGCCCAACGTGGTGGCCGCATCCTGGCTGGCCTGGCCCTTGTCCACGGACCGGGCCAGCAGTTGTCGCAGCGAGACGATCGCCTCCTCGGGCGTCGTCGGGGCCGGGCCGGGGGCGGTCGTCGGGTCGGGGGTGGGTTCCGGTGGCGGGGTCGGCGAGGGCACGGGCGTCGGCGAGGGGACGGGCGTCGGGGCCTCGGTCGGCTCGGCCGGGGCGGTGGTGGCCTCGGCCGGGGGGACCGTCTCGGCCTCGGTCGGGGCGGGCTCGGTCGTCGCGGGCTCGGTCGTCGCGGGGGCCTCGGAGTCGACCGGCCCGGGTTCCGTCACGGTCGGGCGGGTGAGCGCCCACACCGCCAACGCCACCAGCGCGAGCACCAGCAGGGCCAGCACGAGTCCGCGACCGGAACCGCGGCGCGACGCCCCGACGTCCGGCGAGCCCACCTCGGTCGACGTGGTCGCCATGGTCGAGGGGGCCTCGTCGTCCAGCCGGGCCGTCGGGGAGGAACCGGCCACAGCCGCACCGGCGGCCCCCGCGGCGGCCGCACCGACCACCTCCGTGGGGGCATGTTGATCGACCGGCTCGGCGGCCGGGTGGACCACCTCGGTCGGGGCGTTGCGATCGATCCCGGCAGCACCAGCCGCACCGGCCGCCGCCGGTGCGGCCAGGGGGGGCCGGCCGTCCCGGACCCGGGCGAGGCGTTCGCGCAGGTCGCCCGCGTCCGCCGGGCGGTCGGCCACGTCCTTGGCCAGCAGGCTCGCCACCAGGGCGTCGACGTTGGGCCCCACCTCGGGTCGTGCGCGACTGACCGGTTGCGGGTCGAGGTGGAGGTGCTGGCCCAGCACCGCGGCAGAGGTGTCGGCGACGAAGGGCGGCTGCCCCGCCAGGCACTCGTACAGGACGCAGCCCAGGGCGTACAGGTCGCTGCGCGGATCGGCCCCGGGCTCGCCCTGCAACTGCTCCGGCGCCACGTAGGGCACCGATCCCATCACCACGGCGGTCTGGGTCGCCTCGGACGACACCGCCCGGGCGATGCCGAAATCGGCCACCTTGACCCCGCCCCCACCCGTGAGCAGGATGTTCGAGGGCTTGACGTCGCGATGGACCAGGCCACGGTCATGGGCCGCGCCCAGCGCCGCCGCGACCTGGTCGGCCAGCGCCAGCGCGGCGTCGACGTCCAGTGGTCCGTCGGCACGCAGGCGGTCGGCCAACGACCGACCCTCGACCAGTTCCATCACCAGGAAGTGGACGTCGCCGTCGGACGCGGCGTCGTGCACGCCGACCACGTTGGGGTGGTTGAGGCCGGCGGCCGCACGGGCCTCGCGCTCGAAGCGCTGGACCGACCGATCGTCGTCCAGGAGGTGGCCGGCCAACACCTTCAGGGCGACACGCCGGTCCAGGACCTGGTCGTGGGCCTCGTGGACGACGGCCATGCCGCCGCGTCCGAGCACCCCCAGGACGCGGTAGCGACCGGCGACGACGCGGTCGGGGGGCAACTGCACGGGTGTCCCTGTCCCTGGGGGGCGGCGTGGAGGTGGGCGTGGCCCGCGACGGCGGACCACCACCCCACCACGGTAGGTCACCGGGTGCCGACGCGACCTCGGTGCACCCGGTCGACCTCCGGTGACGGTCGCAGAACCGCCGGGGGCGCGCCCGGGCCCGGTCAGGCGGGTTCGACCCGCAGGCGCACGTCGACGGCGACGACCCCTCGGCCGTCGGGGCGGACGAACACCGGGTTGAGGTCCAGTTCGGTGATCTCGGGCAGGTCCTCGACCATGGCGTTGATCCGGAACAGGAGGTCGCGCAGGGCGTCGACGTCGGCGGGTTCGCTGCCGCGGTAGCCGTCCAGCAGCGGTCGCATCCGCAGGCCGTCCAGCATCTCGTCCACGTCGCGGTCGGTGACCGGGGTGATGCGCACGGCCACGTCCCGCATCAGTTCGACCAGGGTGCCGCCCAGCCCGGTCAGGATCAGGGGTCCGAACGAGGGGTCGTGGTTGACCCCGACGACCATCTCGATGCCGTCGACCATCTCCTGCACGAGCCACGATCCCGCGTGTGTGCCCAGTCCGGCCTCGTCCAGGCGAGTGGTCATGCTCGCCACCGCGTCCGCGACGGCGTCCGGGTCGGCGAGGTCCAGCGCCAACGCCCCGACGTCGGTCTTGTGGATCGCGGCCGCCACCTTGACGGCGACGGGGATGTCCCATTCCTGCTGGGTGGCCGCGGCCTCGGCTGCCGACGCCACCAGGCGGGCCCGGGGTCGAGCGACGCCGTAGGCCCGCAGGACGGCCTCGGCGTCCGCCGGCGCGAGCCAGCGTCCGCCGACGTCGGCGCCGAGTTCGTGACCAGCGAGTTCGTCGGGGTCGACCGCGTCGGCACCGAGTTCTTGGGGGTCGACCTCGTCGGCGTCGGCCAGCACGCGCTCGACCACCGACCGGGCGGCCTCCGGGTCGATGTCGTCCGGCGTGACGATGCGCCCGAGGGGAGTCCGGCGCCAGTCGGCATGGGCGGCCACGCGGCCCAGTGCCCGGGCGGCGTCCTCGGGGAAGGCGAAGGTGGGGATGTCGGCCGCCGCCAGCGCCGGTGGCTCGCCGCCCGCCGACATGAACACGCCCAGCACGGGCAGGTCGTCCACCCCGTCGGCGCGGATGGTGTCGCGGGCCTCCACGACCGCGGCCGCGATGTCGTCCACCGGGGTGGCCCCGGTGGGGACCACGATCACCACCAGCATGTCCACCTCGCCCGCCTCGCCCAGGGTCCGGAGCACGTGCCGGTAGCCGTCGGCGTCGGCCGAGGCCACGAGGTCCACCGGATTGGCGGTCCCGGCCTCGGGCGGGAGGTGGTCGGCCAGCGCGGTCCGCAGGTCCGACGACAACGATGGGACCACCAGGCCGTTGGACTCGAGTGCGTCGGCAGCCAGGATCCCCGGCCCCCCCGCGTTGGTGACGATGCCGACCCGGTTCCCCCGAGGCAGGGGTTGGCGGGCGAGCAGGGTCGCGACGTCGAACAGTTCCGACAGGGTGTCGGTCCGGATGATGCCGGCCTGGCGGAACAGCGCCTGCACGGCGACGTCGCCGGCCGAGATCGCCGCGGTGTGCGACGACGCGGCCCGCTCGCCGGCCTGGGTCCGGCCCGACTTGACCACCACGATCGGCTTGTGGCGCGACACCCGCCGCGCGATCCGGGAGAACTTGCGCGGGTTCCCGAACGACTCGAGGTACAGCAGCACCACGTCGGTGTGCGGGTCCTCCTCCCAGTACAGCAGCAGGTCGTTGCCGCTGATGTCGGCCTTGTTGCCGACCGAGACGAAGGTCGACAGGCCCAACCCCCGGCTGGCGACGTGGTCGATCACGGCCAACCCCAACGCCCCGGACTGCGACGAGAAGGCGACCCGACCGGGCGAGGGGAACGTGGCGCTGAAGGTGGCGTTGAGCCGGACCTCGGCGGTGGCGTTCATGACGCCCATGCAGTTGGGGCCCACCAGTCGCATGCCGTGGCTGGTCGCCACGTCGACCAGTTCGCGCTGGCGCTCGACCCCGGCCAGGCCAGCGTCGGTCTCGGCGCTTCCGAGTTCGGCGAAGCCGGCCGAGATGACGACCACGGCCCGCACCCCCAGCGTCCCGGCCTCGTCCACCACGTCGGCGACGGCGGCCGCCGGGACGCACACCACCACCAGTTCGGGCACCTCCGGCAGGTCCGACAACCGTGGTACGGCGCGGACGGACTGGATCACGGCTGCGTCGGTGTTGACCGGGTGGGCCACGCCCGCGAAGTCGCCGTTCAGGAGGTGGCGGAAGACCATGCCGCCGATGGAGGCGGGGTCGCGACTGGCCCCGACGACGGCGACGGACGCCGGGGAGAAGAATCGTTCGAGCGCCGCCCGGGCGGCGCGCCGGTCGGCGTCGTCCACCACGGTCAGGAACTCCTCACCCAGTTCGAGGCGGAGGTCCGACCGCACGGTCTGGGCGTCCCTGCTGTCGGCGTGGTCGAGCCCGAGTTCCCGGATCAACCGCAGCATGCGGTTGTTGTTCGCCAACACGTCGCCGGTCAGCGTGGCGACCCCACGCTCGGCCGCGATCCGGGCCAGTTCCCGCACCAGCACCGTGCCGACCCCACGCCCCTGCTGGTCGTCCTCGACCAGGGCGGCGAACTCCGCATGGTTGCTCCCCGGCGGATCGATGTAGAACCGTGCCACGCCCACGATGCGTTCTCGGTCGCCACGCCCGAGCGTGGCCACCAACCCGAACTCGTCGTCGGGGTCGAGGTGGGTGAAGCGCACGACCGTGTCGACGTTCAGGTCGTAGTGACCGTGGAAGCGCAGTCGACGGGACTCAGCCGAGGTCCGGTCCCACATCCCCAGCAGGCGCTCGTCGTCGTCGGGGCGGATCGGGCGGATGCGGACCGTCGTGCCGTCGCGCAGCGCCTGGTCGAACCCGGGTCGGTCGGCGATGGCCATGCTGGGAGCCCCTTCGTCACCTGTGGGCAACGATAGGACCCCGTCGGTGCGAGGGAGCGAGAACCAACGGCCGCCGTCGGCGTGGCCGCGGCCGGGGGATCAGGCGAGCGCGGGCCGGGAGACGCCGATGCCGCCAGGCGTGTCGGCTCCCCACCGGGCGACCTCGGCGTCGAGGTCCAGCGGCGCGATCATCGGTTCGCCGCCGGTGTCGGCGTGGACCTCGTCCAGGCGGTCGGCCGGGACCAACCAGCTCACCTCGAACTCGAGGCCGTCGGGGTCGCGGGCGTACAACGCCTTGGTGGTGGCGTGGTCGCTGGCCCCGGTCAGGGCGCCGGCGTCGCGCAACGCGGTCGCCATGGTCCGCAGGTCGGTCAGCGTGTCGACCTCCCAGGCAAGGTGGTAGAGCCCGACGGTGGCACGCCCGGCGGTCGAGGCCCCGGCGCCTGCACCCATCTGGAACAGTCCGAGGTCGTGGTCGTTGGTCGACCCCTCGGCCTGCAGGAACGCGGCCTGGCCGGGCAGTTCCATCGCGATCCGGAACCCCAGCAGGTCGCGGTAGAAGGCGACGCTGGTGGCCAGGTCGCGGACGTACAGGACGGCGTGGTTGAGCTGGTGGACGGGCATCGGGAGTCCGGACGTCGACGGCGCCGTCCGCAACGCCGCGGCGTGCGCCAACCTTCCCCCGGGGCCGGATGATGGCCGCCGTCGAGCGCCGTCGAGCGCCGTCGGGGGCCGTCTGCGGCGGGACCGGTCCCGGGCGACATGGGACCAGAGTCGCGGTTCCGTCACGGCCGTGCACCGAACGCGCGGCAAGTTTGCGGCCTGGTCCGGGCAGACGCGACGGTGACATGGCGATCGCCTGCACGGTCGCGCACGACCACGGACGGTGCCGGCGGGGCACGCGACACGTGGGGCGCGCGCGTCGGAGGCCAGGCGTCGTGCCGTTCCCGGGGGGGAATCGATGTCCCGATCCGTCGTTGCTGCCACGAGGTCGTCGCGCCGTGCACGACGGCCGGGGGCTGCCCATGGGTGATCTCGTGGTCCTCCAACGTCGTCAGCGCATCCTCGCCGTCGTGGCAGCGGTGGCTCTGGTGGCGGCGTTCGCACTCCTCTTCCGGACCGCGTCGGAACGGTCGACGGAGTCCATCGACCCGGCCGTCGAGGACGAGGCGACGCCGGCGCCGGACGCGAGTCCCTCGCTGCAGGGGGCCGCGCTGCGCGCCCTCACCGAGTCGGCCGGCGACCCGGTCGAACGCTCGGCCGTCGAGGTCCGCTGACGGTCCGCCTCGTCGTCCCAGGCATCCTCGCCGGTGGGCGGGCTCCGGCAGCACGCCGAGGTCGGGCGCTCGACGGCGTGGCCGCGGGTGCTCAGCAGCCGTGGGGCATGGGGTGCCCGTCGTGGTCGGCTTGACCCGGGTCACCGGTCATTCGGCCGCTCGAGCAGGATGACGGGAAGGAAGGCCGTTGCGGCGTCGACCAGGGTCGTGGCCATCCGCTTGAAGTGACGCGACGATCGACCCACGGGGTCGGCCACGTCCTCCCCGTCGGTGGCAGCCCTGACCCACGGTCGAGCACGGTGTGCCGCCCGGGCCACGGAAGCCAGCCGGTCGCGCGATCCGGCTCGCCCCTGCACCGGTCCGACCTCGGGGGCGAGTCGCGCCAGTTCCAACCAGGTGAATGCGCGGGGCAGGGCCGACGGCACCAGTTGCAGGGCCGCGACGCGATGGGCGTCCTCCATCGCCAGGACCAGGTCTGCCCCGGCCACCAGGTCACGGGTCATCGGCCGGGCCCGATGACCGGACAGGTCGACCTGCCAGCGCGCCGCGATCCGTGCGGTCTCGCCGGCCGCCGGCTCGCCGGGCCGGGCGTGCGTGCCGGCGCTCAGGACCTCCACGGCGCCCGGTGACAGTTGTTCCGACGCGAGTCGGTCCAGCAGGGCGGCACCCAGGGGGCTGCGACACACGTTCGCCGTGCACAGGACGAGGACTCGAGCGGGTCTGGACACGTGGGGGCTCTTCGCAGGACGACGGTCGGGGGGGGCGGTGCACGTTCCGTGCGGTGCAGGCCGCGTTCCTGCCCGCTGTTCGCTGAAGAGGATAGGCAACCACGAGTGCCGTGACGGGGCTGCCTGCCCGGCACTCGCCAGTGCCACCGATGGCGGCCGGACGTCCCCGGCCCGGGCCGGGCACGACGCTACAGTTCCGAGTGGCTCGGGGGGGCCTCACGGCTCGCCACATGTTCTGACCGAAAGGCTCGCAGGTGCCCTCCGCCCGGCCACGCAGTATGGCCAGACTGGCCATCAAGGCGATCGTCCTGGCCCTGGCCCTGGTCGGCGCCTACCTGCTGCGCTTCGACGGCTCGATCCCCCCGGAGCACCTTGCACAGTTGTGGCTGGTGCTGCCGGTGGTCGTCGTGGTGGACGTGCTGGCGCTCCACGTGGCTGGTGTCGGCCGCCAGTCGTGGCAGCACACCACCCTGCGCGACGTCATCGAGATCACGTTCACCCTGGCCGTGGTGGCGGTGTGGTTCCTGGCCGTCCGGCTCGTGTCGGGCACGGTGAACGGTCCAGGACTGGGGGTCCTGGCGATGCCGCTGGGGGTCATCGGCGCGGATTTCGTGCTGTCCCTGTTGGGCCTGTTCGCCGTGCGGATGGCGCGCCGGCTCCAGGCCGAGGGTCGCGCTCGGCGAGTCCATGGACGACGTGGGCCAGACGCCCCCACGTCCCGACGCGTGCTGCTGATCGGGGCCGGCCAAGCCGGTGTCATGATGGCCCGGGAACTGCAACGACGTCCCGACCTCGAGATGAGGCCGGTGGCCTTCCTCGACGACGACCCTGCGAAGGTGGGGCGCCGGGTGGGCGGGCTGGACGTGGTGGGGACGGTCGACGACGTCAGCTGCGTGGCCCAAGCCCGGCGCGTCGACATGGCGATCATCACCATCGCGGCCCTTGCCAGGCCCGACATCCGGCGCATCGTCGACCGTTGCGAGCAGGCCGGGGTCGAGACCAAGATCGTGCCCGGGGTGTTCGAGATCGTCAGCGGGGACGTGCGCGTGTCGCGGATCCGAGACGTCGACGTCGACGACCTGCTGGGCCGCGACCAGGTCGAGCTCGACGACCAACCGACCCGGGAGTTGGTGACGGGCAACTGCGTCATGGTGACCGGCGCTGGTGGCTCGATCGGCTCGGAACTCGCCCGACAGGTGGTCGGCCTGCACCCGTCACGGCTCGTGCTGGTGGACCAGGCAGAGCCGGCGTTGTGGGCAATCCATCGTGAACTGACGGTCATGGATGCCCAGACGGACGTCGTGGCGGTGATCGCCGACGTGTGCGATCGGGCGCGCATGGCACAGGTGTTCATGGAGCTGCATCCGGACGTGGTGGTCCATGCAGCCGCCCACAAGCACGTCCCCCTGATGGAGTCCAACCCGGGTGAGGCCGTCAAGAACAACGTGGGTGGGACCCGTGTGGTGGCCGACCTGGCGGCGGAGCACGTCGTGGACCGGTTCGTCCTGGTCTCCACGGACAAGGCCGTCAACCCGACCTCGATCATGGGCGCCACCAAGCGACTTGCCGAGCGCTACGTCCAACACCTGGCCGACAGCTCGGGGCTGGCCGGGGTGGCAGTTCGCTTCGGCAACGTCCTGGGATCGACCGGGAGTGTCGTGCCGATCTTCAAGGAGCAGGTCGCCCGGGGTGGCCCGGTGACGGTCACGCATCCGCAGATGCAGCGATACTTCATGACCATCCCGGAAGCCTCCCAGTTGGTCCTGCAGGCGGCAGCGATCGGCCAACCGGGCGAGATCCTGACCCTGGACATGGGCGAACCGGTCAGCATCGTGGAGTTGGCCGAGGCCGTCATCCGCCTGTCCGGCTTCGAGCCCGGCGTCGACATCGAGATCGAGTTCACCGGCCTTCGACCGGGCGAGAAGCTGTACGAGGAGCTGTCGCTGTCGGAGGAGAACGCCAATCGAACGCGCCACGCCAAGATCTGGATCGGCGCCGTCCCGCGTCCCCGCTGGGCGAGCGTCGAGCGCGACCTCAATGACCTGCTGATGGGGTGTGACTCGCGGGACCTCGGCGTCGCTGGTGTCCACGCGATGGTGCGGGCGTTGTTGCCAGAGTTCGCGAGGAGCCGACTGGCGACGTCCGCGCCGGAGATCTCGGACAGGGCATTGACGGCGCCCGACTCGTCGGTCGACATGCGGGAAGCCTGAGGCGCCTTGGCCTGCTCTCACCCGTCGTGGGCGGGTGGCGAGTGTCCCAACACCGCCCGGACGGACGTCGTGACGTGGCGGACCTGCTCGGCTGTCATCGACGGGTAGATCGGCAACGACAGGCATCCCTGCCACGTCTGCTCGGCGTTGGGGAAGTCCTGGGCGTCCAGGTTCAGGGTGTCGCGGTAGTAGGTCATCCGGTGCAGTGGCCGGTAGTGCACGGAGGTCCCGACACCGCGTTCGGCCAGTGCCTCGATCATGCCGTTCCGATCCACGGCGGCGTCTTGGTGCAGCACGATCGGGAACAGGTGCCATGCATGCCATGAGGCGGGGACATCACACAGGGGCAACGAGACTTCGGCGACGTCGACCAGTTGTCGTTGGTAGTGCTCCGCGACGCGCTGGCGATCGTCCCTGAAGCCAGCAGCCCGACCAAACTGGACCACGCCGATGGCGGCGTTGACATCCGGCATGTTGTACTTGAAGCCGGGGGCCACGATGTCGTACTGCCAGGACGCAGACTTCGCCCCGAAGCGGTCCCACACATCGCGATCGATGCCGTGCAGACGCATGATGCTGGCACGTGCCGCCAGGTCCGCGTCGTTGGTGACCAGCATCCCACCCTCACCGGTGGTCATGGTCTTGTTGGCGTAGAAGGAGAAGCACGCGACGTCGCCGACGGCGCCGATGGGCCCGGCGTCGGAGCGTGACGGGAAGGCATGTGCCGCGTCCTCGATGAGTCGGATTCCCCGTTCGCGGCAGTAGTCCCACAGGCCTTCGTCACCCAGCATCCTGGGCGCCTGGCCGCCGTAGTGCACGACGATGCACGCCGCGATGTTCCCGTAGTCCTCCACAGCCCGTTCGAGGATGCGACGACTGAGGAGGTTGGTCCCCGGCTCGACGTCGACCACGACTGGCGTGGCACCGACGTAGCGAATGACCTCGGCGGACGCCCCGAACGTCATGCTGGGGACCACGACCCGGTCACCCGGACCAAGCCCCAGGGCCTCGACGGCGAGATGCAGTGCGGCGGTGCAGGACGTCACCGCGAGGGCATGATCGGCTTCGCAGGCCCCTGCGAACCGCTGCTCGAGGAGTTTCGCTCGCGAGCCGGTTGTGAGCCATCCTGAATGGAGCACGTCGCCGACCGCCTCCAGTTCACGTGACAGGTCACCGGTGGAGAAGAACGGAACGGTGGTGGTCACCGGGACCTCGTGAAGATGGCCAACAGTGTCCGGATCAGGATGGTGATGTCTCCTGTGAGCGACCGAGTGTCAACGTACTGGTCGTAGAGGTCCAACTTCCGGGGCAGGATCTCGTCCCGGTAGGTTGCCTCCGGATCGGGTGAAGCAGCCAGGATGTGTTCTTCATGGCGAAAGGCGATGGCGGCCGGATCGGTGATCCCTGGTCGAACCGTGAGGATTCGTTGGAAGCGTTCCGCATAGGCATCCACCCAGGACGGAACTTCCGGCCGTGGCCCAACGATGGACATCTCACCCCGAAGCACGTCCACGAGTTGGGGCAGTTCGTCGGCCTTGGTGACGCGCAGCCATTGACCCAGGCGGGTCACGCGACTGGTGTCGCCGACGTCGAAGCCAGGCCCGGCAGGGGCACCTCCCATCGTCCGGAACTTGTGCATGGTGAATGTCTCGCCGCACAGACCGACCCGCTGTTGAGCGAAGATGACGGGGCGGCCGTCGGTGACCAGGATGCCGATCGCCGCGGCCAGGGTGACCGGCAGGGTGATGACCAGGGCCCCGGCCGCCACGACCACGTCGAAGGCACGCGTGGCCGTCACAGCAGTGCATGTCCCAGGCGAGCGTTCACCGGATTGACGGTCGGGGCGATGATTGCCCGTGCGTCCGGTGTGAGGCCCAGCCTCCACGTGTCGAGGTTGCCGGGTTCGGCGTCGTCGCTCCACCGTCGGACAATGTCCTCCTGGGCGTCGGAGCCCAGGCCGAGGTTTCTCGCCAAGTCGATCACCACGCGTTCGTCGGTGACGAGGCGCTGGAAGTCCACGGTGTGCACCGGTTGCGAGACCCCGCCGAGCTGGTCCAGGCTCGCGGTGACACACCGAGCCCACTGGCGGGCGCACACCTCCACCAGTTGTTGGTTCTGGAGGTCGGCGTCGATGCCGTCATATCGGGGTCCCCACGTCTGGGCACTTCGCCGGGCCCATCGCGGCCCCACCCCCACGGTCTCGGCCACGACGACGGGCAGGAGGGAGGGTGGGACCGTGATCAGCTTGCGAACCGCGGTGCGGTAGTCAGTCGGAGCCGTCCACGATCGGCGGGCGGACTCGACCACCTGCCGCCCGTCCCGGACGAGGTGGACGAACTGGGCATCGGGCAGCACCGCGGCGACATAGGCCGGGCGCAGGCTGTTGGGGACCGACTTCTCGACCATGTGGGTCGCCGACCGGGTGGAGGATCCCCGGGCCAGTCGGTGAAGCTGGTCCCGGATCCATGTGGCGCGCCCGGGGGCGAGTTGCTCCGGCCGGAGTTCATCGTGTCCCACGTGCTCCAATCCGTGACGCCACACGAACCCGACGTCGTGCGGGACCACGCTCATGACGTCAGGGGTTCCCAGCAGCCCTCGCAGGAACTTGGTCCCCGACCGCGCTGCACCAATGACGACCACGGGGATCATCGGCGACGCATCCCTGCCTCGCACACCAACGCCGCCAGTTGCGGTACCACCACATCGGCTGACACACGCCGGCGTACGTCGGATGCAAGGGCGTCCCGATCAGGGGGGTGGGCCACCAGCCGATCGCGAAAGGCTCGCAACCCCTGGGCGACCACGTGGGGGTCGTCGTGCTCGGGGACGAAGGCCATCCCCTGGCGGCGCAGACTGCGCGCAAGTTCGCTGGACGGGTCCACCATGGCGAAGATGGGCAGTCCGAAGGCGCCATAGTCGATGATCTTGCTCGGGTAGGCGACCTCGGTGATGCCCGGAAGCAGGCTCACGATGCCACACGAGGCGCGACACATCGCGGCATGGGCCTCGGCCCGGGGTCGCTGCCCGAGGAAACGCACATGCCCAAGGTGCCCGTACTTGGCTTCGAGGTCGGATCGGCAGGGGCCATCACCCATGATGTCGAACGCGATGCCCTCGTCGGAAGCGACCCGGAGGGCGACCTCCAGCACACTCTCCAGCCGTTGGAAGGGGCCGATGCGACCGGCGAAGAGGAGCACGAAGGGCTGGTCGGGACGGATCGACCGCAGTGGTTCTGTCGTCTCCGGCACCTGGACGAAGTTGTTGATGACCCGGATGTCGGCCTGGACGGGATCCATGTCGCGATCCAGAAGGGTTTGCCGCATGTCGTCGGACAGGACCACCACGATGGCTGCGTCCTCGACGGTTCGACGATCGATGGCGCGTGCGATCCGCGTTGCCGGGCTCCTGCGACCGCGGCGTTGCTGGACGTCGAGCGCTTCAGGGTGGATGTCCTGGAGGTGGTAGACGTAGGTGCTGCCTGTCAGGCGACTCACCAGCCACGCAACCAGCCCGGCGATCATCGGTGGGGTGGATCCCACCCAGATGACATCAGGACGGAGGTGCATCAGCCGCTGGAACAGCCAGGCGACGTAGCGCACATGGCTGGCCACCTTGGCACCGGCCCCCACCGTCCGAACATCACCGACGTCGATGGACTCGGTCCGGATGCCGTGGGTGGCGCCCCAATCGGCCCGGCGGCGGATGTCGTCGGGGTCATGGGCCGTGGACAGGACCGTCACCCGGTCAGCCTTGCCAGTGGTTGCCTCGGCAATCTGGGCAAGCATGTCGGCGTAGGGATGGGACTCAGGCCAGAAGTAGCGATGCGTGATCGCCAGGTGTCCGACGATCGGGGGCACGGACAGGTCTCCGCCTTGACTCAGGGGCATCGTGGTTGCGCGTCAGCGTGGAGGCTATCGACAGGGATGCTCACCACGTCGAGGGGTGACCGGCCTACGATGGCCGACCAAAGCGCTGCACGGCACCGGATGCGGCGAGTGTCCAGTGTGTTTGGAGGAGTGCCCGCGATGGATGACCTGAGAGACCGCATGGCGGTCATCACGGGCGGGACAGGCTCGTTCGGCCGAACGGCGGCCCGCCGACTCCTGGCTGAGGGGATCGGTGGCATCCGGATCTTCAGTCGCGACGAACTCAAACAGGAGTTGATGCGCCAGGAGTTCAACGACGACCGGCTGTCCTTCCACCTTGGCGACGTGCGTGACCGGGACTCGGTGGATGCCGTGATGGCCGGGGCGGACCTGGTCTTCCATGCGGCGGCGCTCAAGCAGGTGCCGTCGTGCGAGTTCTTCCCCATGCAGGCGGTGCGGACCAACGTTGACGGCAGTGACAACGTCATTCGCAGCGCCATCGACGCGCGCGTCGGGCGCGTTGTCTGCCTGGGGACAGACAAGGCGGCGTATCCGATCAACACGATGGGCATGACCAAGGCCCTGATGGAGAAGGTGGCGCAGTCCCATGCCCGCCTGGCGGGAGCCAACGGCACCGTCGTGTCGACCGTCCGGTACGGGAACGTCATGGCCTCTCGCGGCAGCGTCATCCCGTTGTTCGTGGACCAGATCCGACAGGGAGGTCCGATCACGGTGACCGAGCCGTCGATGACCCGATTCCTGTTGTCACTGCCGACGGCACTGGATCTCGTCATGTTCGCCTTCGCCCATGCCGAGCCGGGCGACCTGTTCATCCGCAAGGCCCCGTCTTGCACCGTTGGCGACCTCAGCCAAGCGCTCCGCAACCTGTTCGGTGGCTCCGTTGGCGAGACCACTATCGGCATGCGCCACGGCGAGAAGTTGTTCGAGACCCTGGCCACTCGGGAAGAGCTGGCACGGTCCGAGGACCTCGGCGACTACCTCCGAATCCCCATGGACGACCGCGACCTCAACTACGGGCTGTACTTCAGCGAAGGAACACTCGGGGAACATGTGGTGGACGACTACACCTCCCACAACACGCGTCGTCTGTCGGTCGACGAGGTCGAAGACCTCCTGTTGACGCTGCCCACGATTGCTGCCGCCGTTGCAGCACACGCTGCATCATGACCACGATCGCGGTCACCGGGGCAGATGGCTTCATCGGTCTGCATGTGACCCTTGCCGCTCGTCGGCGAGGACTTGACGTGGTGCCCGTGACGCGCACGACCTTCGCCAGTTCGGACCAGCTGGCGGCGTCGCTGGCTGACGTCGAGACGATCGTTCACCTGGCGGGCCAGAATCGTGGTCCGGACCGCGAGGTCGAAGCAACCAACATCCGGCTCGCCAACGAGCTGGCTTCGGCGCTCCCGAGGGATCGGTCAACTCGCGTCATCTTCGCTTCGAGCACACAACGACATCGTGACAACGCCTACGGGCGATCGAAGCGAGCTGCGGAGGACATCCTGGCTGACGCCACGTGGGTGGGCCTGACGGTCGCCGAGATCACCAACGTGTTCGGGCCTGGGTCCCGACCGTTCCACAATTCGGTGGTGGCCACCTTCTGCCATCAGGTGGCGCGCGGGGAACAACCGTCCATCCACCGGGACGTAAATATGGAGTTGATCTGGGTCGTGGACCTGTCCGAGCAACTGGTGGCACTGGCCCAGGACCGATCCGCCCCCGGCCACGTCGTGCCGCAGCCAGGACACGAGATCACGGTTTCGGCACTTCTGGAGGAACTGACACGGTTACGAGATCTTCACCGCAGGGACCGATGGGTTCCGGACCTGCCCACGGCCTTGTCCGGACGGCTGTATCGGACCCTGGTCACCGCCATGGAGCCCCACGAGCACGCCCATCGACCGACGGTCCACCGAGACGATCGCGGGTCCCTGTTCGAGTGTGTGAAGTACCTCCCCGCCCAGGGGCAGGTCTTCGCCTCCACGACGGCCCCGGGGGTCCAGCGCGGAAACCACTACCACACCCGCAAGTACGAGAAGTTCTGCGTCCTTGCCGGTCAGGCCGTCATACGCCTGCGGTGGATGGGCAGTGATGACGTGATCGAGTTCCCGGTCAGCGGCGATGAACCGACCGTGGTGGACATGCCGGTGTTCTGGGCGCACCACATCGAGAACGTTGGCGACGACGAGTTGATGACCCTGTTCTGGGCAAACGAGATCTTCGATCCCGACGATGCGGACACCTGGGCGGAACCGGTGGTGCGATGAACGGTCCGTTGCGGGTCATGACCGTGCTCGGCACCCGCCCCGAGATCATCCGCCTGTCAGCCGTGATCGCGCGCCTCGATGATGTGGTCGACCATGTCCTCGTGCACACCGGCCAGAACTATGATCACGAGCTGAACGAGGTGTTCTTCCAGGACCTGGGGGTTCGGCGACCGGACCACTTCCTCGATGTGGAAACCGAAAGCCTTGGGCGCACGCTGGGTGGAATCCTGGCTGGGACCGAGCGAGTGCTGGGCAAGGAGCGCCCAGACGCGATGCTGGTACTCGGGGACACCAACAGCGCCCTGGCGGCGATCATGGCAAAACGCATGCAGGTGCCCGTCTACCACATGGAGGCCGGCAATCGATCCTTCGACGCCAACGTCCCCGAAGAGGTCAACCGGCGGATCGTGGACCACATCGCGGACTTCAACCTGGTGTACACGGAGCGGGCACGCCACCACCTGATCGCCGAGGGCCTGCCCCACCGCCGGACCTACCTGACTGGCTCGCCCCTGCGGGAGGTGTACGAGCGTCATCGGGACGCCATCGCCGCGAGCCCCGTCCTCGATGATCTCGGTCTGACGGTGGGCAACTACTTCGTGGCCAGTGTGCATCGACAGGAGAACGTCGACGCCCCGGATCGCCTGACCGCCGTGCTGCACTGCCTCAACTCGGTCGTCGAACAGCATGATCTTCCCATGGTCGTGTCCACCCATCCGCGCACCCGGAAGCGTCTGGAGGGACTACCGCGGGTTGCCGTGGATGACCGCGTGCGATTCGCCAAACCCTTCGGCTACCTCGACTACAACCGACTGCAGTCAACGGCACGGTGCGTGGTTTCGGACTCTGGTTCGGTTGCCGAGGAAGCGGCGATCATGGGCTTCCCAGCGGTCACCATCCGGGAGTCCATGGAACGCCCGGAGGCACTTGATGCCGGCACGATCGTGATGACTGGGTTGGACCCCGGAGTCCTCCTGGCCGCGGTGGACCTGCAGGTGGAGCGTCATCGGGGTGGCAATGGGCCCAGCATGCCCGACGAGTACCGGATCACCGACACGTCCGACCGCGTGGTGGCCCTGATCATGGGGACGGCACGGTTGAGCAACAACTGGGCTGCCGTCCGCAGGCTGACCTGACGTTCCTTCCCCCGAAGTGGAGTTGCTCCGCTCCATGATGGTCCCAATCCGGCTCTTCGAGTTTGAGCGGGGTCATGCTGGTGTGACGGTGGCGAGGCGGGTCCAGTTGGGGCGTCCGGCGTAGAGCAGCACGCGGGTGCGCCAGTTGGTGAAGTTGGTCATCCCGAACGCGACCCGTTTGATGCGTTTGATCAGGTTGTTCATGGACTCGGTGGGTCCGTTGGTGACCTGGGCTTGGTGCCACGCTGCGATCTGGGTCCGCCAGGTCCGCAGCGTCCGGCCGAGTTGTTGGACCTCGGGCGGGTACGACGGATCACGCATGTCGGCCGACAGTTCGTCGACCCACTGTTGGGCCAGTTCCGGATCGCGGTGGGCGTAGAGCTCACGGGTGGCCTCTTGTCTGTTACGCATCCGCGACGTGGCCGCGAGGGTCCCCGGCAGCGAGCAACCCGACGAGCTTGGCTTCGGCGCTGTCGTCGAGACGTTCCTTGGCGAGCACCAGCAGCTTTCGGGCCCGGTAGAGCGGATCGTGCTTGCGGCCACGGTGTCCCATCGTCTCGTTTTGGACCCGGCGGCGGACCTCGTCGAGCTTGGTGCCGGCCAACTTCACGACATGAAACGGATCCGCGATCTGGGTCACGTCGGGCAGCATCGTGTCAAACACCTTCCGGTACGGGCCTGACATGTCCAACGTGGCGTGGACGATCCGGGCCCGCCAGGCCGGGTCCCCGGGCGGCCAACCACGCACACGCTGGGGCTGCATCACGGCCTTCGATCACGTCCAACAGCCGCCCCGCGCCGACGTCCACGATCGACGTCGACCACTGCTTGCGGCGGAACCGACCGATGCGTCCGAACAGCGTCTCGTCCAGACCCAACGCGGTCACGGTGCCGATCCGGGCCTCATCATCGATCAGCACGGTTCCGTAGGCCACCACGGCGTCGTTGACAGTGTGCCAACAACACCCCAGATCGGCCGCGACCTCCGACACGGTGCGCCCGTGCCGGCCGACCTGTTCGGTCACCCACCGCCCCGCCCGATCCGTCAACACCAACCGCGACGCGCCGATCGCCGGATCCTGTTCGGTCCACGACGGCGCCCCACACGCTGCCGGACAGGCCCAGCGTCGCTTGGACCACACCAGCCGGGACTGGCGGCCGAACACCGGCAGGTCCACCAGCTCGACCGGATCCCGATCCTTGACCCGCACCTCGGTCCCGCACCGGAGACACACCGGTCGCGCCGTCACCACCGTTTCGACGTGGACCACGACCTGACCGATGCCCAGGTCGGCCACGCCCAGCACCGTCACGGCCGGGAGTCCGACATGCAGCAGACACATGCGCATAGGATCGGTCTCCACAGGGGTCCTGTTCTCGAGGTGAGGTCTTCGACACCCTCATCCTCGCAGGGCCCCTGTCCCATGCCACGCAACCCCTACACCCCGCTCATCCTCGAAGCCCCCCCAATCCGGCATCGTCCAGCACGGGCGTGGGTGGTCATGCGAGATGTTTCCAGGCCCTACGCGATGAACCGGGGGGACGAGGTCCTTGCTGGCGTGATGACCGCGGAGACGGTGGCCGTCTTGAGCAGCATCCGGGGTGCGCGGAGATGCGCCTCTGTCAAGCCGGTCCTCGCGTTTGGTCTTGCCCTGGCCGCCCCGAGTGTCCATGACACTCGGGGCGGTTCACGTGGCTCACCTCATGATCTCTTGGGAGGCCAACTCCACTGTGAATTGCTCAGCCATCTGCAGCGCCTCGGCTCTTGCCTCGTCTGTCACAGCGTAGGCGAAGAACGCCTTGGCGCGATTGACCGCTGGGCGGGAGAAGTCGAACGGGTTCAGGTGGACGCATCGCACGCCTTCGGTGACCTTGAACAACTCGGATCCGCTCTCAACCAAACAGAAGCTCGCGAGACCGTATTGGGCGTAGTTCGTGAGCTTCGAAGGAAAGGCGGGAAGGGAAACACGGTCGTCGGTGACCACGGCCCCGACATCGAACTCCGCGAGCAACTCACCAAATTCGCGACGACCAATCCGCTCGAAGAATTCAACCCATTCCAGGCCGGAAAACTCCCCTCTCAACGCATCAAAACCAGGACCTAACGAGTAGACTGACAATCTAATGTCCAGGTCAGGGCCCCGAACGAGTTCGAGGAAATCTATCAGCCTATCCACGCGTCGACCGCGAATTATTTGTCCCCCAAATACCATGCGGACCTGCCCGGCCGGTCGGTCCGCCACAGGACGTCCGACCGACTCAATTCGTTTCTCGACAGTCCAAGGTGGGACAATCCTGATGTCAAGTCCTTGGTTTCCTTCAAAATAGTAGTCACGGATAACGACACGGTTGCGTGGACCCATTGCCGTAACAACGTCAAAATGGCTCATTAGCCACTTTTCGAGGGTGTAGAGTAGACTCTCTAGGGCGGCTGGCAAGGCGTCGATTTCCACCTGATGTTTCGGGTAAATATCAAATATGATGGCAGTCCGGCGTCGAAACTGAAACATGCCAAGGAGGAGAACGAAGGGAGCCTTGATTGACAACGGCGCCTGGACAAGCAACTGATCGAAGTGCTTCCTGCCGTACCGAAGCCGTAGCCTCAGGATGGTAAGAACCAGCATCGGCCAAGCCGACACGTGTTTCCACACCGTGACCTCTGACCAACGGGGAACCAGGTAGACATCTTCGCTGTCATGGGTCGGAGCAGCATCCCTGCGCGGACAAAAGCCGATAACTATCACACGATGGCCATCATCGCATAATTGTTGCACCAGCCCGTTTGAAAGTTGCGGGTCGCACGGCTCCGTTGAGTATGACGAGAATACCGCAAGCACTGTTTCCATTTGGAGGACCTGTCGCCAAGGTGACCCAACGAGAATCCAAGCATACCCAACGTCGACTGTTGTTCAGTTGGTCGATCTCAAGTCTTTTCTTGGGGGGGGGTCCCGGCATAGGCGTGGGTGGAACGGGGCGTGATCGTGAACCGCACTGGGTCTGATGGAGGCTCCTAGCCTTGGAGAACGAGGAGG
>JAGXFT010000170.1 GCA_024637135.1 Nitriliruptorales bacterium | reverse complement strand
GATGACCTCGGGGAAGGCCGTCGGCGGCGCGGCCCCGGCCGGCAGCGCCAGCCCGAACAGGGCGGCGGCCGTCAGGACGGTCGGAAGACGCTTCATGTGAACCTCGACTGGTTGCGTGTGCAACCAGTATTGCGCCCCCGGCCCGGACGCACCACGTCCGATCGGCCCGACTGGGCGCGGGGTGCCGGTCGACCGGGGGCGTCCCAGGGATCTGCTGCCGAGGGGTGAGGTGTGGGCGGGCGGGACCGCTCGCCCCAGGCGGCGCAACCCCTCGGGAGGTCCCTCAGTACACGGGGATGGAGTCGTCGACCTGGCGGGCGTAGGCGTTGATGCCGCCGTGGAGGTTGCGGGCCTTGAAGCCGGCGCCACGCAGCAGTTGGGTGACCTCCATGGATCGTCCGCCGGTCTTGCACTGGACGATGTAGTCCTTGTTCGGGTCGAGCTGGTCCAGCTTCGACGGGACGGTGTCCTTGGGGATCAGGATCGAGTTGGGGATCCGGTTGATCTCGTACTCGTGGGGCTCGCGCACGTCCAACAGCACGATGTTGTCGTCGCCGGCGATCTCGGCGTACTCGCGTGGGAGGATCTCCAGTTCCTGTGGTGCCACGTCCTCGTCGCGGTCGTGCGCCGGCATCCCGCAGAACTCCTCGTAGTCGATCAGCTCGGTCACGGTGGGGTTCTCCCCGCACACGGGGCAGTTCGGGTCCTTGTTGACCTTGACGTAGGTCCAGCGCTGGTCGAGGGCGTCGTAGAGACCCAGGCGCCCGATCATCGGGTCCCCGATGCCCATCAGCAGCTTGATGCCCTCGATGCCCTGGGCGGTGCCGATGTGGCCGGCCATGATGCCAAGCACGCCACCCTCGGCGCAGTTGGGGACCATCCCGGGCGGCGGCGGCTCGGGGAACATGCAGCGATAGCACGGCCCTTCCTGGGCGTAGAACACGCTGAGCTGGCCCTCGAAGCGGAAGATCGATCCGTAGACGTTCGGCTTGCCGAGCAGCACGCAGGCGTCGTTGACCAGGTACCGGGTCGGGAAGTTGTCGGTCCCGTCGATCACCAGGTCGTAGGGCTCGATGATCTCCAGCGCGTTGGACGAGTCCAGGAACGTCGGGTGCTTGACGACGGTGACGTGCGGGTTGATGTCGTTGATCGACTCCTCTGCCGAGTCGAGCTTGTCCTTGCCGATGTCGGAGGTGCCGTGGATCACCTGGCGCTGCAGGTTGGAGGCATCCACGACGTCGTTGTCGACCAACCCGATCGTGCCGACCCCGGCGGCGGCCAGGTACAGCGCCAACGGTGAGCCCAGGCCGCCGGTGCCCACCAGCAGGACCTTCGCGGCCTTGAGCCGCTCCTGGCCCTCCATCGCCACGTCGGGGATGATCAGGTTGCGGGAGTAGCGCGCGATCTCGTCGTTGTTGAGCGGCTCGCGCCGATCGACCACTGGTGCATGGGACATGGGAGGCTCGCCTGCGTTCGGGGAAATGGCCTGGACGGTGAAGGTCCGGACAAGTGTCAACGGAGCACGGGTCGCCGATCTTCCCGAGCAGTGCGAACGGTGCAATCCGGGCAGGCCGCCAGCCACGTGACCGAGCCGGAACCGGACGGCACCGCGGTTGACGGGCCCAGCGGGGCTGCCTAGCGTCTCGCGGCATGGATCAGACCGCGTGGACCTCGGTGGGCGAGCACCTGGTCGCTGCACGCGTCGACGACGTCGCGATCCTGCGGATCGACCGCGAGGACACGCTCAACGCGCTGTCGCCCATGATGCTGCCGGACCTGGCCGCCGCGATCCGTGACCAGGCCGGCGGGGCCAGTGGGCTCGTGCTGACCGGGACGGGACGGGCGTTCTCGTCGGGCGACGACCTCGCCGCCACCGCCGACCTCGACCGGGACGGCTTCGCCCGCCTGATCGACGGCTTCCAGGACCTGACCCGCGCGGTCCTGGACACCGAGGTCCCCGTCGTCGCCGCCATCAACGGCCTGGTGGTGGGTGGCGCCGCCGAGTTGACGCTGGCGTGCGATGCGCGGATCGGTCGTCCCGACACGTACTTCCTGTTCCCGGAGAACGGCCTGGGGCTGACGGTGTCCAACGGCTCGACCCACCTCCTCCCCCGCCTGGTCGGCGCCGCCGCACTGCCGCTGGTGCTGGACGGTCGCCGGATCCCAGCCACCGAGGCCCACCGCATGGGGCTGCTGACCGACGTTGCCGACGACCCCGTCACGGCCGCCGTCGAACGCGTGCGGGCGTGGCGCGGCGATGGCACGGCCACGGCGTGGCACCTGGCCCTGTTCCGCCCGGACCGCGCGGTCGTGGAGGCGGCCATGCAGCGCGAGGTCGAGGCCGCGGCCGACATCTTCGCGGCCGGGCTCCCCACGGTCGGCGCGGCCCGCTTCCGGGACCGGGCGCGGTGATCCCACCACCCGGCGGCCCCGGGCGGCCTCCGACCCTGGGCAGGTTGGTCGAGACGGCGGCCCGGGAGTACGCCGGTCGGATCGCACTCCGGGACGGTGACGGCGCGGTCCTGACGTTCACCGACCTCGCGACCCGGGTCGGCCGCATCCGGGCCCGGCTGCGCGGCCTCGGCCTGCGACCCGGCGACCGCGTCGCGCTCGTGATGGACAACGGCATCACGTGGCCATCGTGCTGGCTGGGGGTCGTGACGGCCGGGCTGGTGGCGGTCCCGATCTCGACCCGATCGGGGACCGACGACCTCGCCTGGATGGTGGACCACAGCGGCGCGCGGCTGGTCCTGGTCGACGCCGGACACCTCGACCTGGTGCGCCAGGTGGTCCACGACGGGCCCGCCGTCGAGGTGGTCGGTCCGCACTGGCCGGACACCGATGCGAGCGATCCGCCGGCCGACGTGCCCGTGGACACGTTGGCCAACCTCCAGTACACGTCCGGCACCACCGGCTTCCCGAAGGGGTGCCGGTTGAGCCACCGATTCTGGACCCACATGGGCGCGGGCATGGCCCGCCTGATGGACCTCACCGACGACGACGTCCTGGTGACCGCGCAGCCCTACTCCTACATCGACCCGCAGTGGAACACCGTCGCCAGCCTCTGGTCCGGCGCCGAACTGGCGATCCTCGACGGCTTCCACCCGTCCACGTTCATGGCGTCCGTCGCCGACCTCCACGTGACCGTGTTCTACTGCCTCGCCGCGATGCCGGTGCTGCTGCTGAAGCAACCGCCGACACCGGCCGACCGCGCCCATCGACTCCGCCACGTGTTCTGCTCGGCGATCCCGGCCGCGGCCCACGCCGCCATCGAGGACCGCTGGGGCGTGCCGTGGTACGAGCTCTACGGCATGACCGAGACCGGCCTGAACATCGCCGTGACCCCGCAGGACCACGACGAGTTGGTCGGCAGCGGCAGCATGGGCCGCGTGGTCGACCACTGTGACGCCACCGTCGTCGACGCGGATGGCATGCCGGTGCCGGACGGCGTGGTCGGCGAACTGCTGCTGCGGGGCCGGGGTTTCATGGACGGCTACCACGACGACGAGGCCGCGACCGCCGCCTTCTTCGCCGACGGCTGGGCGCACACCGGCGACCTCGTCGTCCGTGACGCGGACGGACGTTTCACCCTCCGGGGCCGCCGCAAGGACATGATCCGCCGCGGTGGCGAGAACATCGCCGCCGCCCAGGTCGAGGCCGCACTGGTCGGGCATCCGGACGTGCTCGAGGCCGCCGTGCTGGCCGTTGCCGACGACGTCCTGGGCGAGGAGGTCCGAGCCGTGGTCGTGGCGGTGCCGGGACATGACCTGCGTCCGTCCGACCTGCGCGACCACGTGGCCGAACGGCTGGCGACCTTCAAGGTCCCCCGGTTCTGGGAGGTCCGCGACCACCTCCCGCACACGCCGTCCGAGCGGGTGGCCAAGCACCTGGTCGCACCGATGGCCGCGGATGCCGTCGACCTCCGCCCACCGCACGTGACCGGTCCGGGGTCATGACGCGTCGGTGAACACCGGTGGCGTCGGTCGACCGCTGCGTCCCGGCGGTCGTAGGCTCCGGCCATGAGCACACCTGCGCCCACGGCCCGCATCGCCATCGTCGACGACGAGGCGATGGTCCGCGACGTCACCGGCCGCTACCTCCGCGACGCCGGGTACGAGGTGGTGGAGTACGACGACGGCGATGCCGCCCTGCGCGGGCTGCGCGCCGAGCCGGTCGACCTGGTCGTGCTGGACGTGATGCTGCCCGGCCGCAATGGCTGGGAGGTGTTGAGGGAACTGCGGGTGGGCTCCGAGGTGCCGGTCATCATGCTGACCGCGCGCGGCGGCGAGGCCGAACGGGTCGGGGGCCTGGAACTGGGCGCCGACGACTACGTCACCAAGCCGTTCTCCCCACGGGAACTGGTCGCCCGCGTGCGGACCGTCCTGCGCCGCCTGCCCTCGACAGCCGAGGCCGTGGAGGTGGCCGGGCTGGCCATCGACCCGGTCGCACGCACCGTCCACCGCGATGACGAGGCGATCGACCTCACCCGACGCGAGTTCGACCTCCTCCACCACTTCGCCACCCACCCCGGCGAGGTGTTCTCGCGGACCGACCTGTTGAAGGCCGTGTGGGAGTCCTCGCCCGAGTGGCAGGACCCGTCGACCGTCACGGTCCACGTGCGTCGCCTGCGATCCAAGGTCGAGCGCGAGCCCTCGTCGCCGGTGCACCTGGTCACCCAGTGGGGCGTCGGGTACCGGTTCGATCCGTGACCGACCCGCGCGTCCCCCTCGACCGCGGCCCGTCCGGGCACCCGATGGTCGCCATCACGGCGGGCCTGGTGGTGTCGGTGCTGCTGGCCCTGCTGGCCGCCGAGTCGGTGATGCAACCGTCGGCCGCGGACCGGATCACCCTGGTCGCGGTGTTCGGCGGGCTGGCCGTGGTGGTGGCCGTCGCCGCCGTCACGTTGCGGCGATTCACGATGCGGCTGGCCTCGTTGCAGGCCGCCGTGGTGTTGACCGCGATCGGGGCAGTGGCCGTCGCCGCGATCGCCATCTGGGCCGCGACGGCGTCGATGCTGATCCCGGAGGACGCCCTGCGGCTGGTCCTGGTGGCACTCGGGCTGGGCGTGGCGTTGGGCAGCGTGCTGGCCGTGGCCGTGTCGCAGCCGTTGCAGGACGACATCGGTCGGGTGCGAGCCACCGCCGAGGCCGTGGCCGCGGGACGACGCGACGTCCGCACCGGCGTGTCCCGGTCCGACGAGGTCGGCATGCTCGCCGCCACCCTGGACGACATGGTCGTGCGCCTGACCGAGGCCGAGCAGCGACGTGCCACCATGGAGGCCGCCCGCCGCGAGTTCCTCGCCAGCGTCGGCCACGACCTCCGGACCCCGTTGACCTCGCTGCGCGTCGCGATCGAGGCGCTCCAGGACGGCCTGGTCGAGGAATCCCCGCGCTACCACGCGGCCATGGAGCGCGACGTCGCGACGCTGTCGTGGATGGTCGACGAGATGTTCCTGCTGTCGGTGATCGAGTCCGGTGGCCTGGCGCTGGTCGCCGAGGAGGTCGACCTCGCCGAACTGTGCGACGAGGCGGTCGAGAGCCTGCAGCCGATCGCCGACGAACGCGGGGTGGCGGTGACGCTGGACGTCAGGGGGCCGGTCCCCGCGCGGGTGGGCGTCCGGGAAGTCGGACGAGTGCTGCGCAACCTGCTCGACAACGCCGTGCGCCATGCCGAGCGCGAGGTCACGGTCACCGTGCGGGGCGACGACCAGGCCGCAGCGGTGGTGGTGCGTGACGACGGCGAGGGCTTTCCGCCCGACCTCGTCGACCGGGTCTTCGAGTCGTTCGTGCGGGCCGACGAGGCCCGTCGCCGTGACGGCTCCGGCGCCGGGCTGGGGCTGGCCATCGCCCGCGGACTGGTCGAGGCGATGGACGGCACGATCCAGGCCCGTCCCGGCCCCGGTGGCCACGTCGAGGTCCGGCTCCCCGCCGCGTAGCGCCCGGGCTCGCCGAAGCGTCATCAGCTCAGTGGTCGTGACCGTCGTGGGGGGCGCTCGAGCCGGTGGCGGGGCGCTGTCGGCCGAACAGGAACGACAGCAGCACCAGTCGACGGCCGGCGGTCACCGGTCGCACCGCGTGGAGCAGCGAACCCGAGAACACCAGCGCCTCGCGGGCGGCCAACCGGTAGGCGTCGCCGCCGTACTCGGGGAAGACCACCTCACCACCCTCGTAGTCGTCGTCCAGCACCAGGCTCAGCGCGAACCGGCGGTGTTCGGTGGCAGGGCTGAGGTTGTCGCGGTGTGCGTCGAAGAACCCGGCGTCGTCGACGTCGTAGGCCCCGACCTTGAAGCCCTCGAACCCGGTGGTCGTGAAGGCGAACGCCTTCGCGACCTGCGGGACCACCCGTCGGCCGACGTGTCGGGTCAGGTCACGCAGCAGTGCCGGGTCGGTCACGACGTGGTCGCGCCGCCGCTTGCGGAGGTCGTCCAGCGCCTCGGTCCGTCGGCCGTCCGCCGTGGTCTCGACCCCCGTGGCGACCGGGTCGGCGTCGGCCCATGCCCGCCGCACGCGGTCGGCCATGTCGGGACGGATCGCCTCGGGCAGGACCAGGACCGGCGCGTGGCCGCGCGGCGCGTGGTCGATGGTCCGCCCCACGACCTCGGCGACCGTCGTGACCGCGCCGTCGACGTCCATCGCCGGTCCGACCGCGATCACACGCACCCCGGGGTCCAGGACCACCACGATCGGGCCGGTGGACGCGTCCACGCCCCACGCTGCCTGGGCCTGTCCGGTCTGGTCGAGCCAGGTGTCCGGTCCGACGTGCGCCGGATCCTGGACCACCACGTGCACGTCGGCGGCCGGCACGTCGGCGACCAGGCGGGCCCCGACGACCGTCGCCGTCCCGGGGTCGCCACCGGCCAGGACCACGACGGCGGGACGACCCCCGACACGGCTGACGAAGCGGACCAGTCGACCGTCCGGGCCGCGGGGCAGCACGAAGTCCGGCGCGGTCTCCCCGGGTTCCACCAGTCGGTCTGCCGCGATCAGGGGCTCCTGTCCTCGCGACGGCCCACCGTAGGGCGTGTTCCCCGGCGAGGTTCAGGAACGCCGCTCCCCCGTCGGGAGGAGCGCGACCTCGACCAGTTCGACCTCCCGCGGCGTGGCCAGCGCGGTCACGACCAGGTCCGCCACGACGTCCGGCGACATCCCGTGGGTCGCGAACTGGTCGCGGAACTCCTCGCCGCGATCACCGTCGACGTCGTCGCCGATCGGCGTGTCGACGTAGCCCGGCGCCACGGTCGTGACCCGGACCGGTTGGTCGGCGAGTTCGAGGCGCAGGCCCTCCGAGATGGCGTGGACCGCGAACTTGGTGCCCGCGTAGACGCCCGCGGTCGCCGACGGGATCCGACGACCGGACATCGACGAGATGTTGACGACGTCACCGGCACCCGACCGCCGCAGGTGGGGAAGCGCGACGTGGGTGACGTGCAACAGGCCCAGCACGTTGACCTCCAGCATCAACCGGAACTCTTCGGGACGGCCGTCCTCGACCGTGCCCGGGCGCATGACGCCGGCCGAATTCACGATCGCGTCCAACCCACCGAGGCCATCGACCGCGGACGCCACGGCACCCCGGACCGCCTCGACGTCGGTCACGTCGGCCGGGACCGCCATCCCGCCCAGCTCCGCGGCCAGGTCCCGCAACACCTCGGAACGGCGGGCCAGCAGGGCCACCGTCCCCCCGGCGGACACGACTGCCCGCGCCGCGGCCGCGCCGATGCCGCTCGACGCGCCCGTCACGAGCACCCGCCGTGCGTCCAACCTCGCCATGCCGTGATCCTGACTCCGACCGGGCCGGAACCCTACCGGGACGTCGACGGCCGGCCGCTGGATCGGGGCGTTCACCGACATCCCGCCATCGCCGTCGTCCAGAGTTTGTTGTTCCCCCAACGAAAGCCATCACCATGAAGGCAAGAGGATCGCTCCTGGCGACCCTGGCCATGTGCGCGGCGGTCGCCGTGCCGGCCGCAGCGGACCCACCCGTCAGCCCCGGTGGCCCCTGGCCCGGCGAGAACGACCCGAGCATCGCGGCCATCCGCAGCTACGAGCAACTGTGGGACACCCTGGAGGGCATCGAGCACCACGCCAAGGGCGCGTTCACCCTGGAACCTGCGCCGCTGCAATCCAACACCGGCCGTGACATCCCGGTCGTGACCATCGGCGACGGGCCGATGGCCGTCACCTACATCGCCCAGCAGCACGGCAACGAGTACGTCGTCAGCGAGGGCATGGTCGAACTGATCCGCGACCTCAGTGGCAACGGCGTCGAGGACCGTGCGATCCGCGACGCGCTGACGGTCACCATCGTCCCCCGGGTCAACGTCGACGGCTTCGACGGCGAGGTCACCACCCGCATCGGGTCACCGCCGTGGCGACAGAACTACGACCCGTCGTGCATCAGTGGTTGCGACCCGTTCTACCGCAGCGGGGTGGGCTACGACATCAACCGCTACCACTCGTCCACGGCCAACCCCTACGACCATCCCTACATCGCCGGTGACGACAACCTCAACCCGGTGCCGGAGTCGATCGCGATGCGGCTGTTGTGGGAAGAACGCCGTCCCGCGGTGGTCGTCGACTGGCACCACCAGGGCTCCTACGTCGATGACGACGGCCGCCTGATCACCGGGTCGACCCTGTGGCCCAACGCCACCGACGAGGCCGACGCCCGCGGGATCCGTCCCGAGTTCGACGACGCCGTCGAACGCTCCAAGCAGGCCGTGTCGGTGCTGGTCGACGCCGTCCAGGACAAGGGCTACGCCAACATCACGAAGTACCCCGGCACCACCACCCCTGGCATCGCCCGCAACGCCTACGGGCTGCTGGGGTCGGTATCGGTCCTGTTCGAGATGCGCGGCGGCATCGGCCCGCAGTCCAACGGCTACATCACCAGGACCACCTCGACGGCCGGCAAGGCCCTGCTCGAGGCGGCGGCCGACGGATCGTTGGCGACCTACCCGACGGACACCGCGGAGGCACTCCCCGACCGTGGTCCGTTCCAACCCGATCCGCACGACGAACGACCCGACGACGAGTGACCCCATCCTCGTCGATGGCCGTGGGCCCCGCCATCGTGGCGGGGCCCACGCGCGTCGAGGGCCCCAGCCGGCGAACGAGGGTCGCGAGCGAGGGATCGTCAGGTGGCCAGGGCAGCGTCGAGGTCATCGATCAGGTCGGCGGCGTCCTCGACGCCCACCGAGTACCGCACGAGGCCCTCGGGGATGCCGGCCCCGGCCCGTTCGGCGTCGGTCAGTTCGACGTGGCTGGTGGTCGCCGGCGGACCGACGATCGTCTCGACCTGGCCCAGGTTGGCCGCGAGGTAGGCGTACTGCAGTTTCGGCAGGACCTCCTCCACGGCCGCGAAGCCACCGTCCAGCGCGAAGCTCAGCATGCCCCCGAACCCGTCCATCTGGCGGGCCGCGACGTCGTGGTGCGGATGGCTGGCCAGGCCCGGGTAGTTGACCCGGGTCACACGAGGGTGGCCCTCGAGGTGTTCGGCCACGGTCAACGCGGTGGCGTTCTGGCGCTCCACGCGCAGGCCCAGCGTCTTGAGGCTGCGCAGCATCAGGGCGGCGACCTGCGGGTCCATGCCGGTCCCGATGATCTCGCGGGCGGCGTAGACCCGGTGGACGAGGTCCTCGCCACCGCACACGACCCCGCCCAGCACGTCGCCGTGGCCGCCCAGGAACTTCGACGCCGAGTGCAGGACCAGGTCGGCGCCGTGTTCCAGCGGGCGGGTGTTGATCGGCGTGGCGAAGGTGTTGTCGACCACGACCGTGGCCCCCACGTCGGCGGCGGCCGCCGACAGCCGGGCCAGGTCCAGGACCTTGCAGGTCGGGTTGGTCGGGGTCTCGAGGTAGACCAGGTCACAGCCGGCGCGGATCTCCGCCTCGATCGCGTCGTGATCGTCGGTGTCCATCACGTCGCACTGCACACCCCACGCCGGGAACACCTCGGTGAACAGCAGGTAGGTGCCGCCGTAGGTGTCCTTGACCGTGACCACGCGGCTGCCGGGCCGCAGCAGGGCGTGCAGGGTGGTGAAGATCGCCGCCATGCCGGTGGTGAAGCTGGTGCCGGCCTCGGCACCCTCCAGGGCCGCGACCTTGGCCTCGAAGCGATCGGTGGTGGGGTTGGAGTTGCGGGCGTAGATGTGGCCGTCGGCCTCGCCCAGGGCGACCGCCCGCCACGATGCGACGTCCGGGTAGGCGAACGCCGAGTTCGCGGCGATCGGCGGCACGACCGACCGCGTCGCCTCGTCCACCTGCTCGGTGAGGTGGACGGATCGGGTGGACGGACCGGGCTGGCTCACGACAGGCTCACGAGGACGGAAACAGGCGAACCGACAGCCTATGCCGCAGGTCGGTCGGCCTGGTACCGGCGCAGCGTCGTGCGGGCCGTGGCGCGGACACGCGACTGGAACGGTGGTGCCCAGCCCAACAGCAGCCCGGGCAGGCCCAGCGCCTGCCGTGCCCATGCCCACCAGTCGAAGCGGTCGTGGTGGTCGACGATCCGCCCGTCGTCCAGGCGCATCGTCGCGGTCACGTCATTGGTCACGGGCCGCCCCGTGCCGGTGAAGGTGTAGTGCGCGACCCAGTGCACGCGCGCCGACGTCGCGGTTGCGTCCAGCACCTCGTGCTCGACGACCAGGTCCGTGCCCCGCTCGCACAGCATTCGCCACATGTCGCCGGCGTCGCGGCCCACCAACTCCCCGAACGCCGGGTCCTCGAACACGACGTCATCGGCGTAGCAGGCCACCATGGCCTCGGCATCGCGCGCCGCGAACGCCGTGTAGAAGGCGTCGGCCTGCGGCGCGGCCGTCACCGCGGCACGACCTGCAGGACGCGGTCGTTGCCGCCCCCGTTGGAGGTGGTCACGTACAGCGCCCCGTTGGGGGCCAACTCGACCGAGCGCAACCGCCCGAAGTCCTTGTCGAGTTCGGGTGGCACCTCGATGCCCTGCAGGCGCCCGTCGTCGTCGAAGTCGAAGATCCGCAGTGACGAGTCCTTGAGGGCAGCCACCGCCAGCCGACCCTCCCACGGTCCCCAGCGCGGATCGTCGAGCCAGACCGCTCCGGACGTGGCGACCGTGGGCTGGCCCGAACTCCAGCGCGCAGCGCGCTGGGGGCCCCGGAGGCCGCCGTCGGTCATGGGGCTCGACTCGTCGTAGCCGGGGCCGGGCTGCCAGCCGTAGTCGAAGCCGTTGCGGAGCAGGTTGATCTCGTCGTCGCGGTAGGTGCCGTGCTCGACCGACCACATCGTCCCGTCGGAACGCGCGGCCAGGCCCTGCACGTTGCGGTGGCCGTGGGTGAACACGCGGCGGCGGTTGGCGTTGGACGACCCGACGTAGGGGTTGTCCGGCCACGGCTTGCCGTTGGTGGAACGGATCCGCAGCACCTTGCCACCCAGGCGGTCGAGGTTCTGCGGATTGTCGGTCAGGGCCGCGTCACCGGTGCCGACGTACAGGGCACCCTCCTGGCCGAACTCCAGCCGGCAGCCCCCGTGGCGGCCGGACGTCGCCGGGATGTTGGTGATCAGGGCATCCACCGCCCGTGCGCTGGTGTTGGCGTCGTTGAGCCGCCACGCCACGACCCGCACGTCGCGGTCACCGTTGACGCGGAAGCCCGCCTGGCAGGTGTAGAAGCGCCCGTTGCGACCGATGGCGGGGTCCACCACGATCGACATCAGGCCGCTCTCCCCCGACGCCCACGAGTTGCCGATGTCGTCGCGCAGGACCCGCGTGCCACTTCGCAACTTCAACAGGACGCGCCGACGACTGCGCTCGGTGACCAACAGCCCGCCACCCGGGATGACCGACACGTCCCACGGGATGTCCAGCCCGGACATCACCGTGGTGACCTTCAGCGGCACCCCGCTCGACTGCGCGACGGCTGTGGCGGCGGCGTCGCCCTGCCCGTCCACGTCGGTCGCGGTCGTGGGCGGTTCTGCGCCCACCGCCGGGAGTGCCGTGAGGGCCAGGGTGGCCAGGGCCACGATGCCGAGCAGTTTCCTGCGCAAGGGGGTGTCCGTCCGGGGGGCTGCATCGAGCATACGAAGCGCGAGCGAGCCGGGCAGACGGCCGGACGGGCCGTGGGTGGGGCGAGGGTGGGGTCGTCAGACGTTCATGCCCATGGCCCGCAGTTCCTCGGCGACGTAGTCGGCGATCATGTCGGTGGCCCACGGCGGCGAGAAGGTGAACTCGACGTCGACGGACTCGACGCCGGGCATCGCACCGAGGATCACGCTGCACTGCTGGTGGATGACCTCGGTCAGTGGGCAGCCCATCGTCGTCAGCGTCATCAGGACGTGGACGTGGCCCTCGGAGTCGGCCGGCTTGGTGACCTCGTAGACCAGGCCGAGGTCGACGATGTTGTAGCCGATCTCGGGGTCGATCACGGCCCGCAGGCCGTTCATGAGGTCGGCCTCGAACGGCATCCCGTCGCTGTCCAGCTTCAGACCCGAGAACGGCCCGTCGGTGGCCTCACCGTCGTTCGCGCCCTCGTTGGCGCGACGCTGGGCCTCGAAGGCGTCGACGGCGGCACCCTCGGCCGCGCTGGCCGGGTCGGCGGTCGGCGTCGTGTCGGGCTGGGTGTCGCGCTGGGTCTCGGGCTGGGTCTCGGGGGGGGAACTCGCGATGCTGGTCATGGGCCGGTCCTTCGGGGTCGTCGTGTGGTCGGATCGGTCTGGTCGTCAACCGGGCGTGGCCGCGGCGACAAGTCCAACGCGCGCTGGTGGCCGAACAATCCGGGGGCGTGGCTCACTCGTGGGTGACGGCGTGGGCAGCGTCCCCGCTGCGGTAGGTCTCGATGGCGTCCTTGACCGCCATCCAGCCCAACAACGCGCACTTGACCCGCACGGGGAACTTCGCGACACCCTGGAAGGCGATGCCGTCCTCGAGCTCGTCGATCCGCGGCGGCTCCTCGCCATGCATCATCAGTCGGAACTGCTCGGACAGGTCGAGCACGTCATCGAGGTCGCGCCCGCCCACAGCCTGGGTCATGGCCGACGCCGATGCCTGCGAGATCGAGCAGCCGTCGCCGTCGAAGACGACCGCGTCCAGCCGGTCACCGTCGACGCGGATGCGCAGGTCCATCTCGTCCCCGCACAGGGGGTTGGAGTGGTGGACGTGGGCGTCCTCGCCCTCCAGTTCGCCAGCCCGGTTGTGCGGCTTGCGATAATGGTCCAGGATGATGTCCTGGTACATGTCCTCGAGGCTCACGGCGGGTCTTCTCGTTCGGAAGGGCTGAGGCGACGATCGTATCGACGCACTCGGCCGGTTCAGGCGACCTGCGTGGCCACGACGCCCTCGGCGGCCAACTGCTCGGTGTAGAGCCGCGCATAGGCGCCGCCGGCCGCCAGCAACTCGCGGTGCGAGCCACGCTCGACCACCTTCCCGGCGTCGATGACCGCGATCTGGTCGGCACCGGCGATCGTGGACAGCCGGTGGGCGATGACCACCGCGGTCCGTCCGGCCAGCATCCGTTGGAGGCCACGCTGCATCTGGGCCTCGGTGGCGACGTCGACGTTCGCCGTCGCCTCGTCGAGGATGACCACCGCCGGGTCCATCAGCACCGCCCGGGTGAACGCGACCAGTTGCCGTTCACCGGCCGACAGGCCCCCGCCGCCCTCGTCCAACGGTGTGTCGTAGCCGGTCGGCAGGGACGCGAAACGGTCATGGGCCCCGACCGCGCGGGCGGCTGCCTCGACCTCCTCGTCGGTCGCGTCCGGCCGTCCCCAGCGCAGGTTGTCGCGAACGGTGCCGCGGAACAGGCCGACGTCCTGGGGGACCCAGGCCAGTTGTCGCCGGAGGCTGTCGAGGGTCACGTCGCGGACGTCATGGCCGTCCACGCTGACCCGGCCGGCGTCGACGTCGTAGAAGCGACCGAGCAGGCGGGCGATGGAGGTCTTGCCGGCCCCGGTTTCCCCCACCAGGGCGAGGCTGGTCCCGGCCGGCACGTCGAGGTCGATGCCGTGGAGCACCTCCGGGCCGGTGTCGTAGCGGAAGCGCACCCCGTCGAGCCGGACGTGGCCTGCCACCGGTGGCAGGTCGATCGCCCCGGGAGCGTCGTGGATCTCGACCGGCGTGTCGAGGACCTCGAGGATCCGCCGCCCGGCCGCGGTCGCGTCCTGGACGCTGTCGAGCCGGGTGGTCAACTCGCGCACGGGATCGAAGAACTGCTGGACGTAGAGGATGATGGCGACCAGCGCGCCGGGGTCGAGCGCGCCACGCAGCACCTGGAGGCCACCGACGCCCAGCACGATCGCGACCGCGAGGTCGCTGAGCACGTCGATCACCGGATAGAACGCGGCCGAGACCCGGTCCGTGCCCAGGTCCTGGATGCGCTGGTTGGCGTTGGCGGCATCGAAGCGGGCGCGCTGGGCGGCCTCCTGGCGCAGTCCCTTGACCACCCGGATGCCGCCCAGCGACTCCTCCGCGCGCGCCGACACCTCCCCGATGGCGGTCCGCACGCGTTCGTAGCGGGCTCGCGTCGCCCGGGTCCAGCGCCAGGTGGCGACCGCCATCAGCGGGACCACCGTGAATGCGGCGACCGCCAGGGTGACGTCCTGGCGCAGCAGGATCACGACGATGCCGACCAGCGTCAGGACCGACTGCAGTGTGGTGATCACCGACCACGTGATGAAGTCGCTGAGCGTCTCGGCGTCGCTGGTCATCCGCGCCATCAGGTCGCCCGGGCGGTTGCGGTCGTGGAAGGCATGCCCGAGCGCGAGCAGGTGCGCGAACAGCCGATCACGCAGGTCGGTGATCACGCGCACACCGGTACGGATCAGGGTGTAGCGCTGGACGGCCCCGGCCACGTTCTCGACCAGGACGAGCACGGCGAACCCCGCCACGGCCCACCGCAGCGCGGACGCGTCCCCACCCCGCATGCCACGGTCGATCGCCATCTCGACCAGTTGTGGCCGGACCAGGCCGGCCCCGGTCACCAGCAGCATCAGCAGGCCGGCGCGGACCAGCGCCCCGCGATGCGGCCTCAGCAACCCCACCACGCGCCTTATGGGCGCGAGCCCGGCGACCCCGGGATCGTCCACGGGCGCCTCGCCGTCGCCATGCGGGACCGGGACCGAGCCGCCCGCTCCGTCTCCCTCGTCGGCGGCCGCCGAGCCCTCCCCCGTCCCGTCGTCGTCCGTGGTTGGGGAGCCGTCCGACACCAGGTCGTCCAGGTCGTCCGCAATGGCATCGTCGGGGGCCAGCGCCAGTGCCTCGTGGAACAAGGCCGCGTACGGGCCCTCCGCGTCGACCAGTTCGTCGTGGGTCCCGCGTTCGACGATCCGACCGTCGTCCAGCACCACGATCCGGTCGGCCGACCGGATGGTCGACAGGCGCTGCGAGACCGTGATGGTGGTGGGACCGCCCCCGTCCGCGGACAGGGCGCGACGGATGGCCCCCTCGGTGCGGGCGTCGACCGCCGAGACGGCGTCGTCGAGGACGAGCACCGGCGCGTCCACCAGCAGTGCGCGGGCCAGCGCCACGCGTTGCCGCTGGCCACCGGACAGGGTCACGCCGCGGTCGCCGATGACCGTCTCCCAGCCGTCCGGGAGGTCGTCGACGAAGGACCCGACCCCGGCCAGTCGCCCGGCGGCGACCACCTCGTCGTCACTCGCCTCGGGCCGCGAGAAGGCCACGTTGTCACGCAGGGAGGCCGAGAACAGGAAGACGTCCTGCTCGACGCTGGCGACCGCGCGTCGCAGGGCGGTCCGGTCCAGGTCGGCCACGTCGCGGCCATCGATGGTCACCCGTCCGACGTCGGGGTCGTAGAGGCGGGTCAGCAGCGACACCAGCGCGGTCTTGCCGCTGCCCGAGCGCCCGACGACGGCGACGTGCTCGCCGGGCCGGACCGCCAGGTCGACCTCGCCCAGCACCGGGGTGTCCCCGAAGCCGAACCCGACCCCCTCCCAGCGCACCTCGCCCTGCCAGCCGTCGTCCGGGACCGAGCCGGAGCCCGGCTCGAGCGCCGTGGGGCGGTCCAACAGGTCGAACACCCGACTGGCCGACGCGCTGGCACGGGAGGCCAGGTTGAGCAGGAACCCCAGGCGGCGGACCGGTTGGCCCAGCAGCACGATGTAGGAGAAGAACGCAGCGATCGTCCCGACCGTGCTGCCACCGCCGGCCACGCGCCAGCCACCGACCAGCAGCACCAGTGCCGTGCTCAGCCCCAGGACGGCGCCCATCGCCGGGAACACGGTCGTGAACACCCGCGCCAGTCCCAGGCGACGCTCGAACACGATCTCGTTGTCGTCGTCGTAGGTCTGCGAGGTGCGGTCCTCGGCGCGGAACGCCTGGACGATCCGGACCTGGGTCAGGGACTCCTGCAGCCGCGCGGACAGACCGCCGCGGGCCTGTTGCAGGGCGCGGAACCGCGGCGTGAGCATGCGGGCGGCCCACACCGCCATCGCGGCCACGATCGGGATCGCGGCCAGGGCGATCGGCGCCAGGGCCGCGTCGACCTGCCACAGCAGCACCGACGTGCCCACCAGCAGTGCAGCGATGTTGGCCAGTTCGGCCACCCCGGTGGCCGCGAACGCCCGGACCTGTTCGGTGTCGTCGGTGACGCGGGTCATCAACTGCCCGACGCTGGCCTTGTCGTGGAAGCCCATCTCGGCGTCGAGCAGGTGCGCGAGGAGGTCGCCCCGCAGGTCGGTGGCCACCGTCCGCCCCACCCAGGCGGTCCCGTAGCGCTGCCAGAACGACACGATCCCGCGGACGACCGCGAGGCCGACGATGACTGCGGCGCCCAGCAGCAACCGGTCTCGTCGGGCCAGCCCGTCGGGCAGGAAGGCCAGTGCCCCGGGTCGCTCGCCGATGGCGGCATCGACGACGTCGCGGAGCAGCAGCGGCACCACCAACGAGATCCCGCTGGCCACGAGCATCGCGCCGTAGGCCCCCGCGGCCGGCCACGCGATCGGCCGCAGTCGACCGACCAACCGCCGCAGCGGGTGGTGGCGCAGCCGTGCACGCATCGAGGTGGGGGTCGTGGTGTCCATCGATCGGGAACGGTACGACTTCAACCCGGCTTCAGGTCAACTCGGCTGTCGACCGCCCTCCCGGCCGTCTCCCGTTGCGGGGCCGGGTGTACCGTCTCGGGACCGCGACGAAGGCCCGCCGTGACCGCACTCGAGGCGTCCGACACCGTCGTGCTGCTCGACCCGATGGGTCAGCCGGTCGGGACGATGGGCAAGGCCGCCGCCCACCAGGCCCCCGGACACTGGCACGCGGCGTTCTCGGCGATGCTGGTCGACGACGACGGTCGGATGTTGCTGCAGCGTCGGGCCGCGGGCAAGTACCACTTCCCCGGGAGGTGGACCAACTCCTGCTGCAGCCACCCGCGTCCGGGCGAATCGATGGTCGCGGCGGTCCGTCGCCGCGTCCCGGAGGAACTGGGGCTCGACATCGCCGACCTCGACCTGCGTCTTGCCGGGTCGTTCTGGTATCGCGCCGTGGACCCCGACACCGGGCTCGTCGAGCAGGAGTACGACCACGTCGTGGAGGTACGAGGCGTCGATCCCGCCGCCGTCACGCCCAACCCCGACGAAGTCGACGACCTCGAGTGGGTGACCCCGATGGCGGCCCGCGGGCGGGGCGCTGCCGATCCCGAGTCCGTGACGCCGTGGCTCCACCACGTCCTGGACATGCTGGCCCGTCGCGCCGACGAGGACACCTGACCACCCTCGCAGCCGGCCCCTTGAGGACCCAGCCGTGGGCTCGGCCGGCCACACCCGCCTCAGGGGTGGGTGAGGCCGCCGGCCTGCAGGACCAGGTCCTTCAGCCGTCTCTGCCCTGCTCAATCGCGTCGTCGTGGCCCAGGACTGCACGTGCGCGGAAGTAGGGTTCGAGATGCATGTACGGCTCGGCGTTCGGCCTGATTTCGGTATTCGCCAGGATCGTGGCTGCCTCGGACAACGACTTGCCGTCGAGCACCTGGTTGACAACGACGACGTTGGGGGTCTCATACACCCGGAGAGGCCTGATCACACCATCCTCCACAGGGAACACCACGTTGCTGGCCAAGACCGTCCAGCTTCCGTCGTCGAAGGTCGTCAGTGGGATGAGGAGGGTTTCTCCCGGCTCGATCCTGGGACTGTTGTGGCCCGACATGGGGCGTCGCTCACCATCATCAAGCGACCAACCCATGACCGTCATTTCGATTCTGTCGGGCAACTCCAGGTCCGAATGGGCGGACTCCCAGACGACATCGTCTATCTGGAGAGTGGCCGTTCGTCCCACGTAACCGTCGTTGTGCTCGGCCTCGTCCTCCTGCAGGGGCAGCTCGGTTTCATCCACGACGGTGGCCGCGATGACGTGCGTCGCGTAGGTCACCCAATCACTGACCCGCTGGGAGAAGAAGGGCGATGACGCGGACGCCGCGACCGGAGGGACATCGACCCACGCAGGCGGCGTCGGCGACCGCCGCGGCGGCGCCGATGCGGTCGGTGCGGTCGCCGATGTGGCAGGCTCGGTTGCCGACAGGGGTTGCGGTGACGACTGACTGCCCTGCGCAACACCGACGATCGCGAGCACGACAGCCGCCCCAGCGCCGATCACCAGCGCGACGCGACCCAGGCCGCGAGTTGGTGTCGAAACCATGCAATCCTCCATTGGACTTGAATCACTCTTCAGCCTTCGAAGAGCCCACCGATCCGCGGCATTCGGGCGCCGTCGTTCGCGATCTACATCTTGGGTCCATCGTGTCCGACGGCAAGAAGCCGCCGATGGTTGCAGTGACTCGCTGCCCCGCAGAACGAGCGCGCGCGTCGCTCGCTGCGCTCGGACGCATTGGAGTTGCTCGCTGCGCTCACAACGTCCAGCACCGTCGCCGAACCCAGGCCGTCTAGCGGGCGAAGAAGCGGGCCGCCTCGCGGAGGCCGGCGACCAGGGGTTCGAGGTCGTCGAGGTCGTTGTACAGGCCGAGCGACGCGCGAGCGGTCGCGTTGACGCCCAGTTCCCGCATCAGGGGCTTGGCGCAGTGGTGGCCCACCCGGATGCACACACCGAAGCTGTCCAGCATCGCCCCGACGTCGTGGGGGTGGACGCCGGCGAGGTCGAACGACACGGCCCCGCCACGGATGTCGGGGTCGAGCGGGCCGTGGATGGTGACGTCGTCGACCGACTGCAGGGCCTCGATCAGTGACCCGACCAGGTCACGTTCGTGGACGCGGACCCGGTCCATCCCGAGGTCCGCGAGGTAGTCCAGCGCGGTCCCCAGGCCCCCGGCCTCGGCGATCATCGGGGTTCCGGCCTCGAACTTGTGCGGCACGGTGTTGGTCGTGAAGCCGTCGAGGGTCACGTCCAGGATCATGTCACCGCCGGACAGGAAGGGCGGCATGCGCTCGAGCAGTTCGGGTTTCGCGGCCAGCACCCCGATGCCCGTGGGCCCGCAGGCCTTGTGGCCGGTGAAGGCGTAGAAGTCGGCGTCGAGGTCACGGACACTGACGGGCATCTGCGGCACGGCCTGGGACCCGTCCAGCAACACCTTGCAGTCCGGGTTGGCCGCGCGCGCCATCTCGGTCAGCGTCGCGACGTCGTTGATCGTGCCGAGCACGTTGGAGACGTGGATGACGGCGAGGTAGGTCACCTTGCCGTCCGCCAGCAGGTCCTTGGCCGCGTCCAGGTCGAGCTGGCCGTCGGGCAGGATCGGGATGGTGCGCAGGTCGAAGCCGATGTCCTGCTGGGCATGCAGGTACGGCACGAAGTTCGCGTGGTGCTCCATGCGCGTGGTCAGCATGGCGTCGTCCGGACCCAACTGGGTCCGCACCCACGACCACGCGGCGAGGTTCATGGCCTCGGTCGAGTTCTTGGTGAACACGATCCCGTCGGCCGGCGCGTCGATGAACTCGGCGACGGTCGTGCGCCCGCCCTCGTAGAGGTCGGTGGCTTCTTCGGCCAGTTGGTAGACCCCTCGGTGCACGTTGGACCGGAACCGGCTGTAGTAGTCGTTCATCGTGTCCAGCACGACCTGGGGGGTCTGCGACGACGCGCCGGTGTCGAGGTAGACCAGGCGCTTGCCGTGGACCTCTCGCGACAGGGTCGGGAAGTCGACCCGGCGGGCCGCACCCAGCTCCAGGTTCGGGGCCACGTCGGTGTCCGGGGCGAGGGAGGTGGTCGTGGCGGTCATCCGTGGACCTCTCCGTCGGGGGTGTCGCACGCCGGCTGGCGCGCGACCGTGTCCGCGCGGCAACGCGGCGTCCTCGAACCGTACGTCGCCCCGAGGCCGGTGCTCAGGCCGAAACGGCGTAATGCTCGTAACCGTGCTCCTCGAGCTCGTCGGCCAGCTCGGGACCGCCGGAGGCCACGATCCGGCCGCCCAGCATGACATGCACCTCGTCCGGGTCGACGTAGCGCAGGATCCGCGTGTAGTGGGTGATGACCAGCACGCCCAGGTCGGGACCGCGCAGCTTGTCGATGCCTTCGGACACGATCCGCAGGGCGTCGACGTCCAGCCCCGAGTCGGTCTCGTCCAGCACGGCGATCTCGGGCTTGAGCATGGCCATCTGGAGGATCTCGAAGCGCTTCTTCTCGCCGCCCGAGAAGCCCTCGTTGACGCTGCGCTGCAGGAACGACTCGTCGACGTCGAGGTCGGCCATGGCCTGGCGCAGGTCACCCATGAACTCGCGGACCGGCTTGTCCTCCTCCAACCGCGCGTTGACCGCGGTGCGCAGGAAGTTGGTCAGCGAGACGCCGGGGACCTCCACCGGGTACTGCATGGCGAGGAAGACGCCGGCGCGGTTGCGCTCGTCGGGCGTCCAGCCGGTGATGTCCTCGCCCTTGAACAGCAGCGAGCCTCCGGTGATCTCGTAGGAGGGGTGGCCGGCGATGGCGTAGGCCAGGGTCGACTTGCCGGACCCGTTGGGCCCCATCAGGGCCAGGGTCTTGCCCTTCTCGAGGCCGAGCGTGACCCCGTTCAGGATGTCGGTGCCGTCGACGCGGACCGTCAGGTCGCGGATTTCGAGCTCTGCCATGGGGATGTCGTCCTTCTCGGGGCGGGCGGGTCGGGGGCCGGATGCGGATGGCCGCCGGTGCCGGATGCGGTGGTTGATGAAAGGTGGTGCTCGGGCAACGTGGTGCTCGGGATGCGGTGGTCGCGGCGGCCGGGCGTGCCGGTGCCAGCGACCGTCAGTCCTCGAGTTCCAACGAGTTCGCGGCGACGGCGACCTGGTCGAGGTCGGCGAGGTCGATCTCGCGCTCGATCACGGCCAGGGTGCGCTCGGCCACGGCGTCCACGGTGATGTGGTCCAGCACCTGGTTGAAGAAGCCCAGCACGATCAGGCGCAGGGCCTGTTCGCGACTGATGCCACGGGCCTGGAGGTAGAACAGGTGCCGGGCGTCGATCTGGCCGGTCGCGGACCCGTGGCCCGCAGTGATGTCGGCGCACTCGATCTCGAGGAACGGCGTGGAGTCGCAACGCGCACCCGGTGTGAGGATGAGGTTGCGGTTGTTCTCGTTGGTGACGGTTCCCACGGCGTTCTTGGCCACGTAGACGTTGCCGCGGAACACCGCACGCGACTTGCCCTGCAGCGCACCCTTGTAGAGCACGTCGGAGGTCGCCCGGGGTGCGAGGTGGCGCATGTAGGGCTGGACGTCGAAGTGCTGGCCCTCGTCGGCGAACCAGATGCCGGACGGGAAGGCCGCCGACCCCGGTCCGAGCAGGTCGACCTCGGGACGCAGCCGCACGGTGGCACCACCGATGGTCGCCGAGTAGTGGCGGACCGTGGCGTCACGGTGCGCGCCGGCCTTCTGCAACGACAGGTAGGCGACGTCGTCGCCGTGTTCGTTCAGCGAGATCAACTCGACCTGCGAACTGTCCTTGGCGATGACCTCCATGACCTCGTTGACCACGGCGGCGGTCTTGGCCCGCGAGGTGGTCTCGACGTCGGGGAAGTCCCCGCCCAGGTGCTCGACCAGGATCGTGGCCTTGGCATGGTGGTCGGTCTTGGCCAGCAACCGGGGCTGGTGCACGCCGGGCCGGGTGATGTAGTGCTGGATCCCGATGGGGTCCGTCACCTCGAGTTCGGCGGGGACGAAGACGAACACGCCTGCGTCCCACATCGCGTCGTTGGCGCTGATCGTGCGATCCTCGTCGCGCCCGGAGCCGTTGCCGGTGGTCGTCAGCGAGCCGAGGTGTTCGGACACCACGCCGGCCCACGGGCCGGCCGCGGCGTCACGCAACGGTTCCACGACCAGGCCGCGGTCGGCCCAGGTGTCGGCCACGCGCACGTCGAGGACGGCGCCGTCGACGACGGTGACGGTCGCCGCCGGGTTGTCCAGCCGGTCGACCACGCCCTCGGGCAACTCGACGCCAGCGGAGTCGCCGTCGTCGGCCAGGGGCAGGGTCACGTCGATGAGCCGGTCGAACGGCGTGTTGCGCCAGTACTCGTCGACCTTGCGGTTGGGCCAGTCCTGGTCGAGCCAGGTCTTGTAGGCCGCCAGTCGTCGGTCGGTCAGCCATGCCGGTTCCCCGGCGTCGCTGCTGCGACCGAGGACGACGTCCTCGGTGATCGTGTCGAGTGTGGTCATCCGATCGCCCCTTCCATCTCCAGGGCGATCAGGCGGTTCAGTTCGACGGCGTACTCCATCGGCAGCTCACGGGCGATCGGCTCGATGAAGCCACGCACGATCATCGCGGTGGCCTCGTCCTCGTCGATGCCGCGGGCCTGCATGTAGAACAGCTGCTCGTCGGACAACTTCGACACCGTCGCCTCGTGCTCGATGGTGGCGTCGTCGGTGCCGATCTCCATGTAGGGGTAGGTGTCGGTGCGCGACTCGTCGTCGAGCATCAACGCGTCGCACTTGACCGCCGCGCGGGCGTTGGTCGCCCCCGGGGTGATCTTCACCAGGCCGCGGTAGGAGGTGCGGCCCTTGCCCTTGGAGATGGACTTGGACAGGATGTTGGAAGTCGTGTTGGGCGCGTTGTGGACCATCTTGGCCCCGGCGTCCTGGTGCTGGCCGTCCTTGGCGTAGGCCACGGACAGGACCTCGCCCGACGCGCCTTCCTCCATCAACCACACGGCCGGGTACTTCATGGTGACCTTGGAGCCGATGTTGCCGTCGATCCACTCCATCGTGGCGTTGCGGTAGGCCATCGTGCGCTTGGTGACCAGGTTGTAGACGTTGGTCGACCAGTTCTGGATGGTCGTGTAGCGGACCTTGGCGCCCTCCTTGACGATGATCTCCACGACGGCGCTGTGCAGCGAGTCCGACGAGTAGATCGGGGCGGTGCAGCCCTCGACGTAGTGCACCTTCGAGCCCGGCTCGGCGATGATCAGCGTGCGCTCGAACTGGCCCATGTTCTGCTTGTTGATGCGGAAGTAGGCCTGCAGCGGGATGTCGACCTCGACCCCCTCGGGGATCCAGATGAACGAGCCACCCGACCACACCGCGGTGTTGAGCGCGGCGAACTTGTTGTCGTTGGCCGGGATCACGGTCGCGAAGTGCTTGCGGAACAGCTCCTCGTGCTCGCGCAGCGCCGTGTCGGTGTCCTGGAAGATGACGCCGCGCTCCTCGAGGTCCTCGCGGACCTTGTGGTAGAGCACGGTCGACTCGTACTGGGCGGCGACACCGGCGACCAGGCGCTTGCGCTCGGCCTCGGGGATGCCCAGCTTCTCGTAGGTCTCCATGATCTCGGGCGGCAGGTCCTCCCACGAGTCGGCCTGCTTCTCCGACGCCTCGACGTAGTAGAAGATGTCGTCGAAGTTGAGTTCGGACAGGTCGGCGCCCCAGTTGGGCATGGGACGACGCTCGTAGGCGTCGAAGGCCCGCAGGCGAAGGTCACGCATCCACGCGGGCTCGTCCTTGCGATCCGAGATCGCCGCCACGACCTCCTTGGTCAGTCCGCGACCGGACGTGAACGAGTACCCGTCATCGGTGTCGGACCATCCGAACTTGTACTCGCCGAGGTCGTCGGCGATCGCCTGTTGGCGATCGCGGGCGGTCTCGGAGGGCTCGAGGTCCGGCGTCGCGCCGGCGGTCTCGGTCTGGCTCATCGTGTGCTCCAGTTTCGGTGGCGGTGACGGTCGCAGCGGTCGCGGCGTCACGGTCGTCGGGATCGGATGGTCGGGTGGCAAGTGTGGTGTGGGTGAGTGACAACGGTTCAGGTGGGACTGGTGTTCCGGGCGAGCAGGGGCAGGGTGGTGCGCGATCCGGCAGCGGGGGGATCCACCACCATGACGGCGCATTCGCAGCTGCGGTCGCCGTTGGCGCGAGACGCCCCGCGCTCGACCTGCACGCCGTCGCCCAGGGCGCGGGAGAACTCGTCGGCCTCGGCATGGCACAGTTCGGGGTGGTCGCGGGCGATGTCCATGACGGTGCAGTGGTGCTGGCGCAGGACCACGCCGTCGTCGGACACCTCGATGGTCGCGGTCGACCCGGCGTCGGTGAGTGCCTCCGCCAGTTGCGCCAACCGTTCGTCCAGGTCGTCGGCGTCGACGGCGTCGGCCAGGCGCTGGACGCGTCGACGTCCACGCCAGTCGAGGTAGGCCGAGAGGCCGTCGCGACCCGTGGTCTCGGAGATGTAGGCCAGCAGTTCGGCGGCCAGCGCGGCGTAGCCCTGCGGCAGGAGTTGGTGACCGTCGGTGGTCAGCAGGTACCGGGTGACCGGTCGACCCGGGCCGTCGGGATCGTCGGTGCGGCCCGCGACCCATCCTTCCTCGACCAGGCGGGCGAGGTGGCGGCGGACCGCGACCTGCGAGATGCCCAACTGGTCACCCAGTTCGGCGACCGTGCGGGCACGGTCGGCCATCGACGACACCATCCCCGCGCGCGTCTCGCCCAGCAACGACAACAGGCCCGACGCGTGGTCGGGCGTGGCCGTCGGGGCGGGCGCGGTGGGGATGTCGGACTCCGGTCGAGGTCGTGGTCGAGGTTTTGGAACCAATCTGTTGAAATACTACCGCAGCACGATGTCGGACGGGTGACGCACCGGCGGGACTCCATGGTTGCTCGTCGGACGAGCCGATCGTCGGTCGGGCCGCGACATGGCCCGTCCGGACCAGATCGCCCGACTCGTCGAGAATGGTTGTAACGCCGGCGGGACTGGCGCGATTGCGTGGGGTGGAGGCGGACGAACCGCCTCGACCCGACGACACGTACAGGAGTCCCCACATGTCGACCCCCCGAATCCTCACCGGAATCGCCGCCTTGGCCATCGCGGCCGGCGGTGGCGCAGCCGCCATCAGCGCCTTCGGCCCGGCGCCGGCCGCCGAAGCCTCCGACCTCTCGCTGCCGGCCGGCGTCCAGTTGATCATGGACGACGACGACGGCGATCCCAGCACGCCCCGGACCGGCCGCCTGGTGGCTGCCGACGGCACCACGACCGACGTCGTCTGCGACCTCGACCCCGACCTCCAGGACGGCGACCAGGTCGACCTGCAACTGGTGTCGATCGGTGAGGGCGACAGCCCGACCGTGGTCCGTGTCCTCCGACGCGCGACGGCATCGGCGTCGGCCAGCGCCTTCAACGGCTCGACCCGCACCAACGGCTACCGCGGTGTGACCTGGTTCACCGTCTTCAACCAGGCGATCACCAGTGGCGGCTCCAACGGCACCAACGGCGGCGACGGGTCCGACGGGTCCGACGGGTCCGACGGCACCAACGGCACGAACGGGACCAACGGCACGAACGGGACCACCGGGTCCGACGGCACCAACGGGACCGACGGGACCCTGGTCGACGCCGACGCGAACGACAACGCCGGCGACCTCCGTCTGTTCAACGGGCTCGACGTGGACGTGAACGAGGTGCTGGGTGTCGGCGACGTCGCCCGCGACAGCGCCGACGGCAACGACGTGCTGCGCGACCTGGACGTCGACGTCAACGACGTGCTGGGCATCGACGACACGATCGACGCCCACGACGTGGTCAACGTCGGCAACGACGGCATCCTGGACGGCGGCATCGCCAACGACCTCGACGCCCGTGACCTGGACGTCGTCGACGACATCGTGGACGACGTGGCCGACCGCACCAACGTCGACGCCCGTGACCTCGTCGACCGCACGAACGTCGACGTCGTCGACGACGTGACCAGCCGGATCCTCGACACCGACGCCGACACGGACACCGATGCAGAGGCGAATCCCGACACGAACGCCGACGTGGTGGGTCACGTGCTGGAGGAGGTCGACGTGCTCGACACCGACATCGTCGGCGGCCTCGGATTGGGTTGAACCCACGCACCACCGGCACGCCGGACGGGCTGGCCGCTCCCTCGCGGGGCGGCCAATCCGCACGGTTCGACGGCCACGAACCGCACGTGGACGCGCAGCACCAGAGATCGGACGCGCAGCACCAGGGATCGAACGCCAGGGGTCGAAGGCAAGGGGTCGACAACTTCATTCGTACGGGGGGGAAGCCAGAAGGGGACACACGTGGCTGCCCGGCTCACCATCACTGATCGACCGACGACGACCCGGCGACCCGCCGACCGGCGCGTCGCCGTGACCACCACGGACGGCACGGCCTGGACATGGCATGACCTCGTCCGGGAATTCGGACCGGCCATCGCCGGCTACGCCAGCTCCCGCGGCATCCGCCAGCCCGACGACGTCGTGCAGGACGTGTTGGTCACCGCCGTCCGCAAGCTCGACGACTTCCAGGGCGACCGCGACGCCCTCCGGTCATGGTTGTTCGTGCTCGCCCACCGACGCATCGCCGACCGCCATCGTCGGTTCCACCGCTCGCCACTGGTGCTGGTCGCCGACCATGAACCCACGCCCGCCGACCAGGGCGACGTCGACACCGGGCTGCTCCGGTCCGAAGCCGTCAGTGACGCGATGGCCGCCTTCGACATCCTCTCCGACCGCCAGCGCGCCGTGCTCCAGATGCGCATCATCGACGAACGTTCCCCCGCAGCGGTCGCCGACGAACTCGGCCTGTCGCAGGCCAACGTCCGGGTCATCCAGTGTCGCGCACTGGCCCGCATCCGCCGTCACCTCGAGAACCGCACGAAGACCGGCGACCGGACGGCGGTCGGCATCATGTGGCTGGTCGGGGGCCCGCGCCTCATCACCGCGGTCCGCGACCTGGGATCCGCCCTCCCGTCGGACGGGCTCGTCGGTGCCTGGATCGACCAGGTCCAGGCCGCCACCTCGTTCTCCGGGACCGGCGCCGTCGGCTCTGCCGCGACCGCCGCAGCGGTCGGTGCCACGCCGGGCGGTGGCGCATCCCTCGCCACGCTGGCCGGCCCCGCGATGACCGGCGCCGTCGCCGCGACGATCGGCGGGGGCACCTCGGTGGCCGCGGTGGTGGGCACCGCCTCCGCCAGTGGCGTGGTGGCGGCCAAGGTGGCCGCCGCGGGCCTGGGCATCGCCCTGGTCGTGGGGACCGTCGGCGTGACCACCGATCCCGGTCCCACGACGACGTCGGACGAACCCGGCGTCACACGTTCGGCAACCAGCGCCATCGCGGTCGGCGCGAACGCCGCCGGAACGGCTGGCGACGAGACGCGCTCGCTCGACCAGGCGGTCGAACCGTCGGCCGTCGAGGTCGCCGCCACGGGCATCGTGGTGCACGGGGACGCGGGGCCCGCCTCCGACGAGGACCTCACGGACGAGTCCGACGACGGCCCGACCCCACTGTCGCGCGACGAGCCGAATCGCCCCGTCGGCGAGCAGGTCGACGACGTCCTGGGAGATCCCGACGTCCCGTCGCTGGACGTGCTCGGCACGATCCCGACCGAACTCCACCTCAGCACCGCGGGTGCGCTCATCCTCGACCCCGGGGCCGAGACGGACAGGATCGTGTCGGAACTGCGCGACCGGATCGACCTGCGGGACGTGCCCGGGACCGGCCTCGACGCCTCGGGGACGTCACTCGGGGACGCACTCGATCGAGTCGGCTCGACCGACGGCCTCGACCCGACCGAGCAGCGCCGCTCGGTCGAGGAGGTGGTCCGGGAGGGCACCGACCGAGTCGTGGACACCGTGGAGTCACTCGGACCGGTCCCCCCGCTGGGGGTGCCCGACGCCGGCGGCGGCGATGACCGCCCCGCACCCACACAGGAGTCGGCCACCCCCAGCGCGCCGGAGCCCACGGCGGACGGACCCGACCCGGGCGGGTCCGGCACCGTGCTCGACGACGTCACCGACGGGCTGGACGATGTCGACGTGCCGATCGTCGGCGACCTGCTCGACGCCGACGACGGGGTCGGCCTCCCGGGCGGACCGTCGTCCGACGACGACGGCGGCCTGCTCGGCCTCGGGTGACCGCGGGCGGTGGTGGGGGTGGCCTCAGGTCACCCGGCGGCGAGTCGGAGGCGGGCGGCGAGGCCGGTGGTGCGGGCGGTGTCGGCGCGGCGGCCGGCTCCCATGGCCAGTGACTCGGCCTGGCCGACGACGATCAGGGCCCGTTCGGCCCGGCTGATCGCGGTGTAGAGCAGGTTGCGGCGCAGCATCCGCGAATGGCTGCGGTCCGCCACCAGCACCACCACCGGCCACTGCCCACCCTGGGACTTGTGCACGGTGATGGCCCACGCGTGGGTCAACTCGGCCACGCTCTCGCCGTCGAAGGTCACCGTCCGCCCCGCGACCTGCACCTGCAGGGACTGGCTCCCGCCGGACCCCGCCACGTCCACGACCGTGCCGACGTCCCCGTTGGACACGTCGAGTTCGGGATCGTTGCGGGTCACCATGACCCTGTCCCCGACCTGCATGCCGCGGTACGACCGCTGCCCGGCGTCCGGGTTCAGGCGGTGCTTGAGCGCGGCGTTGAGCGCGTCCACGCCGCAGGGCCCGCGATACATGGGCGCGATGACCTGGATGTCGGCCACCTCGACGTCGAAGTACTCCGGCGCGCGTGTCGCCACCGCCTCCACGACACGGGCGGTGATGACGTCGCGGCGACCCTCCTCGGCCATGAACACGTCGCCGTCGATGCCCGCGAGTGGGCCGACCGCGCCGGCGTTGACCTCGCGGGCCAGCGACACGATCCGCGACGACTTGGCCTGGCGATGGATCTCGTCGAGATGGGTGGTGGGCACCACGCCGGACGCGACGACGTCGGCCAGCACGTTCCCGGAGCCGACGGACGGCAACTGGTCGGCGTCGCCGACCAGCACCAGGTGTGTGCCCGGCTCGATCGCGACGACCAGCGAGCGCATCAGGGCGGTGTCGCACATCGACACCTCGTCCACCACGACCAGGTCGAAGCCCAGCGGCGAGTCCCGGTCGTGGAGGAACACGAAGCCTCCCCCGCCATCGATCGAGTCCGTCGGCCGCGCGCCCAGCATCCGGTGGATGGTGGAGGCCTCCATCCCGACCAGTTCCTCGACCCGTTTGGCGGCGCGGCCGGTCGGCGCACACAACGCGACGTCCGCGCCCAGCGCGGCGGCGGCGGCCACGACCTCTGCCACGGTCCTGGTCTTGCCGGTGCCCGGCCCCCCGGTCAGGACGCTCACCGGATGGGCCAGCGCGGTCGCCACGGCGGCCCGCTGGCCG
>JAGXFT010000002.1 GCA_024637135.1 Nitriliruptorales bacterium | reverse complement strand
GCGAAGGGGTGCTCGCGGTTGTCGAAGCCCTGGGGGAGGGTGGTCAGCAGGACCTCCAGTTGGCCGTTGAGGTCGGGCACCAGCAGTTCGTAGGTCAGGGCGCCCACCCCCATGGTCCGGCGCTGGTCGGCGCGCACGACCCGTCGACGCTCCTCGGCCCCGTCACCGTCGAGCAGGTCGCCGACCCGTAGGCCGAGCGCGTTCGCCAGCTTGTGCAGGGACCGGAACGACGGGTTGCCGAGGCCGCGTTCGACCTGGCTGATCAGGCCGGGGCTGACACCTGCGCGTCGCCCGAGTTCCTCGATGCTGAACCGCTCGCCCCGGGCGCGGCGCAGGACCTGTCCGACGCCCGTGAGCGCGTCCCGTTCCGGCGTGTCGTCGTCGCCGAGGTCGTCGATGTGGGGCCCGGACGTCGTGTCGGGTGGCCGACCGGCCAAGGTGGAGGCCGTCGGAGAGCCGGGGTGGCTCCATGACTTCACAATACTGGATTCACGATAATGAAGTAGCCTTCATCATGCAAGGTCGGTGGGTCGTTGTTGCGTCGAGGCAGGCCGCCGTGGCAGTATGACGAGCGAGCGCCGGGGGGCCCATGGGACTGCACACACGCCGAGGCGTCGGTCGACATCGGTCGATGCTCGTCGCGGTGATGGTCAGCACCGGGATCCATGGAGGGACCACAGCAGTGATTGGCACAGAAATAGTTGCATCGCGTACGATCTCGCCATGACAGATGACACGTGGATCGGAACACCGGGGGCTGCGAAGCGTCTCGGTGTCACCGTGCAGGACCTGTACCGCCTGATCGACGAGGGGAAGATCCCGGCCTATCGGTTCGGCCGGATCATCCGGCTGCGCGTGGCCGAACTCGATGAATTCGGTGTCACGCGGGACGGCGACCAGCCCGTGAACCGCGACGAGCCTGCCGACTGAGCAGGCCGACCGCGGTTCCTCCGCCTAGATGCTCACCAGGCCGAGTTGCCCGATCGTCTCGCCACCGTCGCCGTCGTCCACGAACTCGAAGCGCACTCGTTGACCGATGCGCAGTTCGAGCAGGGCGGCCAACTCGAAGGCCTGTGCGGGGACGGGGTGCTCCACCAGGTCGTCGGTCAGCACCACGGACTCGTGCGTGTCGTGGTCGAAGCTCTTGACGGTTCCCTGGGGCATGCACCGGCTCCGGACGTCGATCGCGTGCCGGCGAGCATAACGGCCGGCTCGGCCCGGTCGGGATCGGCCTCGTGCGGGCGGACGGGGGAGTAGCGTCGCGCCATGTCGACCACAGGAGCAGGCATGGGTTCGACCGCCGTGATGGGGGCGGGGTCATGGGGGACCGCCTACGCCCTGATGTGCCACGACGCCGGTGAGGACGTGGTGATCTGGGCCCGTCGGGGCCAGGTCGCCGACGAGATCAACGAGCAGCGCACGAACGAGGCGTACCTCCCCGGGACGACGCTGCCCGCGATCCGGGCCACCGATGATCCCGAGGAGGCGCTGGCCGACGCGGAGGTCGTGGTCCTGGCGGTGCCCTCGATCGGGATCGAGGACCAGCTGCGCACGTGGGGTGGGGCCGTCCCCGCCGACGCCTCGCTGGCGAGCCTGATCAAGGGCGTCGACGTGGCCACTCGGCGATTCGGCTCGGAGGTGATCGCCCAGGGCCTGGACACCGACCCGGACCGGATCGTGGTCGTCTCCGGGCCCAACCTCGCCAAGGAGTGCGCCCAGCGACTCCCGGCCGCGACCGTCGCCGCCAGCCCGTCCCAGTGGCACGCGGAGCGGGTCCAGCAGGCCGCGCACGCCCCGTACTTCCGGGTCTACACCAACCCGGACAAGGTCGGTGTCGAGGTCGGCGGGGCGGTCAAGAACGTGGTGGCGCTGGCCGCAGGCATCGCCCACGGCATGGGGTTCGGCGACAACACCATGGCGACGGTGATCACCCGTGGCCTGGCCGAGATGCAACGGCTGGGCGTGGCACTCGGCGGCCAGGCGCTGACGTTCGGGGGACTGGCAGGAGTCGGTGACCTGGTCGCGACCTGCACCTCACCGAAGTCTCGCAACCGGACCGTCGGCACGCGCCTTGGGAAGGGCGAGACCATCGACGACGTGCTCGCGTCGATGACCATGGTCGCCGAGGGCGTGAAGTCGTCGAAGGCGATCGTGGCGCTCGCCGACCAGCACGACGTCGAGATGCCGATCGCCCGCGGGGTCGTGGCCGTCATCCACGACGGGTTGGACGCCCGCGACGCCCTGGAGGCCCTCCTGTCCCGCTCCGCGAAGCCCGAACTCTACGGTCTCAACGACTAGCCCGCCGGCCCACCTCAGCGCAGAACGAGCGGAGCGAGTTCTGCAAACCTGACCGAGCGCTCAAGCGCGAGGTCAGGCGCGGTCAGGCTGGCAGATCACCGCGTTGCTGGGCGCGTTCGACCAGCCGGCGGACGTTGTCGATGTCACCGCAGTCGTCGTCCAGGTGGCCCTGTCGGGCGGCGCTGAAGGCCCGGCCCAGCTCCTCGCGGATGTCCTGTGCGACGTCTTCGCGCGCCGGGTTGAGGATGGTGCGTTCTTCCTCGTCGAGATGGTGGCTCAGGGCCTCGGACAGTTCATGCACGGCCTCGCTGAAGTCCTCGGAGTCGACGTCGTCGACCTCCAACAGGGCCAGCAGCGCCTCGTGGCCCTCGGCATGCTCCTCGGCCCCGTGCTCGGCTTCGTCCTCGTCGATCGCGTCCGTGCGACGCAGGTTCGGGTAGACCTCGGACTCCTCGGCCTCGGCGTGGGCAACGAGCAGCGCCGACAGGTCGTCCCGGACGGCGGCCCGGTCGGCCTCGGTGTTGCGGACCTTCCGCAGCAACGCCTCGAAGCGCCGGTGGTCGTCCAGGATCAGGTCGATGACATCGGTGTCGGACATGCCGTTGCTCCTGCGGTCGAATCGTCTGGTCACGGGTCAGCCCGTCACGCCCGAATGGTGTCGCAGCCCGTGTCCCCCCGCCGTGGCCGACCGGACATCAAGCTTCGATGCCGAGGGCGGTGACGATCCGGCCGGTCTGCTCCATGACCCCGTGCTCGAACTCGACGACGTCGTCGCCCAGGTCCTCGGTGGCACCGATGGCGGCGGCGACCTCCTCGACCGTGGGGGTGGTGTCGAAGGTCACGGGCGTGCCCTCGACGATGGCGACCCGGGCGATGTAGCCACCACCGACCGAGTAGATCCGCCCGGTCGTGGTGTTGGCCTCGCTCACCAGCCACGCGACCAGCGGCGAGACCTCCTCGGGCTGGAGCTTGGCCAGCAACGCCTCTGGCATGATGTCGGAGGTCATCCGCGAGGCCGCCACCGGCGCGATGGCGTTGGCCAGGATCCCGTACCGGGCGCCCTCCAGTGCCAGCGTGCGCGTCAGCCCGACCAGGCCGAGCTTGGCCGCCGAGTAGTTGGACTGGCCGAAGTTGCCGTACAGGCCGGACCCGGAGGCGGTGTTCACGACCCGCCCGTAGCCCTGGTCGCGCAGGTGCGACCATGCCGCCCGGGTGACGTGGAATGCCCCGTAGAGGTGCACCTTCAGCACCGCGTCGAGCTGGGCCTGGTCCATCTTGTGGAGCGTCACGTCGCGCAGGATCCCGGCGTTGTTGACCACGATGTCGATGCGGCCCCAGGTGTCCAACGCCGTGGCCACGATGGCCTCGCCACCCTCCCAGGTGTGGACGCCGTCGTAGTTGGCGACGGCCTCGCCCCCGGCGTCGGTGATCTCGTCCACCACGGCGTCGGCCATGCCCGAGCCCGACCCCGAACCGTCCCTGGCGCCACCCAGGTCGTTGACCACGACGCGCGCGCCGCGGCTGGCCAGTTCCAACGCGTGGGTCCGTCCCAGCCCGCCCCCGGCGCCGGTCACGACGGCGACCCGGCCGTCGAAGTCGATCGAGCTGGTTCCCGTGGTGGTGGACATGGGGCGTGTTCCTCGTCATCGGCAGTGGCGTGACCCGGCACGATATGCCGTTGTCGTGGCGGTCGGCGTCCGGCGGCCGGCGGCCGGCGTGTCCCGGTCGGTCGGGGACGCTCGCCCGGGTGGAGGGTCCACGCCGCTACCGTCCTCGACCCGGCCGCGGCCGGATCGTGACGGCCAGCACGCCGACCGATGACGACACGACGACCCAAGGACACGGCGATGGCCAGCCAGCGCGTGCTCGTCCTGTACGGCGGGCAGTCCAGCGAACACCCGGTCTCGTGCCTGTCGGCGCGATCGGTCCTGGAGGTGATCGACCGCGACCGGTTCGACGTCGTGGCGGTCGGGATCACCCGCGACGGTCGCTGGCTGCTGACCGACGGCACGATCGAGCCGGCCCCCGGGTCGCCCCTGCCAGAGGTGCAGCCCGACGCCGGGGATCCCGTGACACTGGTGCGCCGGGCCGACGGCGCCCACCTGCTGCGCCTGGACGGCGACACCGCCCACGACCTCGGGCTGGTCGACGTCGCCTTCCCGGTCCTGCACGGCCCGTTCGGCGAGGACGGCGCGATCCAGGGCTACCTGGCCACGGTCGGCGTGCCGTGCGTGGGTGCCGACGTCACCGCATCGTCGGTGGGGATCGACAAGCGGGCGATGAAGCTGGCATTCAAGGCCCGTGGCCTCCCGCAGTTGCCGTACCTGCCCGTGAGTTGGGCGCGCTGGCAGCGGGACGGGTCGGCCGTGCTCGACGAGGTCGAGGCGGCGTTGTCGTACCCGATGTTCACCAAGCCGGCGCGTCAGGGGTCCTCGATCGGGATCACGCTCGCGCGCCACCGGGACCAGTTGTCGGCCGGACTGGACGAGGCCTTCGGCTACGACCGGGTCGTGATCGTCGAGCAGGGACTCGATCGTCCGCGCGAGGTCGAGGTCGGGATCCTGGGCAACGACGAGATCGTGATCACCGCACCCGGGGAGATCGTCCCGTCCGACGAGTTCTACACCTTCGAGGCCAAGTACATCGACGACTCGGCCCTGCACGTGCCGGCCGACATCGCCCCCGACGTGGTGGACCGGATCCATCGCCACGCGACCCAGGCCTGGCTGGCCATCGGGTGCCGGGGGATGGCGCGGGTGGACTTCTTCCTCGAACGCGACGGCTCGCTGTGGCTCAACGAGATCAACACCATTCCGGGGTTCACCCCGTCGTCGATGCTGCCGATGTTGTGGCAGGCCGAGGGGATGGCCTACGCCGACCTGGTCGAGCGGTTGCTGGACCTGGCCCTGGAGGCCGCGCGGGACCAACCTCGGGCATGACGCCGGGGGCATGGTCCCGGCAGTGTGCAGGCACGGGCGGCGGCCGTTGACCGGGTTCTGATAACATCTTCGTTCGCGCCCGCTCGGTGGCGCTGTCGCGTCACGCGACGTCCCCATCCCGTCCACATCACGTTCGACCAGCCTGCGCCTCGGCCTGCCCGCCGACCCGTGCACCCACGCGCGCAGCGACCACCACACCTCAGGAGCATCGCCATGGCCTCCACCTGTGACATCTGCAACAAGGGCCCCTGGTTCGGCAAGCAGGTCAGCCACTCCCACCGCCGGTCGAGCCGTCGGTGGAACCCCAACATCCAGAAGCTGCGGGTGCAGCACGAGGGCCGTCCCCAGCGCCTCAACGTGTGCACCTCCTGCCTCAAGGCCGGCAAGGTCCAGCGCCCCGTCGTCAAGAACTGACCCGGCGCGCGCCCACCGGGCCGCGAACACCGTCGACCGCCACCCGTCCGGGTGGCGGTCGTTTCGGTTCCGGGCCGCCCCGCTCCGGTGGGGTGGCCCGAGCCCGTGGCATGCTGTGACCTCGGTCCGCCGCGTGACACCGCGACGGGACCGTGCCACTGCCGCCCACCTGCGAGGAGTCACCGGATGTCGCCCGACCAGCATGCCGCTGCCAACGATCCCGTCGTGGCACGCCGGATCCCCGAGCATCGTGGGCCGGACCGGGTCGAGCAGGTGGTCGTCGGCGACGGCCACCTCGCGATCGGTCGCTGGGGCGACGGGCCGGTGCGAGCGCTCCTCAGCCACGGCATCACCGCGAACCTGCGTTCATTCGACGCGGTCGCGACGGCCCTGGCCGATCGGGGTGTCGCCGTGGTGGCGGTCGACCATCGGGGTCGTGGTGCGTCCGGCACCCATCCCGGGCCGTACGGGCTGGCCACCCACGCCGACGACCTGCTCGCCGTTGCGGACCACGTCGGCGCCCAGGCCCCGGTGCTGCTCGGCCACTCCATGGGCGGCTGGATCGTGGCCAACGCGGCGATGCGGCACCCGGACCGGTTCGCCGGCCTGGTGCTGGTCGACGGCGGCCTGCCGGTGGCACCGGCGCCGTTGCCCGCTGGGGTCACCGTCGATCAGGCACTGGGCCAGGTGCTGGGGCCGGCGATGGCGCGGCTGGAACTGACCTTCGAGTCGATCGACGAGGTGCTGGACCGCTGGCGCGAGCACCCCGCCGTCGGCCCGATCCTGGACGAGGCCCGCGAGTACCTGGTGTGGGACCTGGTCGAGGAGGACGGCCAGTGGCGGTCGCGGGTGTCGCGGGACGCGGTGATCGCCGACGGCGGCGACATCCTGACCGACGAGGTCGCCACCACCGCGCTGGCCCGCACCACGCTGCCGAGCACGTTCCTGCGGGCGCCGCGCGACCTGTTGGACCAGCCGCCGGGTTTCCACGACCCGGACCTGACCGCCGACGTGCTGGGCGACCTCGACCACGTCGAACTGGTCGAGGTCGACGACGTGAACCACTACTCGATCGTGTTCACGGTGCACGGCATCGCCGCGGTGGTCGCGGCCGTGGAGCAACGGCTGCGCTGAGCCGCCGACAGCAATGCCGTGGGGGACGTCCGACACGCGTTCGGGGGCCGAGGTCGGGGCGATCAGGTGTCGTCGCCGCACACCCGGCGAAGCGGGAGATCGCCGGGGACGTACAGGTCCCATTCCGTCTGGGTGAAGTCGCGGGAGAGCACACCGCACGCCCGATCGGCCCACAGGTCGGCGTCGAGGAACACCTCCACGACACTGTCGTCGATCGGCATCCAGACCGAGCGAGCCGCCGGGTCGTACCAGCCCGGTTCGGCTGCCGGGCCCCGTCGGCGTCCGGTGAAGACGGTGACCGGAACCCCTTGGCCGATCTCGTAGAGCCGGATCGTCCCATCGCCCAGCGACATCGCCAGGATCGACCCATCCGCGTTGAACCCGAACGTCGTCGCCGCACGCACACCCGGCACGGTCTCGATCGTCGTCGTCGCGAGGTCGATGATCACGACCGCGTTCGTGTCCGTCGATCCGATCGCCAAGCGAGTCCCACTCGGGTCGAGGGCCACGGTGTCGGGCGACGTGGCGGGCGTGACGACGGTGTCCACGACGTTGCCCTCCGGGCCATACGTGGTGACGGTCCCGTCGTCGCCGATCACGTGCAACCCGCCCTCCCAGGTTGGTTGGAGGACGCCCGTCAGGGCCCCTGTTTCCACCGTGAACACGACCTCCGGCGGCCCGGGCCGCAACCGGACGAGGACGGCCTCCTCGGTCCGGTCGGGCCGACGGCCGTGGACCGCGTAGTAGTCGCCGAACATGGTGCCGCTTCCCTGCCAGAGGCCACCGATGACGCCGTCGACGCTGCCCAGGGGGAGCGCGTCGACGAGTTGGCCGTCCTGCCAATGGGCCAGGACGTGGTCGCCCGACACCGCCCACAGACCGTCCTCCGCCGGGAACAGCGCCACGGGATCGACTGGCATGCCGCCGGGGCCGGGGAGCAGCGGCATCGAGACGGCGCCGGTCGCGAGATCGACGACCGACACCGATGTCTGGTCATCACTGCCGTCCACGATCCCGACGCTGCCGGCGCCGACGGCCTGATGGCCCGACCCGACGCGGTACGTCTCGCCGAGCACGGCGTTGGACACCAGGTCGTAGACGGCGACGTCGCCATCGACCGACCAGGCCGTCAGGTAGCGCCCCGACGTCAGGGCAGCGGCCCCCAACACGTCGACCGATGGGCCGTCCCGGACCTCACCGGTGTCGACATCGATGAAGCGCACGCGATCGACGTAGGCCCCGATCAGCGAACCGTCGTCGCGTGCCCACAGCCCCAGCGGGGCGTCCGCCAACCCCGTGTCGACTGTCTGGAATGGCACGCCCGTCACCGGGTCGACCAGCGACAATGACCCGTCGAAGGAGGCGATCATCAACTGGCCCGAGGAGTCATCGAAGAAGGCCTTCCCGAACGCCGGCTCGTCACGATCGACGAGCACCTCACCGCTGGCGGCGTCGATGACCACGGTCGACCCCTCGGACGGGCCGTCCTCCCCGACGCCACTGACGCTGGACGTGACGGCGAAGCGTGACCCGTCCGCGGCCGACGCCGTGGACGACACGAACCCGACCGAGACCGTCGAGCCCACCTGCTGCCCCGTGCGTGCGTCGACGACCACCACCTCGTCGCCGGTGGCCTGGTTGCGAACCAGCAGCGCCCGCTCCGTTGTCATCTCCCGCATGACCGTCCGGCGATCGAAGTCGACCCTGGTGTCGAGCGTGGGCCCGAGCCACAACGTGCGGCCGTCCGACGCCTGTGCGAACCCCATCTCGTCGTTGCGGTCGCCGACGGCGCACGGCGCCGGGGCAGGGCCGAGGTCGACAAGGTCGCCGCCCAGGGGGTCCCGTGCGACCATCCGACCCTCGATCGTCGCGACCTCGCGCTCGAAGCCGCCGACCACCGGCCCACAGTCGGACTCGAGTGCGCGTCGGACCGAGATCCGACTGGCGATGTTGGCTGTTCCGAGCGCGGCGAGGACGGCACGATCGGTGTCGGGGCCCTGCTGACGCCAGCGGGCCTCCAGCGCCAGGAGGAGTCCCAACTCCGGGTCGTCCGTTCCTGCCGACGCTGCGCGACTGATGAGTGTGGCGACGTCGGCTGCCGTGGACGCGTCGATCGCCACCGCGGTCTGCTCGTCGGCCCGGTCACGCTGGCCGAGCGCCACGGCGCCCGAGACCAGCGCCAGGACCAGTGCCGCGCCGACGCCGACGCCGAGTCTCCGCAGGCGACGAACGCGGCGGCGTTCGAGGGCGGCGTCGCGCTCCGCCTGCCCGGCAGACGCCAGCAGGTAGCCGCGTTCGGACGAGGTGAGCCGCACGGGTGGGCTCTCGCCCCAGCCGTCGTAGGGGCCGAGCTGGGATCCCTTCAGCAGGAAGTCCGGGTCGTGCCCGTTGTCCGACCAGTGCTCGGACGCGGCTTCCAGCCGCCGCTGGAGCCGGATGTCGCTGCGAGCGTCGGCGATCCAGGTGCGCAGCCGCGTCCACTCCTCGATGAGTGCCTCGTGGGCGGCCTCGACGGTGGGGCGTCGTGACACCGGGTCGCGATCGAAGCTCAGGAGCCGGGCACGTCCGAACGTGTCGAGGACTCGATCGACGTCGTCGCGATCTCCCTCGGACAGCTCGTCGACGGGTGCTCGTCGACGGGTGTCGAGACCGTTGTCGTTGAGCGCCACCAGGCGCAGGAAGATCTCCCGGCTGAGCTCCTGGTCCGGCAACGAGAGGTTGTCGTGGAGACGCTCGGCTCGGTGACTCAGCGCGCCGGCGACGCCGCCGAGACGGCGGTAGGCCTCGATGGTCATGGTCGAGCCGCGGCGTTGTTCGAACACTTCCGTCAGCGCGTACTGGAGGAGCGGCAGCGCCGTCGTCTGCCCCGCCATGTCGGCCTCGACGTGGGCCGTGAGACCCGGCTCGAAGTCCACTCCCGCGGCAGCAGCCGGAGCCGTGATCGCCCGTTGGAGTTCCGCCTCGCTCATCGGGGTGATCAGCACGGTTCGTGCCTCGAGGAGGGCGGCGAACGCCCGATTTCGGAGGGGATGGTCGTAGAAGTCGGCCCGGAGCGTGATCAGGAAACGGACCGGTGCGGAGTCCGCGTCGACCGCTGTCGCCAGGGCCTCCATGAACGACGTCGCTGCCGTCGGCGAGGCCAGCGAGAAGAGCTCCTCGAACTGGTCGATCAGCACCACGAGTTCCGCGTTGTCGCCCCGGAGCAGGGGACGCACCGTCGGGACGATCCCGTCGGAGGCGAGCCGCTCGAGCAGGTCGACGGGAGGGTCGACGGCGACGTGGCGAAGCGCCTCCTCCAGCGCCTCGAACGGGTGGCCGCCGGGCGTCATCATCGTGATGAACCAGCGCTGCGAACCAGCGACCTCGCCCCGCCGGAGTGCCGGCAGGACGCCGGCGCGGACGATGCTGGACTTGCCCGAGCCGCTTGGTCCGACGAGTGCGACGAATCGCCCCGAACGACCTGGTTCCTCCACGCGGCGCAGAAGGTCGGCAACGATGCGTTCGCGCCCGGCGAAGCTGTCGGCGTCACTCGCGTCGAACGCCCGGAGGCCCTTGTACGGATTGGCGACGATGGCCTGCCGCGTCGTGTCTTCGGGTTCGGGGACCCCGACGGCGGCGCGGAGCGAGACCAGGAGGGCGAGCGGCCGTCGTGGTCGCTTCGACGGGTCGCGGTGGGTTGCCTGGTCGACCACCTCCCGGACCGCCGGCGCCAGCCGGGGGCGCAGATCCTCCAACGGGTCGAGCCGTCCGCCGATGGCCTGCGCGAGGAGGACGCCGAAGCTGTACACGTCCGACGCCGTCGTCGCGGCGCCGCCGGTGAGTTCCTCCGGTGCGAGGTGTGGCGCGTGGGCTGCGGCATCTGCGTCGGTCGACCGCTGCGACCGGTCACCCCATGCGATCCCGACGTTCGAGAGGTACGCATTGCCGTCGTGGTCGATCACGACGCTGCCCGGCCTGAGGTCGCCATGCACCACGCCAGCGTCGTGGGCCGCCTCCAGTGCGCCACCAACCTGTTCGGCGATTCGCAGCACCTGCTCCACCGCCGGCGTCCCTGCAGCGATCAGGTCGCCAAGGGTTCCTGCGCCGATCAACCGTGTGACCAGGTACGCCGCGTCCGGCTCGCGCCAGAAGTCGTACAGCGGCACGATGTGCGGATGCTCGAGTTGGGCCACGAGCTGGGCGTTGGCCTCGAAGCGGCGGATGAAGTCCGGCTCGTTGGCCCGTTCGGGTCGAACGACCGTGATCGCGACATCCCGGTCGACCGACACCTGGCGGGCTCGGTACGTCGTGCCGGCCGGTGCCCGGCCGATCTGCTCGCGGAGCGCGTAGCTGCGAACCGTCAGTCCGGAGGCGTCCGATGACGTCGCAGCGTTCGGCGCGAGGTCGAGGGCGGCGTCGCCGGTGAGGATCTGGGTCTCCAGCCGGCGGAGCGGTTCGGACGGATCGAGACCGACCTCCTCGGCGAGACGGCCCCTCAATCGTCGATGGGCACGCAGGGCATCGGCCTGGCGACCCGACCGGTACAGCGCCACCATCAGCTGGCCGGTCAGTTCCTCCCGGAGCGGATGCAACCGGACCAGGAACTCCAGTTCGCCGACGAGCTCTCGTGCTCGACCGCAACGCAGGTCGGCTTCGATGCGGGCACCGATCGCCTCGAATCGGAGCGCTTCGAGGCGGGCGATCTCCGGTTGGGCGAACTGCTCGTACTCGACGTCCGCGAACGGGGAACCTCGCCACAGGGCCAGTGCGTCGCGCAGGAGTGCTCCCGCGGCGGCCGGGTCGGCGTCCAGCGTTGCGCATCCCGCTGCGACCTGGCGCTCGAAGCGTTCCGCGTCGATGGAGTCGGGTGGGACCCGCAGGACGTAGCCCGGTGAGCGGGTCAGCAGGAACGTGCCGTCCGTTCGCTTCTTCCGGTCGGGTTCGAGCGCCGAGCGAAGTCCGGAGATGTGGACCCACAACGCCTTCTGCCGATCCCCCTCGGGGTCACCCCAGAGGGCGTCGATGATCCGATCGGTCGACAGGACCGTGTTCGGCGAGGTGAGGAACAGTGCGAGCAGGGAACGTCGGCGGTACGCGCCGAGTTCGATCGCGTGATCGTCTCGGCGCGCCTCCAACGGACCGAGCACCCGGAACTCCATCGCTCGACGATACTCCTTCAGGTCAGCACCAGCCCGACATCCGCAACGGCGTCGTGCCCGTGGCAACCGCGTGGTCCCAGCGACCCGGCCGGTGACAGGAAAGCGATCGTTAAGTCGGATGGAGCAAGACTGGATCAGCGGGTTGCACCGTGCAGACACCAGTCCTTCACTCGGAAGGGCGACGGAGAAGGGTTCGAACGATGACGAACATGGGAATCAGGACGGTCGTGCCGGCACTCGCCGTCGCGACGTTGCTGCTCAGCGGGTGCGGTACCGACGACGGCACCGCAGCAGCGGTCGACGATCCGGCGAGTACTGCCGAGGACGCCCCGGCACCGACCACGACCGCGCCACCGACGACGCAACCCCCCGCGCCGGACCCGACCGAGGCATCCGCCTTCACCGCCCAGGACGCCATGGACGTCGTGGATGCGATCGGGCAGGCCTACAACACCTACGACGCCGACCTCTTCCTGGCGGTGGCTGCCGAGGACTTCCAGTTCGTCGACGAACGTGGTACCGCCGACAGGTCGACCCAGGCCAGCTACTTCCCCGCCCTGCGCGAAGGCGGTCAGCACGGGGAGCGAACCGGTGATCTCGTCATCATCAGCGAGGATCCGTTCGTGGTCGCCGAGGACGACGTCGTCACGTCGAACTTCTACCCGCCGGAAGGTCGAGTGGGAACCAGCACCTACACACTCGTCGTCGAGGACGGTGAACTGAAGGTGCAGGAGCACCGGTGGACCGGCGATCTCCTGTAGGGGGTCGTGCGCCACGACGCCGGTCCGGACCACGCCCGGACCGGTGTCGCCGCCGACATCGCCGGGCGACGCTGCCTCCCGGCAGTCGGGAGGGTTCCCGGGAATCGCATCGACCCGGGGATGGTGGCTGATGCATCAGGACGCCGATGCCTCGGCCAGGTCGTCGGCGTCGTTGTCGCCGAGCGTCGGTGCCCCCGTCGCCGCGGTCGGGTCGGCATCGGCTCGGCGGGGTGCGTCGAGGAAGTCGATGCGGTCGGCGACGACGACCACCTTCTCGCGGTTGGCGCCACTGTCGCGGTCGGTCCAGGTCTGCTGTTCCAGGCGACCCGACACGGCGATCCGCCGACCGGTCGTGAGGTGTTCGGTCACGACCTCGGCCGTGCGGTTCCAGGCCGTCACGGTCAGGAAGTCGGTGCCGTCGGATCGGCGGTCGACGGCCAGTCGCAGGTCGGTGACGGCCGCCCCGGTGGGGGTGTGGCGCAGTCGTGGGGTGGCGGTCAGCCGTCCCACCAGGTTCGTGCTGTTCATCCCGGTCTCCTTGGTCGTCGGGAGTCTGGCTGACGCTACGAACGCGGCGACCTCCTGTGGCATCCCATCCGGGGACCTGTGGATCGACCCGCAGGCCGCGTGCCCGGGTGCCTCTTCGGGTGGCTGGCCGGCCTTCCGTCCGGGGATCAGTGGCGGAACAGGCGTTTCGTGCCGCGACCGAGGGTGCGGGCTCCTGCCACCGGGACCTTCAGGATCGTGCCCAGCATCGGCACGTCCAGCGAGTCCGACAGCCGCGCGCGACGATCGCTGGCCTCGCGGTCGGCCTGGCCGCCGATCCACCCGCGGGCCCGGAACCACAGCCCCATGCTCCCCATCAGCGCCAGGAAGCAGGCGTTCATGATCCAGAACCCGACCGACGTCGTGGCGCCCGGCAGGTTGGCGAAGTTGGTGCCCCAGATTCCGGCCAGGACCGAGATCGGCAGCAACAGCGCCGACACCAGGGTCAGCACCCGCAGCATGTCGTTGAGTTCGTCGTCCTGGGCCGCGCGGTAGGTGTCCAGCGCCGAGTCCAGCAGCTTGCTGTAGGACTCGGACAGTTCCTGCATCCGGTAGAGGTGGTCGTAGATGTCGCGGAACCGGGGCAGGTCCGACTCCTCCACCTGGCCGCTGGCGACCAGCGGTTGGAGTTCCCGGCTGGCTCGGCGCATCACCTCCGCCTGCGGGACGACCACGCGCCGCAGTTGGATGACGTCACGCTGGAGCCGGTAGAGGTCGTCGCGGGTGGCCTCGGTGGGCGTCGACAGCAGGTCCTCCTCGATGATGTCCAGTCGACGTTCGAAGTGGTCGACGAAGGGGATCAAGACGTCGGTGATGGTGTCGAGCATCGACTGCAGCAGCATGATCGGGCGCTCGGGCGACGCGCCGGGGGAGCGGTCGAGGTGGTCACCGAGTGCCGCGACCGACGGCACGAGGCGGCGGTGCCAGGTGACCAGCAGCCGGGGGGACATCAGGACGTCGACCTCGGAGGTGGCGACCTCGTGGTCCTCGCCCTGGTCGTCCACGCGCAGTGCGTGCACCACCATCAACAACTGCTCGCCCGACAACTCGACCTTCGGGAGGTGGCGATCGGAGCGCATGTCCTCCTCCAGCAACTGGTGGACGCCGAGTTGCAGCAGCACCCGCTCCTCGACCTCCGTGGGTTCGCTGACGTCGACCCAGAACCATCCGTCGTCGCGATCGGTCGACAGCAGCGGGTCGGTGCTGGTGGACGGTCCGGCGTCGGTGTCCCCTTCGGTGGCCGGCTCGGTCGACGGCTCGGTCGACGGCTCGGGGACCACCGGGTCGTGGCGGTGCTCGTCGTGGGGGTCGCGCGGAGCCGCGATCGCGGCCGGCGCGACGGCGGCCAGCACCTCGTCGAGCCGTGACAGGCGGCAGCCCCCGCTGTCGAGGTGGCGAACGGTCAGCACCCGGTGGCTCCGTCGGTCGGGACACCCGGATGCTACGCCGTGGCGGGGTGACCGCGGCCCGGGGACCGCCGCGGGTGTCGTCCCGGTGGCAGGTCGCGGCTCGCCCGAGGACGCCCACCGAAAGGAACCGTCCCGGTGTCGGCGGCGTCTGATCAGGGGTGAGCGGGGTCGATGCCCGACACCTAGGCTGCCGGGCATCGGCCACACGTGCCGGAGCGGCCCCGATCGGCCGCCCGCGCCCGGCGACGACGACCAGCGGGAGGTGACGGCATGGATTCGCCCCGACCCGATCCAGACGGCGACTCCGAGCAGCGACCGGACGCCGACGGTGGTCCCGACGAGGTGCCCGCCCCGGGGGCCGGCCGCGCGGTCACGCTGGCGACGCTGGTCGAGGTGATGACCACCATCGAGTCGGCACTGGCCATCGCGCGCGAGGAGGTGGACGGCCTCAATGTCTTCCCCGTCCCCGACGGCGACACCGGCACCAACCTGGTCATGACCGTGCGTGCGGCGCTGGCCGAGGTCGACCTCGACGCCGACCCGGCGACTCGGGCCCGCCAACTGGGTCACGGTGCCGTGCGTGGCGCCCGTGGCAACTCCGGTGTGATCTTCTCCCAGGTCATCCGGGCACTGCTGGAGCACGTCACCGAGGACCCCTTCACGACCGACGACCTCGCCGGCTTCCTGTCCGGTGCGCGCGACCTGTCCTACGCCGCGGTCGGGGACCCCGTGCAGGGCACGATCCTGACGGCCATGGACGAGGCGGTCGACGCCGCCGAGCGCGCCAGAGCCGACCACCTCGACCTGCCCGGTGCCCTCGAACAGGTCGCCGACGCGGTCGCCCTGGCGGTGGCGCGGACCCGGGACGTGCTGGAGGCGAACCGTCTCGCGGGCGTGGTGGACGCTGGCGCGCGTGGCTTCGAGGTGGCGATCATCGCGCTGCGTGCCCACCTGCAGGGCGACGAGGTCCCCAGCCAGCCACCGCCCGTGCGACGCAGCCAGGGCACCGGCGAGATCAGCCGGGAGTCCGGCTCGTTGGAGTACCAGTTCGAGGTCCAGTACCTGCTGGAGGCCCCCGACGAGCGCGCGGACGTACTGCGCCGGGAACTGACCGGGCTGGGGGACTCGGTGGTGGTCGTGGCCTGCGGTGGCCTCCTCAACGTCCACGTCCACACCAACCGGGTGGACGACGCGGTGGCGGTCGGCGAACGGCTCGGGACGGCCGAACGGGTCGAGGTGCACGCGTTCGCCGACCAGATCGACCGGCCAACGGTCGAGGCCAGGGTCGCGAGGCGCCCCATCGGCCATGTCGCGGTGCTGCCGAGCACGGCGCTGCGCGACCTGGTGGCCGGTCCGGGCATCGAGGTGGTCGTCGGGGGACCGGGCTCGCTGCCCAGCGTCGCCGACCTGCTGGCATCGGCGGCCCGGACCAACGCCGAGCACGTCGTGCTGCTGCCCGGCAACCGCAATGCCGTGCCGACTGCCCGCACCGCCGCGACCGTGTCGCGGGCCGAGGAGGGCCCCGACCTGCACGTGGTCGAGGAGGCATCGACGCCGCCGTCCGTCCTGGCCGCGCTGGCCGTCGCCGACGAGGTCGACCTCGACCTCGACCTGTTGGCCACGGCCGCAGCCGACGTGCTGGCCGGCGAGGTCGTGGCGGCCGTGCGGACGGCGACCACCCCGGTGGGCGAGGTGACCATCGGCGACCTGCTGGTCGTCATCGGCGGCGCGGTGGTCGCGGCGTCCCCCGACGCCGACCGCATGCGTGATCGCCTGCTCGACCACCTGCTGGCGGACGGCGCCGAACTGGTCACCGTGCTGGCGGGTGACCAGACGACCGATCGGGACCGGGCCGCGATGGCCGCCGCCATCACGGCACGTGTGCCCGACGCCGAGGTGGAGGTCATCGCGGCCGGACTGCCGACGTCGCGCTGGCTGGTGGGCGCCGAGGGCGTCCCGGTGCACCGCTGAGCCCGCCCACCCCACCTGCCGACGATTCCGTGCCGGGCGACGGTCCCGATGCCGGCCGCGCGGCGCCCGACGATCCGACGCCCGTGCACCGCGACGACCCGGTCACGGCGTTGGACGGCGTCGGGCCGGCCACGGCGCGACGACTGCACGAGGCGTTCGGGATCGCGACCATCGGCGACCTGCTGGCGCACTACCCGCGGCGGCACAACGACCTGGGCGAACTGATGGACCTCACGGCCGTCACGGTCGGTGAGCCCGCCACGCTGGTCGGCATGGTCCTGGACTGGACCACGCGCACGGTTCCGCGCCGGGGCCGTCGCGGTCGCCTCACCATCTCCGAGGCCGTGGTGGCCACCGACCCCGGGCCGACGTTCCTGGTCACCTACTTCAACCAGGGGTGGCGCCCGAACACGTTGCCGCCCGGCACGGTCGCGGCCTTCTCGGGCAAGGTGGAGCGGTTCAAGTCCTTCCTGAAGCTGTCGGCCCCCGAGGTCGTCAACCTCGGTCGCGCCTCGATGCTGGAGGGCGACGTGGACGCGGCCGTGGCGTCGCTGGACCACCAGTCGCTGCTGCCGGTCTACCCGGCCACCGACGACCTGCCCACCTGGAAGCTGGCCGGCCTGGTCGAGACGGTGCTGGACGCGTTGGTCCCCGTGGTCGACTGGCTCGACCTCGACCTGCTCGACCGCCACGACCTGGTGGACCTCGACCGGGCCCTGCGCTGGATCCACCTGCCCCCGGACCGGCCGAGCCTCGCAGCGGCGCGCCGGCGGTTGGTGTTCGACGAGTTGTTCACGCTCCAGCTCGGCCTGCAGTGGCGCCGCGCCCACCTGCGCGCCCGACTCGCCGGGGTCGACAACCATCCCCGCCCGGACGGGCGGGCGGTGGCGTTGTGGTCGGCACTGCCGTTCCGGCCGACGGACGCCCAGACCCGGGCGGTGGCCGGGATCGGGGCTGACATGGGTGCCGACACCCCCATGCACCGGTTGCTGCAGGGCGACGTCGGATCGGGCAAGACCCTGGTGGCCGTCCACGCCATGCTGACGGCGGTCGACAACGGTCGCCAGGCGGCCATGATGGTGCCCACCGAGGTCCTGGCCGACCAGCACTTCCTGACCCTGCTCGACCTGCTCGAACCGCTGGGCGTCAACATGTTCGACGGTGTCCGCGTCGAGTTGCTGACGTCGTCGACCACCACCTCGGAGCGTCGTCGAATCCTGTCGGGCCTGCTCACCGGCGACGTCGACATGATCGTGGGCACGCACGCGCTGCTGGAGGAGGGGGTCCGCTTCGCCGACCTCGGGCTGGTGGTCGTGGACGAACAGCATCGCTTCGGCGTCAACCAGCGTGTTGGCCTGAAGGCCAAGCGCGACGCGACGTCGGCGGACGGGCGGGCAACGATTCCCGACGTGCTGGTGATGACCGCGACGCCCATCCCGCGTTCGCTGGCGTTGACCCTCTACGGGGACCTAGACGTGACCGTGCTGGACGAACTGCCGCCCGGCCGGACACCCATCACGACCCAGTACATCACGCCGCGCGAGGCCGGACGGCGCGAGCGGCTGTACGGCTTCGTGCGGGACCAGGCGTCCCGTGGCCTGCAGACCTACGTCGTGTGTCCGCTGGTCGAGGACTCCGACGCCGACGTGCTGGAGGGCGTGCGCTCGGCGGTGTCCGAGCATCGCCGCCTGCAGGCGACCTTCCCGGACCTCGAGGTCGAACTGGTGCACGGCCAGTTGTCGTCGGCCGACAAGGAGGCCGCCATGACGCGCTTCCGGACCGGGGCCGCGTCGATCCTGGTCGCCACGACCGTCATCGAGGTGGGCATCGACGTCCCGACGGCCACCATCATGATCATCGAGGACGCCGACCGGTTCGGGATCTCGCAACTGCACCAGTTGCGTGGGCGTGTCGGTCGTGGCACCGACACGTCCTACTGCGTGCTGTTCGCCGACCCCACGACCGAGGAGGGCGACGAGCGCCTGCTGGCCGTGGCCGAGACCACGGACGGCTTCGCGTTGGCCGACGTCGACCTGCGCCTGCGTGGCCAGGGGCAGTTGTTCGGCGCGCGCCAGTCCGGGCTGCCGGACCTGAAGCTGGCCCAGTTGCATCGCGACCTGTCCGTGGTCCAGGCCACGCGCAACCTCGCCCGCACCGTGATCGACGACGACCCGGAGTTCGCCCGGCATCCGGCGATGAAGGCGGAGGTGCTGCGTCGCTACGAGGGCGGCCTCGACGACTTCGCCGCGCTCGAGACCGGCTGACCGTCGTGATGTCCGGCACCCGATGCGTGCGTGCGTCGGTCCACGGATGGAACCTGGCGCGCACGCAGGGAAGCTGGACCACGATGTGTGCGTGCGTCGTTCCACGGGTGGAACCTGACGCGCACGCAACGGGGAGCTGCTGGGGTGGTCAGCGAGCGACGTGCAACAGGCCTTCGCGGACCAGGCGGCGCACCAGGACCAGGCGACTCGTGGGTGTCAACCAGTCCGCGAGGTCGCGCGCGCACAGCCGGTCGCGTGACACGACCTCCTCCAGGGCAGGCGTGACCCAGGCCGGTATGGAGACCTCGCGGTCGCCAATCAGGAGCCGCACGTGGTCGCCGGCGGGACGCAGCACCGCACCATGGCCGGGACGGCGCACGAGCACCGTGTCGTCGTGCAGGTCGTCGCCGCCCAGCCGGTCCACCAGCCCGCCCCGCTGGGTGGGTTCGCGCCCGGTCAGGAACCGGTCGGCCTCCACGGCCAGCAGGTCGCCCGGATCACGAGCCGCGAGTCCCTGCAGCACGCGGTCGATGCCGGCCTTCGCGAGCGGGGCATGGCTGTCCGGGTCCGACAGCCACCCGGCCGGCAGGGGGCGGTCGAGGTCGGCGTCGTCCAGCACCGCCCGCACGTGGCGTTGGAGCACGTGGCGCAAGGTCACGGGCGGGACGCCGATCGTGACGTGCAGCGAGGTCGTGTCGAGCGCCCGGGCCGCGTGGTCGGTCCCGGCCGGCAGGTACAGGCAGGATCCCGGGACCAGTCCGACGGCCTCGCCCTCGTCCGGCCCGTCCGGCCCGTCCGGCCCGTCGCCGCTGCGGACGCGCCAGTGCTTGGTGCCGTGGGTCTGCACCACGAACACGTCGTGGGCGTCGGCATGCCAGCCGAACCCCTGGGCGTCCGGCGGGGTGAGGTAGGCGTTGGCCTGGCAGGGGTGCCCGAGTTCCCGCTCGAGGTCGGCCAGCAACCGGGTCAGGGGTGGCCACCAACGCTGCAGCCCCTGCAGGACGAGGGTGGCCCCGTCGTCGACGAGGTCGAGGACACGCCGGACGTCGACCAGGCCGGTGATCGCCTGGCCACCGATGCTGGCGCGGCGCGTCCACGACCGGGCCGGCACGACCGAGCCGTCCCGGACGACCCGCAGCTGGGGACTGCGCAGGGCGGTGTCGGCCAGCAGGTGGTCGACGTCGTCGAGCGTCAGCAGCGTGGCGAGGTCCTTTGGGTCGCCGTCGTGCAGGTGCATCCGGGTGGCCCAGGCGTCGCGCACGAAGGCGTCGACGTCCCCGGCCACCCGAGCCGTGGCGGACATCACTCAGGCAGCGTCGCCGGGTCCGGGACCGGCCGCGTCGCCCGGACCGTCGCCAGCCGCGTCGCCCGTGTCGCCGCCGGCGTCACCCGCACCGTCACCGGCAGCGTCACCGCCGTCCTGGTCGCCGGCATCACCTGCACCGGCGTCGCCGGCCGCATCGCCCGCACCCGCACCGGCGGCGTCGCCGGCACCGTCACCGGCAGCGTCGCCGCCAGCATCCCCCGCGCCGACCCCGCTGGCGTCACCGGCACCCGCACCCGCGGCATCGCCGGCACCGTCCGCGCCGTCGCCGTTGGCGTCCGTGGTCTCCATGTCGTCGTCGTGCAGTTCGTCGTTGGTCATGGCAGGTCCTGTCGGTCGGGCGAGGCGCGGACGCTCGTCGTCCGCCGTCCTCGACGCTACTGCGGGGCCCGCCGGCGGGCCCGTCCACTTGCCGGGGTCACAACAGGCCGCGCTCCCGGGCCGTGGCGGCGGCCTCGGTGCGGTTGCGGGCGTGCAGTTTCGTGATCGCCGCCGACAGGTAGTTGCGCACGGTCCCCTCGGCGAGGTGCAGGCGATCCGCGATGTCGCGGTTGGGGAGCCCGTCCTCGGCCAGTCGCAGGACCTCGCGTTCGCGCGTGGTCAGGCCGGCGGGGGCGTCCCAGGCGCGGGCGGCCAGCGCCGGATCCACCACCCGCCCGCCGTCGCGCACCGTCCGCAGCGCCGCGACCAGCTCCGCCCACCGGTGCGGCCTTCAGGACGTAGCCGGCCACCCCTGCCTCCATGGCCCGCCGCAGGTAGCCGGGCCGGGCGAAGGTGGTGACGACCAGCACGCGGCTGGGCAGGTCCTCGTCCTGCACGGCCTCGGCCAGTTCGAGCCCGGTCATGTCCGGCATCTCGATGTCGGTCAGCACCACGTCGGGAGCGAGGTCTCGCACCAGCGCCAGCCCGGTCCGACCGTCGGCTGCGCGGCCGACCACCTCCACGTCCCCCTGGAGGTCCAGCAGTTGGGCGAAGGCGTCCCGGATCATGCCCTCATCCTCCACCAGGACCACGCGGACCGGGGTCACGTCGGGACCCGCACGGTGACCCGGGTCCCGCCGCGGCCGTCGCGGGCCACCCTGCCGCCCAGCGCGACGACCCGTTCGCGCATCCCACGCAGGCCGTTGCCCTCGTCGGCGATCCCGCCGACCCCGTCGTCGGCGACCACCAGGTCCCATCCGTGCGGTGTCCTCGACACGGTGACCCGGCAGGTCGTGGCCCGGGCGTGGCGGACGACGTTCGTGGTGGCCTCGCGCAGGGCGAGCGCGAGTGTGCGCTCCAGCAGTGGCCCCGGCCGGTCCGCACCGGTGGTGGGGACGTCGGCCACCAGCGTGACGCCGGCGGCTGCAGGGTGCGGCGCGCCGCGGCCACCTCGTCGTCCAGCCACACCTCGGCCAGTCCGTCGATCGCGGCGCGGACCTGCGCGAGGGCGTCGCGGGCCCGCACCTCGAGGTCCGCGGCATGGGTGACGGCTGCGGCCGGCTCGACCTCGACCAGCGACTGGACCAGTTGGGCCTGCACGACCAGGCTGGTGAGGCTCTGCCCGACCAGGTCGTGGAGGTCCCGGGCGATCCGTTCGCGCTCGTCGGCCGTGGCCAACTGCTCGATGCGGACGTTGTCGATGCGCAGGCGCTCGGCCTCCCGATGCGCCTGCACGTCGCCCCGGACCATCCGGCCGATCAACCAGAGGAACACCATCGACGGCAACATGCCCCACAACCGGAACGGCCACGGGATCGGCGAGACCACGATCAGGACGCCGCACAGACCGGTCAGGCCGAGCTGCCACTGGACCAGCCGCCGCGGATGGGCCCACGCCGCCGCCGCGGCCGCGTAGACGAAGAGCACGGATGCGCCGACGTTGACCAGCGTCGCGATCGTGCCCAGCACGACCGTGGCCACCAGCGCCCACTGGCGGATCCGTTGGTCGCGGTGGTGGCTCGCGACGTACAGCGGCAAGAACAGGACCACGAGCGCGCCGACGATCGCCCAGTCGACCCATGAACTGGTGGGGTCGAAGATCGGCTGCCACAACAAGTTGGACAGGTAGACCAGGTGGAGCAGTTCCGACGGCGGGAACCAGTCCGGGAATGCGCCTGTCGACCCCGACTCGTCCGAGGTCGGGGTCGACTGGTGTGCCGGCTGGTCTGCGGGGGGCACGGCGGCCACGACCGGGCGGTCGACCAGGCGCGGCGAGGCCGCCGTGGCGTCGGTCCGGGCCGGGGAGGTGGCGTCGCCGTCGGTCACGCGTCCGCCCGGCGCCACGCTGCCGCGGCGGCCAGCCCGGCCAGGCCGGTGAACGCGACCAGCACCACCAGGTGGGTCATCCATGGCCCACCTCCCAGTGGCGTCGCGGCCAACTCCGCCAGATGGTAGGTCGGCAGGACCCTGGCAACGGTGCTCACCCAGTCCGGCATCGACTCCAGCGGGAACCACAGCCCACTCGCGACCGCCGCCGGCATGATGATGGCGTTGAGGATCGCGGTGGCGGCGTTGGGGGAGGCCAGTGCCCCCACGACCAGGCCGACCAGCGCGAAGGACTGGCTGCCGACGACCAACGCGGCCACCAGCGCGAACCACTCGCCGACCGACACCTCCAGCACGCCCAACGCTGCCGACGCCGTGGTCATCGCGACCAGGATCCCGGCGACGAACGGCACCGTCGCCAGCACCTTCGCCGCGAGGTGGACGCCGACCGGCACGGGCGACACGCGGATGGCCTCGAACCAGCCGTTCTCCCGTGCCGTGGCCAGGGAGATGCCGGGGTTCATCATCGTGGCCACGATCGCGCCGTAGGTCCCGAAGGTCGCCAGCATCAACGTCCCGACCGGACGCGATCCGCCGGACGGGAACTGGTTGCCGAACAACGACACGAAGAGGGTGTAGAACATCACCGGCATGAGGACGCTGAAGAACAACGCGGCCGGTTCGCGGCGGATCATCCGCATCTCGTCGCGAACCTCGAGCGCCAGCATCGCCGCCGGTCCGGGGCCCGTCGTGCGCGCGCGGCCGGTCGTGGAGGTGGTGGCCACGGGTGTCGTCGAGGTGCTCATGCGGTGGTCCTCTCGGTCAGCCGGCGGGCTGGGGCGGCAGCGGCCGGGACGCTCGCGGTGGGTGCGGAGCTCGGGTCTGCGGGCGATCGTCGAGACGGACCGGGAACGTCGTCGGGAGGTCGGCGCGCGAGGCGGTCGCGGTCGGCGGTGATGGCCAGGACCGCATCCTCCAGGCTGGCCCCGACCACGCGCAGGTCACGGGCGCCCGGGTCGGCGACCAGCAGGGAACGCAGGATCCCCTCCGGGCGCCGAGTGGTGATGGCCAGCGTCGATCGGACGGCGTCCCCGGTGGACGTCACGGTCACGTGGTCGACCGCCGGCAGGGCCCGGACCGTCGCCAGGGAGACGGTCGTGTTCAGGTGGATCGTGCGGTCGGGAAGGCCGTGGACGAGGACGTCGGGGGAGGCGTCGGCGACGATCCGCCCGTCGGCGATGACCGCGACCCGGTCGGCGGCCTCGCCGGCCTCGGTGACCAGGTGCGTGGTGAGCAGGATGGCCATCCCGGCGTCGCGACGGGCGGCGAGGTTGTCCCACGTCGCGCGCCGTGACTCGGCGTCCAGTCCCTCCGTGGGTTCGTCCAGGACCAGCAAGACCGGGTCGACGACCAGTGCCCGCGCCAGTTGCAGGCGGCGGCGTTGGCCACCCGACAAGGCCTGGCTGCGGCGACCGGCGAGGTCCACCAGGCCGACCTCGTCGAGCACGTCGTCGACGTCACCGGTCGTCCGGCCGGCTCGGGCGGCCGCGCCGTCGACCAGTTCACGCACCGTGAGGTGGCTCGGGAAGGCCGTGGACTGCAGCATGACCCCGATGTGGGACCGCGTCGACGCCTGCCGGGGGTCGCCCCCGGCCACGCGGACGATGCCGGCATCAGGCGACCGCAGGCCGGTGATCGTGCGGATCAGGGTGGTCTTGCCCGCGCCATTGGGTCCCAGCAGGGCGAGGCACTCGCCGGGACGGACGTCGAGGTCGACGCCGGCCAGCGCCGGTCGTGCGGCCGCGGGATACGTGAACTGCACGTCCCGGACGCGCAAGGGGTCGGATCGGTCGGCCATCGTTGCTCCTGTCGGATGGCAACGACGATGGTGCGTGCGAGTGCGCGAGCGCGGCAGTCTCGCGTGTCACGTCCTCGACATGACATCGGTCATGTCGCGACTGGACCGCCGTACGACCGGCAGCGGATGGTTGGCTGCCCGCCGCGTCACTGGTGGCGAGCAGGCGTCGACGATGACATGCGCGCTGGGTCCGCGGGGGTCCGCACGGTCGGCCGCGCCGCCAGCATCGCCACGGGCAGGTTGAACACGTGGTGGCCGACGCACTGGACACGGGCATGCTCCACCGGTCCGTCCGTGGACGCCATCACGTGTCGGACCACGACCTCTGCGGGCAGGCCGCATTCGGTGCACGTCGTGGTCTGCAACCACCTGGTCGAATCGGTCGACATCGCCACCACCTCCCGGTCTCGTCGGTGACGAGGACAGGAGGCACGCGGACCCGCCGTCGATACGTCCGGGCGCGGTCAGCCGCCGTACTCGGTCGTGGGTCGGTCGAGCGCGATGATCTCGCCCAGCGGCGCGTACTGGGAGGCGGCGAGGCGTCCGACGGGTTCGAGCCGACCCATGTCCACGGCACCGTCGCGCCACACACGGTCGGCGACGGTGACGTGGCGGACCGCCCCGAACACCATGGTGCCGTCGCCCACCTCGCGGACGTCGTGGACGTCGCATTCCAGCGAGGCCGGCGCACCGGCCACCAGTGGGGCCTCGATCGTGGTCGCCGCGGCCCGTGCCAGGTCGGCGTGGTCGAACTCGTCCACGTCGGGTGGCACGCGCGCCGCCGTGGCGTTCATCGCCACCAGCTGGGGCCGCGAGACGACCGAGATCGTGAACACGCCCGTGTCGCGCACGTTCGACAACGTGTCCTTGGTGCCCACCGACACGAACACCACGATCGGCGGGTCCGACGACACCACCGTGAAGTAGGAGTGGGGCGCGAGGTTGTCGACACCCTCTCGGCTGCGGGTGCCGACCCAGGCGATCGGGCGTGGCACCACCAGGCTGGTCAGCAACGCGTAGGCGTCGGCGGTGGACAGGTCGGCGGCGTCGAAGGTCGGCATGTGGGCGATGCTATGGGCCGGTCGACGTGCCCCTGCCCGCGTGCGGGCCGTCCGGGCCACTCTCGATGACCGCTCGCGACCGCGCGGGGTGACGAGTCGACCCGGGCCGGTGCGGCTGTATGGTCTGGGCCGCGAACCCACCCGCCACGTCGACAGGCTGCCCACCTCCATGACCTCCTCCGCACCTCGCGCCGAGCGGCGCACCACGAGCACCAGGCGGTTCGGCGAGGAGTTCGTGGACGACTACGGCTGGATGCGCGATCCCGAGGACCCGGCCACGCTGGCGTGGCTGACCGACAACAACGCCCACACCGACGAGGTGCTGGCCCACCTCGCCGACCTCCGCAGCGCCATCTACGGTGAGATCCGGTCGCGCGTGGTCGAGACGGACACCTCCAGCGGCGTGGTCGACGACGGGTGGGTGTACTACTCACGCACGGTCGAGGGGCGTGACTACGGCATCCACTGCCGCCGCCCGGCCACCGGCGACCGCCACGCAGACGTCGCCCCCGTGCCACCCGATGCCAGCCCGGACGGCGAACAGGTCCTGCTGGACGAGAACGTCGAGGCCGACGGGCACGACTACTTCGCGCTGGGCGGCGTCGAGGTCTCGCCCGACCACCGGTTGCTGGCGTTCCTGGTCGACACCACCGGCCGTGAGTTGTACCGACTGGTGATCCGTGACCTCGCCACCGGCCAGGACGTCACCGTCGTGGACCGGGCCACCTACGGGCTGGCGTGGACGGCGGACTCGTCGCGGCTGTTGTGGCTGGAGCCCGACGACGCCCAGCGGCCCCACCGGGCGTGGCGCCACGTGGTCGGTGGTCCGGGCGGTCCCGACCACGACCAGTTGCTCCACCACGAGGAGGACGAACGCTTCTGGATGGGGCTGTCGACCCATCGGTCACGGGCCTTCCTGGAGATCGGGGTCGGGTCGTCGACCACCAGCGAGGTGCGGTTGCTGGATGCCAACGACCCGGCAGCCGTGCCGTGGGTGGTCAGCCCACGTCGCCCGGGCGTGGAGTACGAGGTCGAGCACGACCGCGCGCGGTCACGCCTGCTGGTGACGACCAACGACGGCGACGCCGCGGCCGCGGAGGACTTCCGGTTGCTGGCGGCACCGCTGGCCGGTGACCGGACCGGCACGGTCGACCGCGAGGACTGGTCCGAGGTGCTGGCACACCGACCCGGCATCCGGCTCGACGGGGTCGATGCCTTCGCGGCGGCCCTGCTGGTGTCGGAACGGACCGGCGCACGCGTGCAGACCCGCATCCTCGACCCGACCGACGGCGATCGTGACACCGGTGTGCTGGCCTGGCCCGAGGAGGTCCACACCTCGGCCGTGGCAGCCAACCCCGACGACGACACCGAGTGGTACCGGTTCGCCTACACCTCGCTGACCCAGCCACGCAGCGAGGTCGAACTACGCCTGGCGGGCCCCGACCTGCGCCCGTCGGGTGCGGCCGACCGCGTGACCGTGCGGGTCGAGCCCGTGGGCGGGGACTACGACCCATCCGACTACACCTCGCGTCGGGACTGGGCCGTCGCCGCCGACGGCACCCGCATCCCCATCTCGATCGTGCATCGGGTCGGGGTCGAGTCGCCCGCGGCGACGCTGTTGTACGGCTACGGCGCCTACG
>JAGXFT010000169.1 GCA_024637135.1 Nitriliruptorales bacterium | reverse complement strand
GTGGCAGCCATCGGAGATCCAGCCGCAGATTCAACTGGTGATTGCAACACCTCGCTGATCGGCGGATGATCCGCCGGGACGAGGAGGTGGGCGATGCCCTACACGTTGACCGATGATGAAATCCGGGAGTTGCGGGACCGCTACGGCCGGGGAGACCGCGGCGTCGCTGGCGCGAAGGTTTCACAAGATGTCGGCCTCGATGGGCCAACGCATCCGCAACTCCGGTGGGATCCGCCCGCACAGCCCCCGGCGCGGACCAGCCCACCTCACCGCTGAGGAGCGCGAGGAGATTGAACCGCACTGGGTCTGATGGAGATAGCCTCCTCCCGACCCAGTGCGGTTCAATCTGCACGACATCGGTGCGAGGCTTGAGTTCGCGGTTGAGCCGCTCGATGGGGTTGTTGGACCAGATCTTGGACCAGTGCACCGGCGGGAAGGCGGTGTAGGCACGACGGTCAGTACCTCAAGGGCCACGCACGTCGGGAAGTCCGATGTGACGAGCGAGGGCTCCATCACGCTCTTCTTCCTCGAGGAATGCACGCTGCTCGATGGCGTGGCCGTGGGAACGGTCTTCAGGGCCAGCGGGGACTATGCGATCGTGGCCGCCAGCGGTGACCACGTGTTCGGGACCTACCAGAACGAGGGACGCGCCGGTCCAGCCGGCACCGAGGCAATCGGGACGGCGCTCGTCGGCTCGCAGACCATCGCGGGTGGGACCGGGCGGTTCGAAGGTGCGACGGGGTCGACGACGGTTGATTCCAGGGCCTTCGGCGACGCCTTCGAACTTGAATTCGTAGGGACCATCACGTACTGACCAGGCACCCGTTGCATGGTTGTGGCGCACGCGCCGAGCACCCTCGGTGAACGCGCTCGCAGGGCCTCGAGGGCCCCGAACGCCATCAGGTCGTTGTGGGCGAGGTGCTCAAGCCCGACCCGCGGACGGCCGTGGCCGGCGTCGTGGTCCTGACGCGGGTCTTCCAGGCCGGGCTGCCGACGGCGTCCTCGAACAGCTGGCAGCCCCGTCGCCGCCGGGGCGCGGACATGGCCCGGCCCAGCCAGGTCGATCAGGTCGTGACGTCGTGGTCCCGCCGGTGGTCGAGTGTGGCCTCGTGGTTCCGGACGGCGAGCCTCGGCATGGCTCGGGTCAGCCACCGTTGCCGACGACCCGGACGACGTGCCGCCTGGCGGCCGGTTCGAGCATGGCGCGCAGGTCGGTGAACAACGCCACGGCCCGGCTGCCCTCCCAGTCGTCGGGGAGCAAGTCGCGGGGCAGGCCGGGATCGATGTAGGGCAGTTTGCGCCACTCGTGCAACGCGGTGACGTAGTCGCGGAAGGCGTCCGCGAGATCGGTGTCGGGGTCGGTCGCCTGCCAGCGCTCGTGGACCGACTGGAACTCGTCCAGGTAGTCGACGTAGGCGCTGCGCATCGCCTCGATGTCCCAGCACCGACGGATCAGGGACTGGAGGTCGTCGAAGTCCCGGTAGTGGGCCTCGAACAGGTCGATGTGCTCCTCCAGGCCGAGGTCCAAGACCATCTGCCGGGTCTGGTCGTAGACCCGCCGGGGCGCGATCCACAGGCCACCGACCAGGTTGCCGAAGCCGAGCCAGCCAAGTCGGCTACGCAGTTGGTGGCGCTCGGCGCGGATGTTCTCGGGGACCGAGAAGGTGGCCAGGATCCACCCGTCCTCGACCCGGGCCGGGTCGAGTCGGGAAAAGATCCGCGCGTCGCCCTCCGCCAGGATCCGGTTCGCGGCGGGGGTCAGCTCGTAGCCGATCTGGCCGTCGACCTTGCTGCGCGCCAGCAGGCCCTTGCGCGAGAACCGCGACACCGACGATCGGACGACCTGTTCCTCGACCTCCAGCCGCCCCATCAGGGTGATCAGGTCGGCGACCGCGATCCAGCCGCCCAGGTCGCGAACGAATCCGCCGTAGACGTCGAACACCAAGGACTTGGACTTCAACAACCGCATCGTGGTCCTTCGGTTCGGAGGGCAACGCCGCCGGCTCAGGCCTTGATGATGCCACCGTCGACGTTGAGGATCGAGCCGGTCATGAGGTCCGACCCCCGGCCCGGCGAGCGACACCGCGGCCGGTCCGAGCTCGTCTGGGTCTCAGACCCGGCCGAGTGGGGTCATCCCGTCGACCGTCGACCGTCGAGCGGATCTCGGGACCGTCCAGGACCCGGGCGTCATGTCGGCGTAGAAGGATCAGCCAGCGATGACCTGTCCTGCGCCATCCGCACCGCACGTCCCGCAGAGCCCACCTGGCGTTGTCGATTGGCACTGAGGGGCTGTCGAGCCGATGCTCCAGGGGGCCGAGCCGACCTGGCTGGTCGACGCAAGGTCGGGCTGGCGTCTCGGAGCGGATGCTGGTGATGGCAGGTCAGGAGTGAGCGTTGCCGGGTCGGGTCGCTTGACGTCGATGGCGGTGGTGGGGTCGATGGCGGTCCGGGGAGGTCGGCCGCCCGGGCGTGCGGTCCGGGCGTGCGGTCGTCGCGGACCGTCGGGTCCTGTGCGCTGCGCGCCGCCGTCGGCGACGCGGTCACTGGTCCCCGCGCAGCTTGAAGCGTTGGAGCTTGCCGGTCTGGGTCCGCGGGAGTTCGTCCACGAAGTACACCCGCCGCGGGTACTTGTACGGGGCGATCTCCTGCTTGACGTGGTCCTGCAACTCCGCCGCGGTCGGGGCCGCGTCGTCGGTGTCGCGGAGCACGACGTGGGCCGCGACGACGTGGCCGCGCTCGTCGTCGGGCTCCCCGACCACCGCGACCTCCGCCACGGCCGGATGGGTCATCAGGGCCGCCTCGACCTCCGGTCCGGCGATGTTGTAGCCGGACGAGATGATCATGTCGTCGGCCCGCGCCTGGTACCAGAACCAGCCGTCCTCGTCCCGCAGGAACACGTCGCCGGTCAGGTTCCACCCGTCCTGGACGTAGTCGTGTTGCCGCGGGTCGTCGAGGTAGCGGCACCCGGTCGGTCCCCGCACCGCCAGGCGCCCCACGGTCCCGTCCGGCACCTCGTCACACTCGTCGTCGACGATCCGGGCCTCGTAGCCAGGCACCGGCCGCCCGGTCGACCCCGGGCGGATGGCGTCGTCGGACGAGCCGATGAAGATGTGCAGCATCTCGGTCGAGCCGATGCCGTCGATCAGGGCGACGCCGGTGCGATCCCGGAACCGTTCCCAGGTGTCCTTCGGCAGGGTCTCGCCCGCCGAGACCCCGCGACGCAGGCTGGACAGGTCCGCGTCGTCGAGTTCCAGCATTGCGCGGTAGGCCGTCGGGGCCGTCCCACAAATCGTCGCGCCGTGTGTGTCGATTGCGGCCGCGAGGTTCGGGGGCGAACCCTGTTCGATTAGCAGCGTCGCCGCGCCGGCCCGCAGGGGAAAGATCACCAGTTGGCCCAGGCCGAAGGTGAACGCCAGGGGAGGCGACCCGGTGAACAGGTCGTCGGGCGTCGGTCGGATGACGTGCCGGGAGAACGTGTCGGCGGTCGCGAGCACGTCCCGGTGGGTGTGGACACAGCCCTTGGGCGTCCCGGTGGTCCCGGACGTGAACGCGATCATGCAGGGGTCGTCGGCGCGGGTGGCGACGGTGGGGAACGAGGTCGGGTGGCCGCCAGCGCGTTGCGCCAGGTCGTCGTCGTCGCCGGCCCCCCACGCCACGATCTCCAGGTCGGCGTCGACCGCTGCCAGGGCCTCCACAAACCGATGGTCGCACAGGGCGACCCCCACGCGGGCGAGGTCGACGATGTCCTGGAGTTCGCCCGTCCGGAGCAATGGCATCGTGGTCACGGCCACCGCGCCGGCCTTCATCACCGCCAGCCAGCAGGTGGCCAGCCACGGGTTGTTGGGTCCGCGCAGCAGGATCCGGTTGCCCGGGACGACCCCGAGGTCGTCGACCAGGACGTTGGCGACCTGGTTGACGCGGTCGCGGACCCGGCCGTAGCTCCAGGACTGCTCGGGCGAGGTGAGGCAGGGACGATCCTCCCCGTGCTCCGCGATCGTGGTGTCGAGCAGTTCCTCGCCGCAGTTCAGTCGGTGCGGGTACTGCATGTCCGGGATGGTGAACAGCAGGTCGGGCCAGTCCTCCGGGGGTGGGAGGTGGTCGGCCACGAACGTGTCGGTGTGGGCGGTCGTCCGGTCGGTCATGGTGATGCTCCCCGGGTGGTCGACGAATCGGGTGGCGTGGAGCCGCCCGCCACGTCGGCGAGCAGGTCCAGTTGGTCGAGGTCCGGGACGGTCGGGAACAGCACCAGGTGGTCGCAGCCGGCGTCGGCGTACGCCTGGGCGTACTCGCGGACCTCCAGTGGGCTGGTCAGCAGGCCGTCGGCGATGCGCTGGGCGAAGGCACCGGTGAAGGCGTAGTAGTCCAGGAGGTAGTCCCGGCCCGCCTCGGCCGCGTCGCCCAGGGCGTAGTAGGCCATCGACCAGATCTCGGGCTGGCCGGGCCGGCCGGCGTCGGCCCAGGCGGCGCGCGCCTCGGCGACCTGGCGGGCGAACACGCGCGGTGGCGAGCCACCGTGGACCCATCCCTCGGCCAGCTGGGCCATGCGGGACAGCGCCGGACCGGAGGTCCCGCCGACCAGCAGCCGCAACGGTGGCTGGTCCCCGGGGGCACGGACGTCCCCGTCCTCGTCCAGTTGGCGGATCCGGGCGAGCTGGTCGGTCAGGCGCTGGCCGCGGGTCGCCCGGCCGAACTCCGAGACGTCGTAGTCGTCGCCCCGGGCGCCGATCGCCAGGCCCGCGGTGAACCGGCCGGGTGCCAGCGCGTGGAGGGACAGGAGCTGCTTGGCCAGCGAGGTGGTCTCGCGCAGGGGTGCGATCAGGATGCAGGTGACCAGGTCGATCCGCTCGGTCACCGCGGCCGCGGCCGCCAGCGACACCACCGGGTCCAGGCTGTCGTAGACGATCCGGTCGACGACGGCGAGGCTGTCCAGTGGCCCGGTGTCCGCGCGGCGAGCCCACCGGGCCACGAGCCCGGGGTCCACGCCCGGCAGGCCGTTCGGCAGTCCGACGCCCAGTTTCATGCGTGCTCCTTCGTCTCGGCAGCCCGCTGCGCCGGCCCTGCGGTCGCGTCCGTGTCGCCAGCGGACTGGGTCCCGGCGGTCGCTGTGGCCCCGTCGTCACGAGTCCCGGCACGGGGCCGCACCAGCCAGTCCGGGGTCTCCGGCAACGGGCGCCCGAGGACGCACAGGTCGGCCTGGCCACTCAACAGCACGTGGTTGACGTCGTCGACCGTGGGCATGTTCCCCGAGGTCAGCACCGGGTCGGACCCGGCGTTGCGCACCAGGTCGCTCCAGCGGGAGTTGAAGGCGGTGCCGTACTCGGGACGGGAGTGCGTGGTCGTCTGCCCGGCGACGACGTGGACCAGGTCGACCCCGGTGGCGCGCAACGCCTCGACGACCGCCAACACCTCGTCGGGCTCGATCCCATCCGGCTCGAGGTCGCTGGCCGACAGGCACACCGACAGCAGTCGGTCGCGTGGCCAGGTCGCCCGGACCGCCTCGACGACCCGCAGCGGGAAGCGCATGCGGTTCGTGACGTCGCCACCGTGGTCGTCGTCGCGGCGGTTGGTCAGCGGGGACAGGAACGACGCGAGCAGGCCCCCATGGCCCGCGTGGACCTCGAGCGCGTCGAAGCCGGCCTCGGCGGCCCGTCGGCTCGCGTCGACGTGGTCGTGCACGACGGACTCCATCCCCGCGGCGTCGAGTGCGTCCGGACGTCGCGTGGTCGGTCCCCACCTCACCGGTGAGGCGGCCACCAGCGGCCAGGACCGGTCCTGCGGCAGGGGTCGGCCGATCCCGTGGTCGCGGCCCCGGCTCGCGCCGCGGGGTCCGGCGTGGACCAGCCGGAGACCGATCCGGGTCGGGCCGTCCCCACGTCGGGCGGTGGCCAGCAGGTCGGCCCAGTGCCCGGCCTGCTCGTCGGTCCAGATCCCGGCGTCGGTCTCGGTGCTGCGTCCCGTGGCCGACACGGCGACCCCGTCGACCAGCACCAGGGCGACGTCGGTGTCGACCCACTCCGCCAGCGCGTCCAGGTGGGCTGACGACACGATCCCGTCCGTGGCGGCGTCGTCGGGCTCGGGCAACAGGACGAGGCGGTTGGCCAGGGAGGTCGGTCCGACCTGCACGCCGGTGAGTGCCGGTGGCCGCGGGACCAGCGGCACCCGGCCGTCCTCGGTGGCGTACCAGCGGTCGAGCAGGTCGACCAGTCGGTGGTCGCGCTGGCGCAGGTTGTCGTAGTCGACACGGGTGCTGCGGGTCAGCAGGCTGTAGGCGAACTGCGGTGGCTCGAAGGACCAGTACCGACCGTGTCGCGCGAACCAGTCCAGGCTCTCCGACGCCGCCTGCTGGATCCCTTCGACGCTGGGCTTGCGAGCGCTGACGTAGTCGTCCAGGGCGTGGTCCAGCGAGGTGTTGGCCCGCACGGCCTCGGCCAGTGCCATGGCGTCCTCCATCGCCAGCTTGGTCCCCGACCCGATGGAGAAGTGCGCGGTGTGTGCCGCGTCGCCCAGCAGGACCACGCGATCGTGGCGCCACGACTCATTGCGCACGGTCGTCCAGTCCAGCCACTTGGAGTTGTTGGCGACCAGGTCGTGGCCGTCGAGGTGGTCGGCGAACAGGTCCTGGAGGTGGGCGATCGACGAGTGGTCGCTCTCGCCGGGTGCGAGGTCCTCGGCGGCGACGGCGTCCAGCCCGGCAGCGCGCCAGGTGGCGTCGGTGCACTCGACGATGAACGTGCCCACGCCCTCGCCGAACGGGTAGATGTGGGCCTGGAACCGGCCAGCCGGCGAGTCGGAGAAGATGAAGGTGAACGCGTCGAAGCGCTGGGCGGTCCCCAGCCAGATGAACTTGCTGCCCTCGACCGTCAGCCGGGGACGGAACTGCTCGGCGAAGTGGGCACGCACGCCGCTGTTGATGCCGTCGGCACCCAGGACGAGGTCGGCGTCCAGCAGGTCCGTGACGTCGGTGACCTCGTCGGTGAAGCGCACCTCCACGCCCAGTTCCGTGGCACGTTCCTGCAGGATGTGCAACAGCCGGTGGCGGGAGATCGCGGCGAAGGAGTTGCCGCGCGCCCGGATGCGCTCGCCGCCGTAGCGCACCTCCACCGGGTCCCACCGGGCACAGGCGTCCCACAGGCGCTCGAAGCTGGGACCGTCGGCCGCTTCGAGTCCGCGCAGGGTGGCGGCCGAGAACACGACCCCGAAGCCGAAGGTGTCATCGGCGGCGTTGCGCTCGTGCACGACGACGTCGCGTGACGGGTCGTCGGACTTCAGCAGGATCGCCGCGTACAGGCCTCCCGGCCCGCCACCGACACACTCGATCCGCACCTGGGGTTTCCCGTTTCCGGCGTTGCCCGGCAGCACGCAGGCCGGGGACGCCACGACGTCGTCGTCCTCGACTATAACGGTTTCCTTGCTGTCGTCAACAGCCTGTTATGCTCTAGGTTCGTGGAGCCCCGCCCAGAACCTCCAGCAGGGCACCGCCACCAAGGGCCGCCAACTGCTGCCAACTGGGGACCGCCAACTGGCGACCGCCGAACGAGGCGGACCGGGTGGGCCGTGACGCGTGGGAGGCGAGTGGTGACGGACCCGGACGACCACGGCGCGTCGCCGCGAGCCGACCGGGTCGCCGCCCTGCGCCGGGTCGCCCGGGAGCGGCTGGCGCCGATCGTCGCGGACGGCCAGCCGGGCCGGGTGAACCGGCGCCTGGTGGCCGCGCTCGCGGACTGCGGCATCTCCCAGCGGTTGTTCCCGTCCGAGTTGGGGGGCAGTGCGGACGGACCCCCGTCGGCCCGCGAGCTGTGCCTGGTCCGCGAGGCGTTGGCCAGCGAGTCCGTCACGGCCGAGACGACCCTGGCCGTGCAGGGGCTGGGTTCGGACCCGATCCGGCGCTCCGGTTCGCCGGAGGTGGCCCGTCGCTGGATCCCCGAGGTCGCCGCCGGGCGCGCCGTCGCGGCGTTCGCGCTGACCGAGCCCGGTGCCGGCAGTGACGCCGCAGCCCTCCGACTGCGGGCCGAGCGCGACGGCTCCGGCTACCGACTGACCGGCGAGAAGACCTGGATCTCGCATGCCCCGGACGCCGACGTCCACACGGTCTTCGCCCGCACCACGCCCGACGCCGGCGCCCGTGGCGTGACGGCGTTCGTCGTCCCGGGTGACGCGCCCGGCCTGTCCGGCGAGGCGCTCGAACTGGTCGCGCCCCACGCGATCGGGCGACTGGCCTTCGACGGCGTACCCGTCCCCGGCGACCACGTCCTGGGCGAGGTGGACGGGGGCTTCCGGGTGGCGATGGAGACCCTCGACACGTTCCGACCCAGCGTCGGCGCCGCCGCGGTCGGGATGGCCCAGGCGGCGCTGGAGGCGGCCCTGCGACACGCCGAGGAGCGCGAGGCCTTCGGGGGCCCGTTGCGCCAGTTCCAGGCCGTGTCGCACCTGTTGGCCGACACCGCCACCGACCTGCAGGCCGCCCGGTTGCTGGTGGCGGACGCGGCCGAGGCGGTCGACCGTGGGGACCGGGCCACGCGGGCCTCGGCCATGGCCAAGCTGTTCGCCACCGAGATGGCCCAGCGGGCCGTCGACGCCGCGATCCAGGTGCACGGCGCCAGCGGACTCCAGCGCGGCCACCTGCTGGAGGAGCTGTACCGCGAGGTGCGGGCGCTGCGGATCTACGAGGGCACCTCCGAGATCCAGCGGACCATCATCGCCCGGGAGTTGTTCCGTGACGACTGAGCGTGCAGCCCTGGTGGTCGGGGGATCCCGCGGCATCGGCCGCGCGGTCGTGACCCGGCTGGCGCGCGACGGGATGGCCGTCACCGCGACGGGCCGCACGGCTGACGCACTGGACCGCCTGGCGGCGGACCTGGCCGAAGACGGGCTCGACGTCGCGACCAGGGTCGCCGACGCCACCGATCCCGCCGCGACCGCCGCGCTGGTCGACGAGGTCGGGTCGGTCGACGTCCTGGTGCTCAACGCCGGGCACTCGACCGCGGCTCCCCTGGCGCGGACCAGCCTGGCCGACTGGGCCGCACAGGTCGAGGTCAACGCGACCGCGGCGTTCCTGGGGCTGCGGGCGTTCGTCCCCGGCATGGTCGATCGTGGCCGTGGGCGCGCGGTGGTGGTCGCCTCGACCGCCGCGGTGTCGGGCAGCCCCTACGTCAGTGGCTACGCGGCGGCCAAGCACGCGGCGCTGGGCCTGGTGCGCAGCGTTGCCGCCGAGGTGGGCGGGACCGGCGTGACCGTCAACGCGGTCTGTCCGCACTTCGTCCGCACCGACATGACCGACCAGTCGATCGCGCGCATCCGGGCGGCGACCGGGCGCTCGGAGGAGCAGGCACGGGCCCAGCTCGAGGGGTCGTCCCGGCTCGGTCGGTTGATCGAGCCCGACGAGGTCGCCGGGGTCGTTGCACTCCTGGCATCCGACGACGCCGCCATCCTGAACGGCCAGGCACTCGTGCTCGACGGAGGAGGACACTGGTGACACGCTTCCGAGGTTCCGCACCGCTCACCGACGATTGGGAGCACTTCCGGTTCGAGGTCGACGACGGGGTCGGCACGATCACGCTGGACCGCCCCGAGCGGCTCAACGCCCTGACGCTGGACGTCTACGCCGACCTGCGGGACCTGGTCGCGGAACTCGAGCACCGCGACGACGTCCGGGCGCTGGTCATCACCGGGCGGGGCCGCGGGTTCTGTTCGGGGGGGGACGTCGAGGAGATCATCGGGGAACTGCTGGCCACCGGCGACAACCGCCGGGTCACCGACTTCACGCGGATGACCGGGGCGGTCGTGCGCAACCTGCGTGAACTGCCCATCCCGGTAATCGCCGCTGTCAACGGCACTGCCGCGGGCGCGGGGGCGGTGATCGCGCTGGCCGCCGACCTGCGGATCGTCGCGCGGTCCGCGTCGTTCCACTTCCTGTTCGCACAGGTGGGACTGGCCGGGGCCGACATGGGCAGCGCCTACCTGCTGCCCCGCATCGTCGGCCTGGGCCGGGCCAGCGAACTGCTGTTGCTCGGTGACCGGGTGTCGGCCGACGACGCCGCGGTGATCGGCTTGGCCAACCGCGTGGTGGACGACGACGACCTCGTCGCCGAGGCCCGGGGCGTGGCCGAGCGCCTGGCGGCCGGCCCGTCGTTCGCGCTGGCCATGACCAAGCGCCTGCTCAGCCGGGAACTGGACATGGACCTGCACAGCGCCATCGAGCTGGAGGCGATCACCCAGGCGTTCCTGATGCGCAGCGACGACCACGCCGAGTTCTTCGCCGCCCGCGACGAGGGTCGCGACCCGGACTGGACCGGCCGATGAGCCACGAACTGGTCAACCCCGACGGGCTGCTGCCCCCGGTCGGCTTCTCCCACGCCGTGGTCGCGGCTCCCGGGCGGACCGTGTTCCTGGGCGGCCAGACCGGCCACCATGGCGACGGCACCCTCGACGACGGCCTGGTCCCCCAGTTCCGCCGTGCCCTGGCCAACCTCGCCGTGGTCCTGGACGCCGTCGATGCCCGCCCCGAGGACCTCACCAGCATGCAGGTCTACGTCACCGACGCCGCCGACTACCGGTCGAGCGCACGCGAACTGGGGCGTGCCTGGCGCGAGGTGCTCGGGACCCACTACCCGGCCATGGCCCTGTTCGAGGTCACCGGCCTGCACGATCCGGCCGCGGTCGTGGAACTGCTGCCGACCGTGGTGGTCCCGGAGGAGCGGTCGTAGCGTCAGGCCCGCCTACGAGAGAGGTCCGTCGATGCCATGGGTCCTGTCCCCGCCCGTGACGACCGACCGGTCCGGCGTGTGGGGGGAGGGGCCGTCGTACGAGGTCGACAACCTGTACCGGATCTCCGACCCCGGCCCGCCGCCGGTCCACTACGACCAGCACCTGCTGCGCCCGCACTCGATCACCCACGCCGAGGCGCCCGCCCACGTGGTCACCGGCGGGGCCACCCTCGACGACGCCTTCGCACGGGTGTCGCCGTGGTGGGGGCCCGCCCTGGTCGTGCGACTCCCGGCCCGGACCGAGGGGTCGGGCACCGGCGGGACGGTCCGCGTGGTGGGTCCCGACGAACTGGCGTCCCACCTCGTCGGCCACGACCACGTCGCGAAGGTCCTGGTGACGGTCGAGGACCACGCCGTCGACGATGACGGCCACCACGCCGTCGACGACGGCTTCGTGCTGTCGCCGACGGCCGCCCGCCTGCTCGCCGACCGACCGCGCTTCGATCTGTTCGGGACCTCGTGGCGGTCCAGCGACCACCGTCCCGGCACCGACGAGCGCCCGGTCCACCGGATCCTGTTCGAGCGGGCCGTGGTGCTGGAGTACCTCGACCTGCGGGACGTCCCGGCCGGTCGCCACTTCCTGGTCGCGTTCCCGGTCCGGCTGGCCGGCGCGACCGAGTCCCCGGTGACGCCGGTGCTGTTCTCGGCGGCCGAGCTGTCCGACGGATTGGTTGCGATCGTCGAGAATGCGTCATAGGGTTGCCGAAGTCGGCAACGAGGTGGGCAGACATGGATGCAGGGCACACAGAACGGTCCACGCGGCGGACGCCACGACGGTGGCGAGCCGCCCTCGTGGGACTGACGGCCGCGGCGCTGGTCCTGGCCGGCTGTAGCAGTGACGGGGGCGGGGCCGACGACGCCACGTCGGGCGCCGGCGAGACCGGCGACGCCAGCGAGGCCGCACCGGCGGCCACGGACGACCAGGCGACATCGGCCACCGACGACGCCGGCGAGTCCGGCGGCGAGACCGTGACCGTCGGGATGCTGACCACCCTGTCCGGCAACGCCGCCTACCTGGGCGAGGACACCCAGAAGGGCTTCCAGCTGGCCCTGGACCTGGCCGGTGCCGACGACGTCGAACTGGTCGTCGAGGACGACGCCCAGGACGCCGAGGCGGCCCAGGGACTGGCCGACCGGATGGTCAGCCGCGACGGCGCGCAGATCATGACCGGGATCGTGTTCTCCGACATCGCCAACGCCGTCGTGCCGACCGTCCTCGAACAGGACATGCTCTACCTCAGCACCAACGCCGGACCGTCGACCTTCGCCGGTGAGGGCTGTGACGCCAACTACTTCTCGGTGTCGTACCAGAACGACAACCCGGCCGAGGCGACCGGCGAATGGGTCAAGGAACAGGGCCACGCCAACGTGGTCGCGGCCGCGCCGAACTACCAGGCCGGCCAGGACAGCGTGAACGGGTTCCGGCGGACCTTCGGGGAACTCCAGAACGAGTTCTACACCGAACTGGGCGCCACCGACTACGCCCAGACGATAGCCCAGATCCGCGACGAGGACCCCGACGCGGTGTACTTCTTCTACCCCGGCGGCATGGGGATCGCCTTCGTGCAGCAGTACATCGAGTCCGGCCTGGCCGAGGAGATCCCGATCTACGGCCCGACCTTCTCGTTCGACGAGACCCTGGTCGACGCCATCGGCGAGGCCGCGGTCGGCCTCCAGAACGGCTCGTTCTGGGCTCCGGACCTGGACAACCCGGCGAACCAGGAGTTCGTCGAGGCCTACCGCGAGGCGAACGGCGCCACCCCGACCAACTACGCCGCCCAGGGCTACGACACGGGCCGGCTCCTGCTGTCGGCGCTCGACACGGTCGGCTACGACGTCAGCGACACCGAGGCCCTGCGCGAGGCCGTCGCCGCCGCCGACTTCGACAGCGTGCGTGGCGACTTCTCCTTCGGGACCAACCAGCATCCCGTCCAGGACTGGTACATCCTCGAGGTCGTCGCGGGCGAGGAGGACGGCGACTACACCAACCAGGTCGTCGAGAAGGTGCTGGACGACCACGTCGACGCCTACGCCAGCGAGTGCTCCCTGGGCGACGGGTGAGCGCTGGAGGACGGTGCCACGAGACCGTGGCAGCCATCCCGGCCACGGCCTGAACGGTGGAGCTGTTCCTCGAACAGACGCTGAACGGCCTGCAGGCCGGGTTCACGTTGCTGATGATCTCGTCCGGCCTGACGCTGATCTTCGGGATGCTGGGGATCCTCAACCTGGCCCACGGGTCGTTGTTCATGATCGGCGCGTTCGTGGCCGCCGACGTGGCCGCCCGGACCGGCAACTTCCTTGTAGCGCTGCTGGCGGGCGTGGCCGGGGCGGCGCTGGCCGGGATCCTGATGGAGACCCTGGTGATCCGCTTCCTGTACCAGCGGGATCACCTCGACCAGGTGCTGGCCACGCTCGGGCTGGTGCTGATGGCCAACCAGGGGGTCCAGATGGTGTGGGGCATCGCCCCGCGGACGCTCGCGCGGCCGTCGTGGCTGGAGGGGTCGGTGTCGCTGTTCGGGTTGCAGTACCCGATATACCGACTGGCCATCATCCTGGCCGGGATCGCCACCGTCGTCGTGCTGTGGGCGCTGATCAACCGCACGAAGGTGGGCATGTGGATCCTGGCCGGCAACACCCATCGTGAACTGCTCGGAGCCCTGGGCGTCAACGTCACCCTGTTGTACACCGGCGTGTTCGCCCTGGGTGCGGCCCTGGCCGGCTTCGCGGGGGTGGTGTCGTCGCCGTACCTGACGGTCGAGGCGGGGATGGGCGACAACTTCCTGATCCTGAGCTTCGTCGTGATCGTGATCGGGGGGATCGGGTCGATCAAGGGCGCGGTCTACGGCTCGCTGATCCTGGGCCTGGCCGACGCGTGGGGCCAGACCTACCTCCCGATGCTCGTGGGCGAGTTCACCGACCCGTCCACGGCCGCCGCGATCGGCTCGTCGCTGGGGTCGGCCTCGATCTACCTCGCGATGGTGGTCGTGCTGCTGGTGCGACCGCGTGGCCTGTACGGGGCACCAAGTGGCTGACCGCGACGACACCCCCGACGAGACCCCCGAGACTGGCCGCGAGGCTGGCCCCGAGACCGCGGCGCCCATCGCGGTGACGTCCCGCCTGCCGTTGGTGGTCACGGTGGCGGTGCTGGTCCTGGTCGCGGCCGCCCCGCTGGTGGCCGACGCGGTCGGGTTCTCCTACCTGCTGGGCACGCTGACCCGGGCCGTGATCCTGGGCATGGCCGCCGTCGCCCTGGACTACGTCGTCGGGTACGGCGGACTGGTCAGCCTCGGGCACGCCATGTTCCTTGGGACTGGTGCCTACACCGCCGGCATCCTGTTGTTCCAGTACGCCGAGGGGACCGGCCTGGGCACCGACCAGGCCTTGGTGGCCTGGCCCGCGGCGATGCTGGTCGGTGCTGTCCTGGGGTGGGCGTTCGGTGCGCTGGCACTGCGCACCCGCGGGGTCTACTTCATCATGGTGACCCTGGCGTTCAACCAGATGATGTTCTTCCTGTTCAACTCGCTGGCGGCGTACGGCGGCGACGACGGCGTGCGCCTGTCCGGCCGCAACCGGTTGGGCCCGCTGTCCCTGGAGGACGACCTGGTCTTCTACTACGTGTGCGTCGTGCTGCTGGTGGTCGTCCTGGTCGTGTTCAACCGGCTGGTCCGCTCGCCGTCGGGGTGGTTGCTGCGGGCCGCGCGCGACAACGAGCCCCGCCTGCGGTCCGTGGGCGCCAGGACCCGTCGCCACCAGTTGACGGCCTTCGTGCTGTCGGCGTCGGTGGCGTCCCTGGCCGGCGCGCTGGCGGTCAACGAGTCCCAGTTCCTGTCGCCGGCCATCAGCCACTGGACCCAGTCCGGCGAGTTGCTGGTCATGGTGATCATCGGCGGCGTCGGGAGCCTGGTCGGGGGCGTGCTCGGGTCGTTCGGCCTGCTGGTCCTGGAGGAACTGGCGATCGAGTTCACCGGCAACTGGCAGTTCTTCGTCGGGCTCGGCCTGATCATGATCGTGTTGCTGGCCCGGCGAGGGCTGGCCGGGCTGCTGCTGGGGAGACGCCGCAATGTCTGACCCCACGACCCTGCGGGCCCGCGGCCTGGACAAGCACTACGGCAACCTCCACGTCACCCGCGACCTCGACGTGGAGGTGGAGGTCGGACGGCTGCAGGCCCTGATCGGGCCGAACGGGGCCGGCAAGACCACGGCGCTGGCCCAGCTGTGCGGCGAGCTGCCGTCCGCTGCGGGGACGGTCCACCTCGACGAGCGCGACGTGACCGCCATCAACCTGCCCGGACGGGTCCGCCTGGGCGTGGCGCGGTCGTGGCAGATCTCCGCGCCGTTCCCGGACTTCACGGTGGGCGAGAACGTCGTGCTGGCCGCCCTGGCCGCCGAGCACCGTGGCTTTGGCTTCCGGGGGCTGGCCCGTCGGGACCCGGCGCGCAACGACCGGGCCCGGCACCTGCTCGGCGAGGTCGGCCTGCGGGTCGATCCGGCGACGCCGGTGGGCGAACTGGACCACGGTGGCCAGCGCCTGCTCGAGCTCGCCATGGTGCTGGCGACCGACCCGGTGATCCTCCTGCTGGACGAACCGATGGCCGGCCTGACCCCCGGGGAGGTCCAACACGTGTCCGACCTGCTGGTGCGCCTGCGGGCCGACCACGGGATCCTGCTGGTCGAGCACGACATGGACGTGGTCTTCGCGCTGGCGGACGGCATCACCGTGCTGGCCGACGGCGCCGTGCTGGCGTCGGGTCCCCCCGAGGCCATCCGACGGGACGAGCAGGTCCGCGCCCTGTACCTGCAGGAGGTCGACTGATGCTCGTGGTGTCCGACGTGCACGCCGGGTACGGCCTGGGCCGGGTGCTGTTCGGGGTCGACCTGGAGGTGGGTGAGGGGGAGATCGTGGGGCTGTTCGGTCGCAACGGCATGGGCAAGACCACGACCGTGCGCACGATCTTCGGCCTGCTCGCCCCCACCGAGGGGTCGATCACCTTCCGGGGCGACGAACTGGTGGGCCGGCGGCCCTACCAGGTGGCCCGGACCGGGCTGGGCCTGGTGCCCGAGGGCCGCCAGGTGTTCGACCTGCTGACCGTGGACCAGAACCTGGCCGCGATGGAACGGGCCGGCCCGGAGGGGCGCCGGGACTGGGACCGCGACGCCGTCTACGAGTTCTTCCCCCAACTGGCGGCCCGGCGTCGCAACCGTGGCGACCAGTTGTCCGGTGGCGAACAGCAGATGCTGGCCATCGGCCGGGCGCTGGTGATGAACCCACACCTGCTGGTGCTGGACGAGGCGGCCGAGGGGCTGGCACCGAGCCTCCGTCACGAGATCTGGCAGGGCCTGGTGCACCTGCGCGAGGCCGGGCAGGGGATGCTGGTGATCGACGGCCACGTCATGGAGCTGCTGGACCTGGTCGACCGCGCCGCGATCCTCGAGAAGGGCCAGATCGTCTGGTCGGGGACCGCCGACGCGCTGGCCGACGACCCCGAGGTCCGCCACGCCCACCTGGCCGTCGGCTGACGGACGTGCCCGGGGTCGGCGCGGTGGGGCCTGCCAGGGCCCCAGCCCTGCCGGTCGATGACGCGCACCACGTGCCGTCTGGCCGCCGGTTCGAGCATGATACGCAGGTCCCCGAACAGGGCGACCGCGGCCTTGCCCTCCCAGTCGTCGGGCGACAGTTCCGGTGGCAGTCCGGGGTCGAGGTGGGGCAACTTGCGCCACTCGTGGGGTGACTTGCAGGCATCAGCGGCGCAGTGGAGCCACTTGACGACACCAGTGCGGCGCGGCATGGTGAAAGGGCACGGTCGGAAGGAGCATCGTGGCGATCCTGGTGGTGGCGAACCAGACGCTCGGTGGCTCGGATCTGCAGGCTGCGATCTCGGAGCGGATCAGCAACGGACGTGACCAGTTCCATGTCGTGGTCCCGGTCACCAAGCCCGGGTTGGAGGCCGATCGACGGGTCGTGTGGAACCCGTCGTTCAGCGTTCCCGAGCGGGGCAGCCGCGACGAGGCCATGACGGAGGCACGCCGACGGGCCGGGCATCGACTCGAGCAGATGGTGGCGGCGATCCAGTCACTCGGCGGCCGCGCCTCGGGCGAGGTCGGGACGTCCGATGCGCTCAACTCGGTCCAGTACTGCCTGATGACGGCCACCTACGACGAGATCATCGTGTCGACCCTG
>JAGXFT010000168.1 GCA_024637135.1 Nitriliruptorales bacterium | reverse complement strand
GTTCCTCGGCGTTGTCGCCGGCCGTGTCCATCACGGTGCTGAACGTGGCCCACATGGCCGCGCCGAGCAGCGCCATGATCAGGATGACGATGCCGGTGGAGATCACGCCCTCGCCGGCTTCGTCGCGGAGGGCCGTTCGGAGGTGTTCGCGGATGGTTTGCATGGTGGTGGTCCCGGGTCGATCGGGGGCTGGGAACTGCCAGTGTGTCATGTCGCAACGACGTTGTCATGTGGTCTCATGCCACCTTGCGGAGGACGCGCACCGTCCGAACGTCGCGGACCTCGGCGAAGCGCGCAGCGGGACGACGAGCTTCGGGGACGCGGTCTAGATGGCCGAGGCGATGCCGAGGGGGAGGGCGTGACCCAGCATGCGCGCGCTGACCGCGATGGCGACCGTCGAGCCGGTCGTCGAGAAGGACGACCTGGCGGCGAGGATGCCGGCCAGCCACGCCGGCACGCCTGTCGAGCAGGGGGAGCGACCCAGATGAATGCGATCGGGCGGCTTCCGGCTCGTGGTCGGGCGCCCTGGTCGCCTCCCTCGGCCTGGCGTTGGGCCCGTGTGGCGACCCCGTGTCGGAGGCGAATCCCGTGGTGGTCAACGATGAGTGGGTGGCCGTGCTCGGACGCGACCCCGGAGACGGATCGCCGTGCGGCCTGCTCCACCTGCACGACGCCGTGGGGGACCGCGTCTGCGGCGAGGTCACGTGGGTGTGGGACGGCGAGTCGTTGGCACGAGGACCCGACGTCGAGCCGACGTGACCGAGGCCCATCGCCGCGGAGGTGGTTCCATGGTGAGCGTCCGACTGCCGGGAGGTGCATCGTGGGCCACCGTTCGCGTCGTGAGGCCATGGTTCGGGACCAACTCCGCCGGAGGGGCGTGACCGACCAACGCGTGCTGGCCGCGATGGAGACCGTCGAGCGCCATCGCTTCGTCCCGCACGACCAGCGCATGCACGCCCACGAGGACCGACCCCTGTCCATCGGTGGCGGCCAGACGATCTCCCAGCCGCTGGTGGTTGCACGGATGGCCGCCGAACTCGCGCCGGGTCCGACCGACCTGGTGCTGGACGTCGGCGCGGGGTCGGGCTACGCCACCGCGGTCCTGGCCGAACTGGCGGGTCGGGTCGTGGCGATCGAACAGGACCTGGACCTCGCGGTCGGGGCCCGGGCGGCGCTGCAGGCGCGACACAACGTCGAGGTGGTGCATGGTGACGGCCGACTGGGCTGGCCGACCGAGGCCCCCTTCGACGCGATCCACGTGGCGGCGGCCGCACCCCGGATCCCCCCGGCACTGCTGGCGCAACTGGCCGACGGTGGGCGGTTGGTCATGCCGGTCGGCCCCCGGTCGCACCAACGACTGGTGCTCGTGCAGCGGGCCGGCGACGACCTCCAACGGACCGACCTGGGCGGGGTCCGGTTCGTCCCCCTGCTGGGCGGCGTCGACCCTGATTGACGACGCCTCAGTCCCGGGACGGACCGGCAGCGCCGAGCGCCGCCAGCAGTCCGGCGCGGTCCAGCGACGACCTCCCGGGCAGGTCGACTCGGCGGGCGAGGTCGCGGAGTTCACCGTTGGTGCGCTCGCCGAGGTCGTCACCGAGCCCGTGCAGGTCCAGCACCTCGCCGGCGTCGCGCTCGGGACCGTGGTCCCACCAGGCCGCCACCAGTGCGCCCATGCGCCGGCCCTGGGCGTCGGCGTCCTCGGCGTGCAGGCGGGCACCCACCGCGACCGCTCGCCGCTGCAGGTCGCGCCGGGTCCCGTCCACCAGCACCATGGCGCCGTCCACCACCTCGTCACCGCCCCAGGCGTCCGGGTCGGCCATCAGGTCGGCGGCCAGCACGGCCAGGTCGTGGTCGTCACCCAGGGCATCCGACAGGTCGTGCAACAGGTCGGCCTGCGCCCCCAGCAACGTCGGTGCCGCCGGTTCGAGCAGGATGGCGTGGTACCAGGCGTACTTCACCCGCTTGCGCCACTGGTGCAGCAACTCGTCGTCGGCGGCACCGTCGCGTGCGACGACGTCGGCGAAGCGGTTGCGGCCACGGCCAGCCGTCCGGGCGATGCCGGCGGCCACCGCGTCCAACAGGTCGTCGTCGGGCAGCGGCCAGTTCGGGATGTCGTCGCGCAGCCACGACAGCCGGTCCCGGGCGGCATCGACCCGGCCCTGTTCGTCCACCACGTGGGCAGTTGCGTCGTCCGCCCGGGCCACGAGCACGTCGCGCACCGGTCCCAGCCCCGACGAGGGCACCTGGTCCGCACGGGCCGCCACCAGTGCGTCGAAGGTCGCCAGCAAAGCGTGGGCGTCGCGGATGCTCGACAGTTCGCGGGCCGCATCACGGGCGGCACGGTTGGCCGCGCCGTAGTGGTCGCCCAGGGCCGGGCGGATGAGCCGGACCAGTCCTCGCAGGCGCTTGCAGCACTTGCGGGCCTCGTGGACGGCCTCCTGCACCACCTCGGGGTCGTCGTCCGGGTCGTGCGTGCCGACCAGGTCCAGCCTCCCCAGCGCGTCGTCGACCTGTTCGCGGGCGACGCGGCGCACGGCCACGTCGACCGGTTCGTCGGGTTCCAACTCGAAGGCCACGGTTCCTCTTCCGGCGAGGCCCGGCAGCATGCCACGGCCGCCCGGTCGGCGGGACGCGCGGTCAGCGGGCGTTGAAGTACTTCGCCTCCGGATGGTGGACGATCATGGCCGACGTCGACTGCTCGGGGTCGAGCATGAACTCGTCGGTCACGTCGACGCCGATCGCCGAGAAGTCCAGCAACCCGTCCAGCACCACCTGGTCGGACAGGTCGGGGCAGGCCGCGTAGCCGAACGAGTAGCGGGAGCCCTGGTAGGTCTGGCGGAACCAGTCCTTGACGGTCGGGCCGTCGTCGTCGGCGATACCCAGTTCCTCCCGGACGCGGCGGTGCCACAGTTCGGCCAGCGCCTCGGCCATCTCGACGCCGAAGCCGTGCGCGTGGAGGTAGCGGTTGTAGCGATCGGCGTTGAACAGGTCCTGGGCGATCTTGGAGATCCGCCGCCCCATCGTGACGCACTGGACCCCCAGCACGTCCACCTCGCCGGAGTCGATGTCGCGGAAGAAGTCCGGGATCGCGAGGTAGCGCCCGCGCTGTTGACGGGGGAACGAGAAGCGCGTGACCTCCACCTCGCCGGGGGCGTCGGGGTCCCACACGACCAGGTCGTCGCCGTCGCCGTTGACCGGCCAGTAGCCATAGACCACCTCGGGGGTGACGATCTTGTCGCGGCGGGCGGCCTCGATCCACGACCGCAGTGCCGGGCGGGCGTGTTCGTCGAGGAAGGCGCGGTACTCGTCGGGCGAGCGGTCGCCGGGGGAGTAGCCCCACTGGTTGCGGAACAGCGCCACCTCGTTGATCATCGGGGCGACGTCGTCGATGGAGATGCCGCGCACGACCCGTTGCCCCCAGAACGGCGGGGTGGGGATCGCGACGTCGGTGGCGACGGCGGACTTCGGTCGGCCCTTGGCGTCCACCCGCGGCGGGGCGTCGGCCTTGGGCTTCTTGGTGGGCGTGCGCTTCACGCGTCGTCCGACCAGTTCCTCGGGCAGCGCGACGCCGACCTTGCGGGCCTCCATCACCCGGTCCAGCACCGACAGGCCCTCGAACGCGTCCTTGCAGTAGAAGACGTCGCCGTCGAACATCCCGCGCAGGTCGTCCTCGACGTAGGAGCGGGTCAACGCCGCGCCACCCAGCAGCACCGGCATCGTCGACAGCGAGCGCTTGTTCATCTCCTCGAGGTTGTCCTTCATCACCACCGTGGACTTCACCAGCAGCCCGGACATCCCGATCGCATCGGCACCACGGTCGGTGGCGGCCTGCAGGATCGCGTCGATCGACTGCTTGATGCCGAGGTTGATCGTGTCGTAGCCGTTGTTGCGCAGGATGATGTCGACCAGGTTCTTGCCGATGTCGTGCACGTCGCCCTTGACGGTGGCCAGGATCACGCGGCCCTTGCCTGACGCATCGCCCGCCTCCATGTGGGGTTCGAGGTGGGCCACCGCGAACTTCATGGCCTCGGCCGACTGCAGCACGAACGGCAACTGCATCTGGCCCGAGCCGAACAGTTCGCCGACCACCCGCATGCCGTCCAACAGGAACTCGTTGACGATGGTCAGTGCGGCATGGCCCGACTCCATCGCGGCGTCGAGGTCGGCGATCATGCCGTCGCGGGCACCGTCGATGATGCGGCGCTTGAGGCGTTCCTCCAACGGCAGGTCGGCCAGGGACGCGCCCCCGTCGTTGGTGGAGGCGTCGACACCGTCGAACAGGGCCATCAGGCGGTGGAGCGGGTCGTAGTCGGCGTCGGCGGTGCCGCCCATGCCGGCCGTGCCGCGGTTGTCCTCGATGAGGTCGCGGGCGACCTGTTCGGCCTCGTCGTCGATCCGGTGCAGCGGCAGGATCTTGGCCGGGTTGACGATCGCCGAGTCCAGCCCGCGGTCGATCGCCATCTGCAGGAACACCGAGTTCAGGACCTGGCGAGTGGCCGGCGACAGCCCGAAGGAGACGTTGGACACGCCCAGGGTGGTGTGGCATCCCGGGATCTCGGCCTTGACGCGTTCGATCGCCTCCAGGGTCGCCATGCCGTCCTTGCGCAGGTCCTCCTGGCCCGATCCCAACGGGAAGGTGAGGCAGTCGAAGATGAGGTCGGACGCCTCCATCCCGTACTCGTCGATCGCGATGTCGGCGACCCGCTTGCAGACCGCGACCTTCCAGTCCGTGGAACGGGCCTGGCCCTCCTCGTCGATGGCCAGCACGACCACCGCGGCGCCGTAGCGGGTCGCCAGGGTGAGGAGTTCGTCGGCCTTGACCCGGCCGTCCTCGAGGTTGACGGAGTTGATGACGGCACGGCCGCCCAGGCGCTTGAGCGCGGCCGTGACGACGTCGACCTGGGTCGAGTCGATGACCAGCGGCAGCGTCGACTGGGTCGCGTAGCGGTTGACCACCTCGACCATGTCGGGCACGCCGTCGCGACCGACGTAGTCCACGCACACGTCCAGCACGTGGGCGCCGGACCGAGCCTGGTCCTTGGCCAGTTCGACCATGGCCTCCCAGTCCTCGTCCAGCAACAGGCGCTTGAAGGCACGCGACCCGTTGGCGTTGGCGCGTTCGCCGATCATCAGGAACGAGGTGTCCTGCTCGATCGGCACCGCGCCGTACAGCGATGCCAGCGAGGGCTGGAAGTCGGCCGTGCGTTCGGCCGGGGTGACGTCGGCGATCGCCTCGACCACCTTGGCCAGGTGGGTCGGCGTGGTGCCGCAGCAGCCGCCCACGATGTTGACGCCGAACTCGGAGACGAACTCGCGGTGCGCGTTCGCCAGCCCCTCGGGCGCCAGTGGGTAGTGGGTCTGGCCGTCGACCATCTCCGGGATGCCGGCGTTGGGGATGACCGCGATCGGCAGCCGCGACGACCGCGACAGGGTCCGGACGTGTTCGCGCATGTCGCTGGGGCCGGTGGCGCAGTTCAGCCCCAGTACGTCGATGGGCAGCGGGTCGAGTGCGGCGATCGCGCCGGCGGGCTCGGTGCCCAGCAGCATCGTGTTGATGTCCTTCTCGACCGTGAAGCACACCATGATCGGCAGCCGGGTGCCGGTCTCGGCGAAGACGTCGGTGGCGGCGGCCACGGCGGCCTTGACCTGCAACAGGTCGAAGCAGGTCTCGATGAGGATCAGGTCGACCCCGCCGTCGACCAGGCCACGGACCTGGCGGGCGTAGCCGGCCTCCATGGTGTCGACGTCGATCCAGTCCTTGGCCTCGGCCGGATCGTTGCCCAGGCTCAGCGTCGGCGAACGCGTGCCCGGCCCCATCGACCCGGCCACGAACCGGGCGACGCCGTCGTCGCGTTCGTCGACGGCCTGGCGGGCCAGCCGCGCGGCCGCTTCGTTGAGTTCCTCGGTGTCGTCACCAAGGCCGTACTCGTCCAGCACCCACGGTGCCCCGCCGAAGGTGTCGGTCTCGATGACGGTGCACCCGACGTCGAGGAAGGAGCGGTGGACGTCGAGCACGACGTCGGGCCGCGTCCGTACGAGGATCTCGTTGCACCCGTCCAGATCGTCGCTGCCGAAGTCGTCGGCAGACAGGTCCGCCTCCTGCAACGACGTGCCCATGGCACCGTCGACGACCAGGACGCGATCGGCCAGCGCGTCGAGGAACGGGTGGGAGAACGAGGAATCGACCATGCTTGGGTCTCACTTGGGGACACGCGTGGGTCACACGTCCACCGCGGGCGACTGCCGGGGTGTGGGGACGCGGACACGGGTGACCGAGACTTCGGGCCGCTCAGCGAGGCTATCACCGGGCTCGGCAGGACCGTTCGGGATCCTGGTCCCGTCGATCCCCCTCGCCGGTCCCGTTCCGGCGCGCACGGACCGGTTCGGTCAGGCGCCGGGGCCACCGCCAAGGCTCTGGGCTGCCCGAGCACCCTCGGCCATCCCGGCGGCGGCGTACCCCTCACCGACGCCGCGCTGGTGGCCGACGTAGGGGTTGTGCCCGCGTGTGCGGCGCCGGTCTCGCCACGCGACGACGGCGCCGACGATGGCGGTCGGGACCAGCCCGACGCCGACGATGGTCCACAGGTTCCAGCCCACGATGTCACCTCCACGACGGTCGCACCGGCGATCCGGCCACGTGGCGAGGATACGAGCCGGACGGCCGTTCAGCGGGCTGTTTCCGGGCCCGATTCGGACACTCGACGGCCGCTCGTGGTTGTCCACGCCGGGCGGACGTGCCAGACTCACCACATGGCCCACCCACCGATGTTCGACGACGACGACCCGGTGCTGGCGCGCGTCCGCGCGATCGCGCTCGACCTGCCGGGTGCCGCCGAGAAGGTGTCGCACGGCCGTCCGGCGTTCTTCACCCGCAAGGTGTTCGCCTACTACGGCGGATCCCAGAAGGTGGACGGGGAGTGGATCCAGCACGAGCAGTCGATCATGGTGCTGCCGGATCCGGGCGAGCGCCGCGCGCTGGTGGCCGACGAGCGCTTCTGGGTGCCGGGCTACCTCGGCCCGTCCGGCTGGCTGGGCCTGGACCTGGACGATGACGCCGACTTCGACGAGGTCGCCGAACTGCTGGTGGACTCCCACCGCGTCACCGCGCCGAAACGACAGGTGGCCGAACTGGCCGACCTCGACCCGGCCACGCTCGGTGCGACCGCGCGTTAGGGCTCCACCACGGCCTTGAGTTGCGCCAGGCCACGTTCGAAGTCCGGCCCGACCATCTTGTCCATGCTGGTGAAGACCTCCATGACCCGGGTCATGAAGGTTCGGTCTCCGGTCATCACCCAGTCGACGTCGGTCCCTCCGTCGTCGGGCGTGAGCAGGAAGGTGATGGTGTTGGCGGCCTTGAACGGGCGGGTGAAGACCAGGTCGACGACGACCTGGTCGTCCCGGACGTCGGTGATCTCCATGCGGCCGGCCCCGGCCTTGCGGTTGCCGCTCCAGGCGTAGGTCGCGCCGACACCGGCGTCGGCACCGCCGTGGGTGCGCTCCATGGCGGGGTCGATGCCCTCCCACGGCGACCATGCCTGCCAGGCGTGGAAGTCGACCAGGTGTTCGTGGACCTGCTCCGGTGCGGCGTCGACGTGGATGGAGCGTCGGACCTCGTAGGTGCGTGCGGATGCCATGGGAACCCCCGTGCGCGTGGCTGCGCCCTGACCGTAGTCGCGCCGGTGCGGTGGAAGGGGCGTTTGCCGACGGGGTGTTCAGGCGCCGTCGCGGGGTCGGAAGCGGTAGTGGCTGACGCCGAACGTGCGGCCGCCGTCGTGGCCCCACAGGCCCGCGACGGTCAGGAAGAACGTCGCCCAGCGCCGCTCCCACACCGCCGCCAGGTCCGGGCCCACGTCCGTGCGGAACAGGTCGAGCACCTCGTCATGGTGTTCGTGGAGGTTGTCCAGCCAGGCCTGCGCCGTGCGGGCATAGTGCTGGCCGCCGATCCACCAGTGGTCGTCGACGACCAGGTGCTCCTGGCGATGGAGGAACAGGTCGTCGGACGGCATCAGGCCACCGGAGAAGAAGTAGCGCGCGATCCAGTTCGTCGGGTCGTCGCCGTCGTAGGCGAACCCGATGTCCCGCCCGCTGAAGACGTGGACGAACATGGCGCCGTCGGGCGCCAGCCAGTCGGCGACGCGGGCGAACAGGCGGCGGTGGTTGCGGACGTGTTCGAGCATCTCGACCGACACGATGCGGTCGACCGGCCCGTCGATGCCGGCGTCGGCAGGCGTGAACTCGGCGATGTCGGTGGTGATGACCCGGAGGTTGTCCAGCCCGCGCTCGGCGGCCCGCGCCTCGATGAAGGCGCGCTGGGTCCGGGAGTTGGAGACGCCCACGACGGTGGACGCCGGGAACCGTTCGGCGATGCGCAGCGACATCGAGCCCCAGCCGCAGCCCAGGTCCAGCACGACCTGCCCGTGGGCCAGGTCGGCCCGTTCGATCGACAGGTCCAGCATGCGCGGTTCCGAGGCGGCGAGGTCGTCGCCGGGGGCCCACAACCCCGACGAGTACTTGAGGTGGGGGCCCAGCACCAGCTCGAAGAAGCGCGTCGGGACCTCGTAGTGCTGGGCGTTGGCGTCGTCGGTGTTGATGGTGATCGGCTGGTCGTCCAACGACCGTCGCAGGGCCCGGCTGTCGCGGGCGCGCCGATCCGGGCTGGCGGACGTGTGCTCGCGCACCAACCTGGCGACCCGCAGGTCGATCGCGCGCGCCAACAGGGGCTCGGGGACCCAGCCCCGGTCGACCGCCCGGAACGACCACGGCTGGTCCGGTTCGGGTGCCAGGTCCGGCACGGTGCGGTCGTCGGTGATGGTGGTGTCAACGCTCACTGGGCAGCCGTCGTCGTCGAGGGGGGTCGCAGGGCATTCGGAGCCACGACCGGCCGAGTTTGCCCCTCCGCCGCCCGCCGTTCCATCCCCCGTCCCGGCCGACGGGCCAGGACCGGGACATCGAGGTGCCGCGGCTCGGTGCCGGGTGACCGTTGGCGAGGTGGTCCTAGGCTGTCGGGGCATGCCACTGTTCCAACGCAAACCGCCGTTGCCCGCCGACCTCGAGTCGGCATGGCGCGCCTTCCTCGACTGCGCCCAGGTGGTCGAGTCGGGTCGGCGCGTGTTGCTGTCCACCCTCCCGACGGGACGGGTCGAACCCGCACCGATCGGGGTGGGCCTGGACGCCATCGCCGCCGCCGTCGCGGACGCACGCGGATGGATGTCGGGATGGGAGGTGGAGGTGGTCGCCGACGACTGGCGCGACTGCCGCGACGCGCTCGACGAGGCCGGCGGCAACGTCGAGGACGTCCGTCACGTCGCCGCCGAGACCTCTGAACTGGAAGAACTGCTGGAGGCGGTCCAGGACGTCGTCGCACCACTCGATGCCTTCGCCGACGCCGAGCGTTCGTGGCGCCGCGCCTACCGCCTGCCGGGCTGACGTAGGAGTGGCGCCACGTCGTCGGCTGCGGGTCCGAGCCAGCGTCGGACGTGTGCGAGGCCGTCACGCCGGTCGGTCGCGGACAGCACCAGGCGGTCACCGGGGCGGAAGGTGGTGTCGCCGTGGGCGGCGTGGGTGACCCCGCCACGCGTGACCAGCAGGACCCGCACGCCGCGTTCCGGCGGTCGGTCGGCAAGGCGCTCCCCGACCAGGGCCGAGGTCATCGTGAGGACGGCCTCGAACAGGTCGACGCCGTCCAGGTCCCCGACCAGCATCGCGACCTCTGGTGGGGCGTCGGCGTCGGGCTCCAGGCGTGCCCGTTGGACCACCCGGTCGGCCGTGGCGCCGTGCACCAGCAACGACAGGCCGACCACGAAGAAGGCGAGGTGGAGGATGTCGTCCGCGCCGGCGATGCCGGCCGTGGCGGCGTAGGTGGCCAGCACGATCGGGACCGCGCCCCGGATCCCCAGCCACGCCACCACGCCGACCTCGCGCCACGGCAGCCGGAACCCGGCCAGCGACACCGCCACCGCCAGGGGACGGGCAGCCACCAACAGCCCCAGCGCCACGACGATGCCCGGGATGGCGACCGCCACCAGCCCGGCCGGGTCGACCTGCAGGCCCAGCAACAGGAACAGGCCCACCTCGACGGCACTGGTGATGCCTTCGGTGAAGCGCTGGACCGAGCGCCGATGCCGCACGGCCAGCGCGGCCACGACGACGCCACAGGCATAGGTGGCGAGCAGTCCGGAGGCCCCAAGCACCGCCGCGATCCCGTAGGCCGTTGCGGCCAGTGCCAGCGACAGGACCGGGTACAGCGACATCCCGGGCAGCGTCAGTCGTGCGAGCAGGCGTGCCCCCAGCACCCCCACCGCCACACCGGCCACCAGTCCGCCGACCAGTTGCCACAGGGCGAACGACAGCCACGCCGACGCGGCCACCGGCTCGCCCCAACTGGACAGGATCCCGACCGTCAGCAGCACGGCGATCGGGTCGTTCGCGCCGGACTCGACGGTCAGCAGCGCCCGGACCCGGTGGGGCAGGGGGACGGTCCGCAACAGGTTGCCCAGTGCGGCGGCATCCGTGGACGACACGACCGCGCCGACCAGCCAAGCCGTGCGGGCGGTGGCACCGGGGACCACCAGCAGCACGATCCCGGCGGTGGTCGCCGCCGTCGCCATAACCCCGACCGTGGCCAGGATCGCCCCGGGCGCGGCTGCCTGCCGCAGGTCGGCCACCGAGGTCGTCACGCCGCCGTCGAACAGGATCACGACCAATGCGACCACGGCCAGGTTGCGGATGGTGTCGGCGCCGCCGATGTCGACCACCCCCAGCCCACCCGGCCCGGCCACCACCCCCAGCACCAGGAACAGCAGCGAGGTCGGCACGCCCAGTCGGCGCCCCACGGCCGACGACACGACCGCCACGACCAGCAGGACGCCGGCCACGGCCACCACCGGGTCGACCGACAGGCTCGCGTCCAGTGCCGGCGCCGGGCCACTCGGCGCCGGGAAGGCGCTGGTCACGACGTCGAGGAGGTTGGCCACCACCACCGTGCCGGCGACCACCAGCGCGACGGCAGCGACGACGGCGACCGGGCCCGAGAGCGGGCGAGCGCGGAGGCCACCGGTACGCCCCCGAGCGGTGAGGAGGCGGTGCGAGAAGATCGCGGCCACGACCGCCAGGATCGTGGCGAGCACCGGGCGCCAGGCCGTCGGCAGCACGGGGCCGGGGGTCGCGGGGCCAAGCACGACGAAGACGCTGGCGCCCGCGACCACGGCGGCCACCAGGGCCACCGGCGACAGGGCTCGACCGAGCGCATGGCCGGCCTCGTCCCGGAGCAGCGGCCACAGCGGACGGCTGGGCCGTGGACCAGCCGTCCGGCGGCCGAGGGCGGTCAACAGCGTCGTGAACGGTCCGGCCATCGGTCTCCCGGTCGACGTCGCCCGCCGGGCGACAGCGGGCGGTGGTGCGAACGTCCAGTGTGCCGCATGGCGGGCAGCCACACCAATGGGTGGGCTGCCCCGGATCGAGTGTGCGGATCAGCGCGACATCTCGCGCTGATCCGAACAGTCGACGTGATGCACGGCCGGTCCAGCCCGTGGCCCTCCAGCGGGGCCTGGGATCAGGACGGGGTCAGTGCCGGCAGTGCGGCGGCGAGGTCCTCGGTGGTCACCGCGTGGTCGTCCACGACCAGCGTCGTGGCCTCGCTCAGCCGTCCACCGACGGACTGGAGGATGCCCGCGACCAGGCGCTCGTCGGTGTCGTGGTCGACCACCAGCACGGTCCGCCGAAGCATGCCCAACCCCACCAGCATCGCCAGCTCGTGGCGAACCCCGTCGTTGCCGGCCCCCAGGGCGCGGACGTCCATGACGACCAGGTCGGCGTCGCCCATCAGTGCGTGCATGACCGGTCGCCACGTGTGGGCCTCGCACAGGAACTCCTGGACGCGGTACTGGCCGTGGCGGTCGCGGACCTCCCGGGGGTCGGCCCGGCGTTGTGCCAACTGCCGTCGCGACGTCACGAACAGGTCGCCGACGCGGCCTGCCGCGAATCGCATGAACTCGTCCGGCTCCACGCTGGCCCGGGCCACGTCGGGGCCACCGATCAGGCGCATCGGTCCGACATCCCGCCACACCTGCGTGATCTGTCGGAGCAGTCGCTCGTTGCGAGGACCACCGGCGAACACCCGCAACAGCAGCAGGCTCGGTCCTGTGCGTCCGTCCGCCGGGATCCGGCGGATCACCGCCAGGAGGTAGGCCAGGATCGCGGCCGGTGTGGACAGGGCCAGGACCGGTGAGGTGAAGGCCAGCGGGAGACCCTGCATCGCCGCGAACAGCGCCCACACCGCGGTCGTCAGGACCACGTCCGCCGGCAGCCCGTGCCGTCGGTAGACGTGTCCGAACCAGCGCAGGGCAACCCAGCCGACCAACCCCGCCATCCCGAAGCCGACGACGAGCATGGCGACGAAGGCGGCGATGGCCCCACCCCCGACGGCCGTGGCAGTCCGACTGACCGCGGCGATCCGGTCGTTGCTGGTCGCGACGAAGGACACCAGCGCGTTCGTGCCGGCCAGGGCGATGAAGACGAAGGCCACGACGACGACGCCGACGGCCCGGACCGACGGATGCAGCCAGGCGACGACGACCACCGTCGGGATCCCTGCCAGCAGCGCCCACAGCAACACGGGCGCCGCGAGGTTGCCGACCGCCAGTCCCCCGACGATCAGGATCGCGACGTACCCCGCGACCAGTCGGCGCATCATGCGACGCTCGATCCCGGCGACGATCACCAGGGTGAGGACGATCGGCCAGGCCGACACCGTCCACACCACCAGCGTGCGTCCCGGTAGGACCGCGGACCCGGCACCCGCCAGCGTGGCGACCGCGAGGACGGTCGCCGCCAACGCGCCTCCGACGGCGTGTCGGCCCCACACGGCCCGCCGCCGGGAAAGCGCCCGGTGCCGGAGGCGGTCGCGCACGTCGGCGTCGCCCCACCACCGTGGTTCGGGCGCGGGAGCCGATCCACCGGTCGCGACGGTCGCGTCGGCGTGGGGCGGCGTGGCCGGTCCCTCGACCACCGGCTCGGTGGGTCGCCTCATGACCCGGACGACCGACCGTCGATACCAGCGCAACAGCGCCCACACGAGTGGCCACGACACGATCGAGGCCACGACCAGCAGCCCCAGGAACGCCCCGTTCAGGGTGTCGGCCGCGCCCATGGGCGACTCCGTTCCGTCCGGAGGTCCGACTGGACGACGGCGACTGGACGACGGCACCGCCCGCGTGGGCCTCCGACCATTCGAGGGATCAGCCCACCCGTGTGATACCGCGCCCGTCGCCGCCGTCGGTCCGAACCGCGACGCGGTCGGTTCCGAACCGCGACGCGGTCGGTTCCGGGGCGGGACGTGCGGTCGGGGTCAGGGGCGGAAGTGCGCGACGACCTCGACGTGGTGGGTCATGGGGAACAGGTCGAAGGGTCGGGCCGAGCGCAACCGGTAGCCGTGGTCGGCCAGTTCGCGGGCGTCGCGGGCCAGCGCGGCCGGGTCGCAGGCGACGTAGACGACGTCGCCGGGGGCCTGGCGGGCGAGGTCGGCGATGACGTCGGTGCCCGCTCCGGTCCGGGGCGGGTCCAGCACCACGACGTCGGGCGGGGCGTCGTGGTCGCGCGACACGAAGTCGGCCACGTCCATCGTGGCCGCGGCCACGCGGTCGCCCAGTCCGGCCCGTTCGGCATTGGCGTCGAGGTGTTCCACGGCGCGAGCGATCCCCTCGACGGCCGTGACCCGTGCGCCCGCCCGGGCCAGTGGCAGGCTGAACAGCCCGACCCCGGCGTACAGGTCCCACGCGACCAACCCGTCGACGTCACCGAGCACGTCCAGCACGGCGGCGACCAGCGCCTCGGCGCCCGACGTCGTGGTCTGGAAGAACCCGTCGACGTCGGCGGTGAAGTCCAGTCCGGCGACCTGTTCGGTGACGGTGCCGTCCCCACGGGCCGTGATGGTGGACCCGTCGGGCTGTTCGAACTGCAGGCCCAGCGGTCTGCCGCCGACGTCGTCGATCGTGGGGAGGTGGAGCGGGCCCGGGCCCGGTCGCAGCACGGTCGCACGGTCGCCCGTGGACGTCGCCCGCACGGTCACGTCGGCCGCACCGGTGTCGTCGCCGACGGCCGAGCGAACCGCCTGCGCCCCGTCGGTCAGCACCGGGCACACGTCGATCGGTACGACGTCGGTCGTGCCGGCCCGGTGGAAGCCCAGTCGACCGTCCTCGGCGGCGTGCATGCGCGCCACGGTGCGATAGCCCAGCGACGGCCCGACCGAGACGGCCTCGTGCACGGGCGGATCCTCGAGTCGCCCCAACCGTTGGAGTTGCTCGATGACCACCCGGGTCTTGAGGACCAGTTGCCCGGCGGGGGAGACGTGCTGGAGGTCACAGCCCCCGCAGGTGTCGGCGTGGGGACAGGGCGGCTTCACGCGGTCGGGCGCCGGTTCGAGCACCTCCAACAACCGACCTCGGGCCCAGCGCTTGCGGTCGTCGTCGACCTGGAAGCGGATCGATTCGCCGGGCAGTGCCCCGGGCACGAACACGGCCTTGCCGTCGACGCGGGCCACGCCCTCGCCTCCGTGGGTGAAGCCGTCGACCACCGCCTCCAGTGGGTGGGTGGGCAGGCGACTCATGGCGGGTCCTTCGTGGGGCGGGTGGGCGTGGCGGGGGGCCGCCGGGGTGCTGGCGGGCGGTCCCAGTGTGTCGCACTCGGCGACCGTTCCGCGGGCAGATCGGTGTCCGTCCGTGACCGAGGGTCGCTCGTCACCCGGTCCCGTCGGTGCCGTCGCGAGGGCGGCGGGCGATCAGCACGACCCAGTCACCGTGCGTGCGGACGTCGACGTCGACGTAGCCGGCGGTGGCCAGCGCGTCGGCGACGGTCCCGGCCCGCGGCGTGCCGACCCCGCTCGCGATCAGCAGTCCGCCGGGGGCGGTGGCGGCGTGCAGGTCGCCGGCCAGGGCGACCAGCGTGTGGGTCAACAGGTTGGCCAGCACCACGTCCCAGTGTCCGTCGACATCGGAGACCGAGCCGACCCGGAGGTCGAGGTGGAGGTCGTTGTCCGCGGCGTTGCGACCGGCGACCGACACCGCCTCCGGATCGGTGTCGACGCCGACGACCGGGTCACCGCCCTGCAGGACCGCCGCCATCGCCAACACGCCCGTCCCGGTCCCGACGTCCAGCACGCTTCGGCCGGCCAGGTCCGCGTCGGCCATCGCGTCGAGGCACCCGGCGGTGGTCGCGTGGTGCCCGGACCCGAACGCCTGGCCCGGGTCGAGCAGGATCCGGTGTCGTCCGGGTGCGGTGTCGTGGACCCCGGCATGGTGGTGGGGGACGATGTCGATCAGGCCGGCCGCGACCGGTGTCGCGCTGCGGCGCCAGGCCTCGAGGTGGTCCACGGTCGGTTCGAACCGCCACGCCACGTCCGTGCCGATCCCCGGCACTGCCTCGGTGGGATCGGATCCGTCGGGACCACGCTCGAACCAGGCTTCCAGTTCGCGGCCACGGTCACGCAGGCCCAGCGCGCCGGCCTGCCACAGGTGCGCGGCGACGACCTCGGCGTCCTCCCCGGGCGGCACCGCCACGATCGCGATCCAGTGACCGGCCACGTCGGGGGTGTGTGGGGAGGCCTGGTCGGACGGTCCGTCGGCGGGACGAACCTGGGTGGACGACGACTCGGCTGGTGCGGGGTCGGTGGTCACGAGACCTCGGATCCTGGGAGTCGTGATGGTCGATGGCGGGCCACGGCGGGGGCGGACCACGTTGGGGCGGCCGAGACGCCCTCAGGTCCGGCGCTGGAGCCACGGCGCGGTCACCAGCGGGCCGACCAGGTCGTGGTCGACGACCTCGTGGCGGTCCCGGCGGGCCGACCACAGGGCGCTGACGATGGCGGCCGCGGGGATCGCCAGCAACGCCCCGAACGCGCCCAACAACGAGGCTCCGGCGAGGACCGAGATGAAGGCCACGGCCGGGTGGAGCGACACCGTGTGGGCAGTGATCCGTGGCGCGATGAGGTAGTTCTCGACCTGCTGGTAGGCGACGACGGCGGCCACGACCCACGCGGCGTCGCCGACCGACGACGCCAGCGCGATCGCGACCGGCAGGACCCCGGCGAGGTAGGTCCCGACCACCGGCACGACACTGGACACCACGCCCACCCAGACGCCCAGGGCGACGGCGTAGTCCAGCCCCAGCAACCAGAACACGATGGTGTGGAACACCGCCGACACGATCGCGGTCAGGACCCGCGAATAGAGGTAGCCGCCGGTCTTGTCGACCGCGATCTCCCAGATCTCGAGGAACTCGCGTTGTGACGACGGCTGCATGTTCGACGATACGACCCGGCGCAACTTCGGCCCGTCCGCGGCGAGGTAGAACGCGACCAGGGCGATCGTCAGGATGTTGAACAACGACCCGACGACCGACGCCCCGAGGTTCAGCGCCCCCCGGCCGGCGGACCCGGCCAGGCCCGGCAGGCGGCTGGGCAGATCCTGCTGGAGCCCGTCGATCCATTCCGGCACCCGTTCGCCCAGGTCGCCCGGCAGGACCTGGGCCTGGCGGCTGAGGTTGCGCAGCAGTTGTGGCGCCGTCTCGACCAGGGTCGTGACCTGGTCGACGATCAACGGCACCATCGCCGCGAAGAAGCCCACGAACCCGATGGTGGTGAGGCCGAACAGCAGGCCGGTCGCAGCACCACGCGACATCCCGCGGTCGTGCATCCACTTCACGGCGGGCTCGAGCGCGAACGAGATGAACAGCGCCACCGCAAGGCTGACCAGCAGCCCGCGGACCCGACTGATGATGGCCCCGGCCAACGAGGCCAGCAGGAACCCGCCGGCCACGCCCACGGCCAGGGTCAGGGCCAGTCGCGGCTGCCACCGCCGGTCCCGGCCGACCGCCGCGATGCCCTGGGCCACGGCGTCGCCCAGTCGTGCGACATCGTCGGATCGCTGCCCCTCGTCCCCGGACGAACGATGGTCCCCGGACGAGCGATGATCCCCGTGGTCGTTGGTGTCGCTGGTGTCGCTGGTGTTCGGCATGGGCGTAGTCTAGGCCTGCCACCGGTTCGCGGTGGCGTCCCTTCGAACCGTCCGCGTCGAGGTGTTTCGTGTCCGCTGTCGCCGACCCACCGACCCGGCCGGACATGGCCATCGAGGTCACCGGGCTGGTCATGCGGTACGGCGCCCACACGGCGGTCGCCGGGCTCGACCTGGCCGTCGGTGCCGGTCGCACGCTGGCGCTGCTGGGCCCCAATGGCGCGGGCAAGACCACCACGGTCGAGACCTGCGTCGGGCTGCGCGAACCCGACGCGGGCACCGTGCGGGTGCTCGGACTGGACCCGCGCGTCGACGGCCGTCGACTGCGACCACGACTGGGCGTGATGCTGCAGGAGCAGGGCGTCTACCCCCAGGCCCGGCCCCGCGAGGTGCTGGCGCTGCAGGCCGCGATGTTCACCGACGCGCGCGACGTCGACGACCTGCTCGACCTGGTCGGCCTCACCGAGTCGCTCACGACCCGGTTCCGCGACCTGTCCGGCGGCCAACAGCAACGCCTGTCGTTGGCGCTGGCCCTGGTCGGCCGGCCGGAGGTGGCGTTCCTGGACGAGCCCACGGCCGGACTGGACCCGGCCGCGCGCCGGGCCACGTGGGACCTGGTCCGCGGGCTGCAGGCCGACGGCGTGACGGTCGTGCTGACCACCCACCTGCTGGACGAGGCCGAGGAACTGGCCGACGACGTGGTCATCATCGACCACGGCCGCGTCGTGGCCGCCGGCACCCCCGACGACCTGGTCCGGGCCGACGACGTGGTGTTCACCACCGACGTGGAGGTGGATCGCGACGACCTGTCGGGGCGACTGGGCGTCGCGGTTGAACGCCGTGGCCGTCGCTCCCACCGCCTCCCGGTCCCGTCGAGCCCGGCGCTGCTGGTCGCCCTGTCGTCGGCGCTCGCGGACCTCGACGTGACGATGACCAGCCTCAACGCCGATCGCCGCGGCCTCGAGGACGTCTTCCTGCGTCTGACCGACCCCACCAACAGCCGGGGAGCGGGCCAGGCCGACCACGACGACGCGGCTGCCGCGACGGGGCGCCGCAACGGGCGTCGATCGCGGCGGGGCCGCTGATGGGCACCGCTGCCTCGGCGCCGCGAACGGTCCTGGCCCAGGCCACGATGGAACTGCGCCTGCTGGTCCGCAACGGGGAGAGCCTGATCGTCACCCTCGGCATCCCGCTCGGGCTGCTCGTGTTCTTCTCGGTCGTCGACGTGCTGCCCACCGACGGTGACCCGGTCACCTTCCTGGTGCCGGGCGTGCTGGCGATCTCGGCGATGGCCACCGGGCTGGTCGCGGTGGCGATCCAGACCGGCTTCGAACGCAAGTACGGGGTGCTGAAGCGGCTGGGCACCACGCCGTTGACCAGGACCGGGTTCATCGTGGCCAAGGCGCTGGCGATGGTCGTGCTGCTGTCCGGCCAGGTGGTGGCGGTTCTGGCCGTGGCGGTGCTCGGACTGGGGTGGCAGCCGGGAGGGTCGGTCGTGGTGGCGGTCGTGGCCACCCTGCTCGGTGGCTTCACCTTCTCGGCGCTGGGCCTGTGGATGGCCGGGGCGTTGAAGGCCGAACTGACCCTGGCGCTGTCCAACGCCGTGTTCCTGGTCCTGTTGCTGGTCAGTGGCTTGGCGTTCGACCCGGCGGCGTTGCCGGAACCGGTCGCGGCCGCCGGCTCGCTGTTGCCGTCGGGCGCGCTGGGCAACGTCACCCGGGCCGCCCTGGCGTCGCCGGGGCGCGTGGACGGAGGCGGACTGCTGGTCGTCGTCGTGTGGGGGCTGGTGGCCACCGTCGGCGCGGTGCGCAGCTTCCGCTGGGACGGCTGACATGCCCGTCCGGGGACCGCGCTGGCGCCCGTGGAGGCGTGCTCCGAACCTCCCTCGCCCGATCGCTAGACTGCCGGAGTGACGTGTGGTTCGGGTGTCCCGATGCCCGGCCGATGTCGGTCGCCCGACCTCGACACCCCGGTTCGGGGCATGGCGACCCGACCACTCGGTGGTCACGGATGGGTCCGCATGCGGCGGCGTCGGCTCCGTCCACCCCCCGACGGTCACCACGGTTGGTCTGCAACGACGAGGAGACGACACGGTGCGACGAATTCCATCGCGCAGGTCCCGCCAGCGCCGTACGGCCCGCGGGATCGGGCTGGCGGTCATGGCCCTGGTGCTGGCCGGCTGCTCCGGTGAACAGACGATGCTGGACCCAAAGGGTCCGTTCTCGCAGGACCCGGACACCCTGTTCAAGTACGTGCTGATCGTCGCGGCCGTGGTGTTCGTGTTCGTCCAGGGACTGATCATCTTCACCTCGTGGCGGTTCCGCCGCAAGGACGGGGACAATGACATCCCCGAGCAGGTGCACGGCAACACCGCACTCGAGATCGTCTGGACGGTGATCCCGCTCGCCATCCTGGTCGCCATCGCGATCCCGACGGTCCGCCAGGTGATCGCGCTGGCCGAGGAGCCCGACGGCGCCATGGTCGTGGAGGTCATCGGCCACCGCTGGTGGTGGGAGTACCGCTACCCCGACAGTGGCGTCATCACCGCCAACGAACTGGTCATCCCGGTCGGGACGCCGATCCGGCTGGAGATGCGGGCCGAGGAGTCGGGTGCGCCCGACCGCGGTGTCCTCCACTCGTTCTGGGTCCCGGCCCTGGCCGGCAAGCAGGACGTCATCCCCGGGCGGGTGTCCACGCTCAACATGCAGGCTGACGAGCCCGGGCGCTACCTCGGCCAGTGCGCCGAGTACTGCGGCCTGTCCCACGCCAACATGCGCAACCGCGCGGTCGCGCTCGAACCCGACGACTTCGAGGCCTGGGTCGCCGCCCAGCAGCAACCGTCGGAGGTGGCGGCCGCCTTCGCCGGCCTGTCAGCCGCAGACCTCGAGGCCGAGGTCGTGCCCGATGGCATCGACCAGGAGGTCGGCCGTGGCTACTACCTGTTCCAGTCCGCCAACTGCGTGGCCTGCCATGGGCAGATCAACGCCGAACCGGTGGCGTCCGCGGACGACTTCGTCGCCAGCCAGGGCCCCAACCTGACCCACCTGCTCAGCCGCAGGGAGTTCGCGGGGGCGATCTTCGACCTCTACGAGCGCGAGGACCCGGACGACCCGAACGCCGACTTCACCGACCAGGTCGACGTCGAGCAGTTGACCGCCTGGGTGACCAACGCCCCGTCCCAGAAGGCGATGACGCCCGAGGACGGAGTCGGCATGCCCAGCTTCGAACCGGGGACCGACAACACCGGCGGGCTCGCCGGCGGGTTGCCGCCCGAGGACATCGACGCCGTCATCGCCTACCTGCTGACGATGGAATGACGACCCCGATGCCTGCTCCCCGCCGCTCCGCCCACACGACCAGGAGACGATGATGGCGACCACCACGGCCCCGCCGCAGACCCGCTCTCGCAGCCTGCTGTCGCGCCCGACGGCGCTGGACGGCCTGAAGGGCTACCTGGCGACCACGGACCACAAGAAGATCGGGATCATGTACTTCTGGTCCGTGCTGGTCTTCTTCTTCTTCGGTGGGGTCGCGTCGTGGGTCATCCGGGCCCAGCTCGCCGCGGCCGAGAACACCCTGGTCAACGAGGAGGTCTACAACCAGGCCTTCACGCTGCACGGCCTGACCATGGTCTTCCTGGTCGTGATGCCGCTGGGGGCGGCGTTCTTCAACTACCTCATCCCGCTGCAGATCGGCGCGCGCGACGTCGCGTTCCCCCGGCTGAACGCGTTCTCGTTCTGGACCTTCCTGTTCGGTGGCCTGTTCCTGTACTCGTCGCTGTTCTTCCAGGCCGTGCCCAACGGTGGCTGGTTCGGCTACGCACCGCTGTCGACCCAGATCCCCGGTGACAACATGGCGTTCTACGCCGTGGGCCTGCAGATCGTCGGCATCGCGTCGTTGTCGGCGGCCGTCAACTTCATCACCACGATCCTGAACATGCGCGCACCGGGCATGGAGTTCATGCGCATGCCGGTCTTCGTGTGGATGTCGCTGGTGACCAACTTCCTGCTGCTGTTCGCGTTGCCGATCATCGCCGTGGCGCTGTTCATGCTCAACGGCGACGTCGTCTTCGGCACCCAGTTCTTCCAGCCCGCCACCGGCGGCGACCCGATCCTGTGGCAGCACCTGTTCTGGCTGTTCGGGCACCCCGAGGTCTACATCATGATCCTGCCGGCGATGGGGATCGTGAGCGAGGTCATGCCGACCTTCTCGCGCAAGCCCCTGTTCGGCTACACCGCCATGGTCTTCGCCGGTGTCGCCATCGGGTTCATCGGCTTCGGCGTGTGGGCCCACCACATGTTCACCTCCGCGGTCGGCCCCATCGGTCGGGTCGCCTTCGGCCTGACCACGATGTTCATCGCCGTCCCGACCGGCATCAAGATCTTCAACTGGGTCTTCACGATGTGGGGCGGCAAGGTCCGCTTCACGACGGCCATGCTGTTCTCGGTCGGGTTCGTGTCGATGTTCACCATCGGTGGGCTGTCCGGCGTGACCCATGCGATCGTTCCGCACGACGCCCAGCAGACCGACACCTACTGGATCGTGGCGCACTTCCACTACGTGCTGTTCGGTGGGGCGCTGTTCGGGTTGGTGTCGGGGATCTACTACTACTTCCCGAAGGTCACCGGGAAGTTGTTGAACGAGACCCTGGGCAAGTGGCACTTCTGGACCTGGCTGATCGGGTTCAACCTCACCTTCGGGCCGATGCACATGTCCGGCCTGCTGGGCCAGCCCCGCCGCACCGCCGTGCTGCCGGGCGAACTGGGTCCCGACGTCCTGCTCTACAACCAGTTGTCGACCGCCGGCGTGGCGGTGCTGACCGTGTCGGCCCTGATCTTCCTCTTCAACTTCATCACCTCGCTGCGGTCGGGTGAGGCCTCCGGTGACGACCCGTGGGACGCGCGCACGCTGGAGTGGATGACGCCGTCACCGACGCCCTACGTCAACTTCTACGAGATCCCGACGGTCACCGCCCGTGACGAGTTCTGGGAGCGCAAGTACGCCGAGACCGAGGACGGCGTCGTCCGCCCGGTCCCCATGGGCGCGTCCCAGGACCACGGCGAGCCGGTCCCGGTCGGCGACACCGCAACCGTGGAGGGCACCGGCAACGCCAGCGCCGTGCCCGACGACATCGCGGTGACCGAGGACGTCGCGTTGGCCAAGGTCACCTCCGACGACCACGGCGGCAACCCCGACGCGGCCGACGACGACCACCACATCCACATGCCCGACCCCTCGTACTGGCCGCTGATCATGTGCGCCGGGTTCATCCCGCTCGGCTACGGCCTGACGTTCGCCGCGCCCACGCTGATCGTGCTGGGTGCGCTGTGGCTGATGATCGGGATGTTCGGCTGGATCCTCGAGCCGCTCGCCGAGGGCGACGACGACTACGACCCGGACGCGGTGCACGCCTGACGCCACCCGGCGTCGGCGGGCTCCCGCCAGACCGACGCACCACCCACACCCATCCAGACCAACCGTGACCAAGGAGGCGGGCGTGTCCGCAGCCGTTGAAGAGACCTCGATGGGCATCGACAACCGCAAGCTCGGGATGTGGGTGTTCCTGGGGTCCGAGTTCATGTTCTTCGGCGCGTTCATCACGGCCTACCTCCTGTACCTCAACACCACGGCGGGCGGTCCGACCGGCGAGATCTTCGACATCGTCTACACCTCGATCAGTTCGTTCGTGCTGCTGATGAGTTCGCTGACGATGGTGCTGGCCCACAACGCCCACGTGCACGGCGACATGCGGCGGATGCGGCTGTGGATCCTTGCGACCGCGTTGCAGGGGTTGGTGTTTGTCGGCGGACAGGCCTACGAGTTCACCAAGTTCGTCAACGAGGGCCTGGTCCCGACCGGCAGCCCGTTCGCGTCGGCGTTCTTCGTGCTCACCGGCTTCCACGGCATCCACGTGACCGTCGGCATCATCCTCCTGCTGGGACTGTGGAGCTACACCCACACCGGCAAGGTGAAGTCCGACCAGCCCCTCAAGACCGAGATCATCGGGCTCTACTGGCACTTCGTCGACATCATCTGGGTGATCATCTTCGTCGTCGTCTACCTGATCCCCTGGGGCTGACCTCACGGCCCGCACCAGCACGCACCCGACCCACCGCCACCCCGACCGGACGGACCACGACATGGCAGACACCGCCACCGAGGCCACCACCGATGTCGCCGTCACCCACGACGACCACCACCCCAGCGCGCGGGAGTACGTCCAGATCGCCGGGGCGTTGTTCGGGCTCACCGCGATGGAGTTCTCGACCTACTTCATCGAGTTCGGACCGCTGCACATTCCGCTGCTGCTCGTGCTGATGGGCATCAAGTTCATGCTGGTCGCCGGCTTCTTCATGCACCTGAAGTTCGACACCCGGGTGTTCCGCCAGTTGATGATCACCGGCCTGGTCGGCGCGATGACGCTGTACCTGGCGGCCACCCTGGCCCTCCACGAGTTCCCTGCCGGCGCGGGCCTGGGCTGAGACCCATGGACCTGACCCTCGGCGGCATCGACATCCAGGCGGGATTCCCCCTGGACGTCACGCTGTTGTCGATCGGGCTGTTGGCGGGTTACTGGGGACTGCTGCGTCGGCATGGCGCGCTGCTGGGCGCGCCCGGTCGCCCCGCGGCGACGCGTCGCCAAGTGGCCTTCTTCGTGACCGGGGTCGCGGTCTTCTGGCTGTCCGACGGCTGGCCGCTGACCGCGCTGGCCGACCGGATGTTCACCTTCCACATGATCCAGCACGTCGTGCAGGCGTTCGTGATCCCACCCCTGCTGCTGCTGGGACTGCCGGACTGGATGGGCGACGTGCTGTTGCGCAACGACACGGTGCGCCGCGTGGTGACCCGGCTGACGGCGCCACTGGTCGCCGGGGTGCTGTTCAACGTCGTGTTCCTGGTCACCCACCTGCCCGACGTGGTCGCGCTGCAACTCCACGACGACCTGTTCCACGCCGCCGACCACCTGGTGCTGATCGGGGCCGGCCTGCTGATGTGGGTCCCGGTGTTCAGCCCGTTCCCGGGCCTGCTGCCGCGGATGCACACGCTGTCCCAGATGCTCTACCTGTTCATGATGACGTTGCTGCCGACGATCCCGTCCGCGTTCCTGCTGTTCGCCGACACCCCGCTGTACCCCGTCTACGCCAGCGTCGAGCAGCCCTGGTCGCTGACCCTGCTGGACGACATGCGCATCGGCGGCCTGATCATGAAACTCGGGGGTGGGTTCCTGTTGTGGGGCATCATCGCCGTCAAGTACTTCCGCTGGGCCGGTGCGAACGAACGCGCCGACCTGGAGGCCCGCCGACTCCGGCGCGCCGACCTGACCACCACCTCGACCGAGGGACCGGCATGAACGACGACTTCCGCAACCGCGCCTTCCTGCCGGTGTTCATCCCGCTGGTGATCCTGCTCGTGGTCGGGATCGGCGTGGGGTTGACCTGGTGGTTGCTGTCCTACAACACCAGGGAAGGTGCCGTCGCCGTCGCGATCGTCGCCGCCGCGGGCATCCTGGTGGCGATGACGCTGGCCACCTCGCAGGACTCGCTGAGTCGCGGCAAGCAGGCCGGCGTGGCGCTGGCCGCGCTGGGTCCGGTGGTCGTCGGCGCCGTGATCGCGGGTGGTGCGTTGGGCATCGACCCCGCGGTGCTCAACATCAACGCCCAGCCGCATGCCCCGTCGTTGCTGTTGCCCGACGTGCCCGAGGATGCCCCGCTGCTGGCCGCGGTCGACCTGAACTCGTTCTGCCTGCCGTCGGGTGGTGGCTGCGAGCCGACCAAGGAATGGTCCATCGAGTCGACCGACGAGATGGCGGAGATGTTCACCTACGCCTTCGACAACCAGAACGCCGGGGTCGAGCACAACCTGGCCCTGTACGGCCTCCCGGACGAGGGCGCGTTCGGGTCAGCGGTCGACTCGCTGGGCACCGAGCCGCTGAGCCCGAGCATCCCCGAAACCTTCCCCGGGGTCGAGACCCGGGCGTACGAGTTCGAGTGGCTCCCGGCCGAGGAGGGCGGCGAACCCCAGCCCGTCACCGAGTTCTACTTCGTGTGCACCGTCCACCCCAGCACGATGTGGGGCACCGGCTCGATTGACGGCGCGTGACCTCGCGCTGGGGCGCTCGGTCACGTTTGCAGAACTCGCCCAGGGGCTCGTTCTGCGCGTGAATCTGCCTTCGGTGGGAGGGCAGTGGCGAGGGGGCGTGACCTCGCGCTGGGGCGCTCGGTCACGTTTGCAGAACTCGCCCAGGGGCTCGTTCTGCGCGTGAAGCGGCCCTCGGTGGGAGTGCGGTGACGACGGTGGGCTACCAGGTGGCGTCGACGGCGGCGGCGATGAAGACCAGTGCGAGGAAGATCGTGGAGTAGTGGAACAGGCGCATGGCGGCGGCGACGGTGCGGGCGGCTCGCAGGCGGTGGGCCAGCACCAACCAGCCGACGGACAACCCCAGCGCCGGCACGGCGAACCACGGTCCGGCCGGGGCGCCCCCGACGTAGGCCAGGACCAGGGCGGCCAGCAACCAGCTGTTGAACAGGATCTGTCGGGTCGTCTCGTCGTTGCCCCAGCTGACCGGCATCATCGGCAGGTCGGCCTTGGCGTAGTCGTCGCGGTACTTCATCGCGAGTGCCCAGAAGTGCGGTGGCTGCCACCAGAACAGGATCCCGAACAGCAGCCAGGGTCGCGGGTCGGAGAACGACTGGCCCGTCGCGGCCCACCCGGTCAGCACCGGCATGCACCCGGCGATCCCGCCGATCACGACCGCCTGCGGGGTCCGGCGCTTCAGCAGCATCGTGTAGACGAACACGTAGAACAGCAGTCCGAAGGTGGCCAACGACGCGGCGGCGAGGTTGACCGTGACGGCCAGCCAGGCGAACCCGGCGATCCCCAGCACGATCCCGAGCCACAGTGCCTGGCGGGGTCGGATCGTCCCCGACGCGGTCGGTCGCTGCGCGGTGCGGGCCATGCGACGGTCGATGTCGCGGTCCCAGTAGTTGTTGATCGCGTTGGCGCCGCCGGCGGACAGCGTCCCACCCACCACGGTGTTCACCAGCGGCCAGGTCCCCGGCCAGCCACCCACCGCCACGACCATGGTGGGGATCGTGGTCACCAGCAGGAGCTCGATGATCCGGGGCTTGGTCACCGCGATCCACGCCAGCACCCGCGAGCGCCGGTCGACGTCGTGGAGCGGACCGACCCGGGGGTCGCCGGCCGCCGGGTCGACGATCGCCTGACCCGCGCGCGCCTCACCGCGGGTGTCGCCCCGGGTGTCTGGAGCGTCGGCGGGCGTGGCAGTCACGGTGGCGAGTCCTGACGAGGCGTCGTCGGCGGGCAGGGAACGCGGTCCGGGTGGCGGTGGCCGAGACGTTTGCCGGGCCGCACCGGCGTCCGCGTCGGCGAGTTTCCCACGTCCCTGCGCCGGCCCGTCCGCAGGGTCGATGGTAGGCCCGTGCGTGCTGTGCGGCGACTCCCGGCGTGGGGCGGCGCCGGGGCCGGGAAGCCGTGGTCGACGTACCCTGCGACCATGCCCACGACTGCCACGTCCACGACCCTCCCTCGACCCGCCCCACAGCATCCGCAGGTGCGTCGGGCGGCGCTGGCGGCGCTGGTGGCCAACATCGGGATCGTGCTCACCGGCGGGATCGTGCGGGTGACGGCGTCGGGGTTGGGCTGTCCCGACTGGCCGGCCTGTTCGGGGACCTCGGTCGTGCCGGCGGGCAGCGACCTGGGGTGGCACAGCGCCGTGGAGTTCGGGAACCGGTTGTTGAGCTTCGTGGTGCTGGCCGCCGCCGTCTGGGTGGTGGTCGCGGTCCGGCGGGAGGCAGCGGACCGCACGGACCTCCGCCGGCTGGCCTGGGCCCAGCCGGCCGGCGTCGTCGGGCAGGCCGCGTTGGGCGGTGTCACCGTCCTCACCGGACTGCACCCGCTGGTCGTGGCCGCCCACTTCCTCGCGTCGATGGGCCTGGTGGCGGCCGCGGTCGTCCTGGTCGACCGCGCCGGCGGGTGGGCGCCCGACCGCGTCGCCGGACTGCGCGCCGCCACCGGGGCGATCGTCGTCGCGGCCGGGGCCGTGCTGGTGCTCGGCACGTTGGTGACCGGTTCCGGCCCGCATGCGGGCGACGTCGGCACGGTCCGGCTGGGCCTCGACATCCGCACGATCGCGGTCGCGCACGCCGACGCCGTGTGGGTGCTGGTCGGGCTGACGGTGGCCGTGCTGGCCGTGGCGGTCGGGACCGGGGCGGCCCGAGCGCGACGCGCCGCGACCATCCTGCTGGCCGTGGAGGTCGCCCAGGGGGGACTTGGCTACCTCCAGTACGCGCTGGGGGTCCCCCCACTGCCGGTGATCGTGCACATCCTCGGCGCCGCGGTGGTGTGGAGCGCGGCCTGGCACCTGGCCGTGGTCGTGCGGCCGTCCCGCCACCAGTCGGCGGCGGCCGACGACCGGACGTCCGCCCGCCACGAGACCGCCGACGCCCTGGTCCCGCCAGCCTGACCACCAGCCGGCGTGGTCCGAGCCGGTGGTGATGCGGCGCTCGGCCGGGGTGGGTCGGGGCGAAGGGTCGGGGCCACGGCGCGAGGACCTAGGCTGGCGCGCATGGACACTGGGGCGGGCATCGGGCGTGGGACCAGCGACGGGGCGTGGTCCCGTGCGGCGGCGGTGGGGGTCGGGGGCGCGATCGGCGCCCTGGCGCGCTGGGGCCTGGACGTGGCGCTCGCGGTCGAGGGCTGGCCCGCCGCGACCCTGGTCGCCAACCTGCTCGGCGCGTTCGTCCTCGCCCTGTTGTCGCGCCGACTGGGCGACTCCGCCCCCGCGGTCGGGCTCCGGGTCGGGGTGCTGGGCGCCTTCACCACGTGGTCCGCACTGGTGGTCCAGGTCGTGGACCTGGGGGACCGACCGGGCGTCGCGGTCGGCTACCTGCTGGTGAGCCTGGGTGGCGGACTGGTGCTGGCGGCCCTGGGGCTGCGGCTGGGCCGGCCCGGTCCGGACGCGCCGGTCACCGACGCCCCACCGGCCGGACCGTGATCGCGGTGTGGGTCGCCGTCGGGGGTGCCGTCGGGGCGCTGGTCCGCGACCTGGCCGCGCGTCGTCGTGGTGCCGGGCCGGGGACCGACCTCGTCAACCGGGTGGGCGCCGTGCTGCTGGGCGT
>JAGXFT010000167.1 GCA_024637135.1 Nitriliruptorales bacterium | reverse complement strand
GCGGGCCTGCCGAACGTCGACGGCGTGCGGGTCCGGGGCCTGTGGGCCGGGGTGGACGTGGCTGACGGCCGGACCGGCAAGGAGGTCTGCCACGCGCTGATGGCGGCCGGGGTGCTGGCCAAGGACACCCATGGCGCGACCATCCGACTGGCGCCGCCGTTGACCATCAGCGCCGACGAGGTCGACCTGCTCGTGGACACCCTCGGCAAGGTCCTCGCCGGCTGACTGCTCAGGCGGCGCGCGGGTCGACCCCCGTGGCAACGGCACGCCGTTGTGGGCCGGTGTGCTCGGCGGTGGAGCGCCATGATCCTCCGAGGGCCGGTGCGAGCGGGGAGACTCGAACTCCCACAGCCGTGAGGCCACTGGGACCTAAACCCAGCGCGTCTGCCAGTTCCGCCACGCTCGCCAGTTGTCGGGCAGCGTAGGGCTGGCGACCACGACTGGTGTCGCCCCGCGCGTCGACCGGGACCGTCGCCCCCGGTCCTGCCACCCACTGGGACCGTCAGTCTGCGACGTGGTCGAGGGGCAACGCGGACTGGTCGGCGACGGGCCACAGCTTCTCGATCTCGGCGTTGAGTTCGGCCCCGACGAGCACGGCGACACTGGTGGCCCAGGCCCACAGCAACAGGACCAGCGGTGCGGCCAGCCCGCGGAACGTGTCGCCGGTGGAGAAGGTGGCGAACTGGCCGGTGTAGATCCGTATGGTCGCGCTGGCCCCGATCCAGATCACCAGCGCGAGCACGGCACCGGGCAGGTCCCGGTGCCACGGGGTCCGGCGTCCGGGGGCCACGTGGTAGACCGCGGTCAACCCGGCCAACCCCAGCCCCACGATCGCCGGCCAGTACGCGGCCGACCAGAACCGGGCCAGCGCCGGGTCGCCCCCGACGCCGTCCAGGATCGCCTCCAGCACGTCGGGTCCGATGACCAGCAGTGGCAGGACCACCACGGCGGTCGTCACCCCGGAGAGGGTCAGGCCGATCGCGAGTCCCCGCCGTCGCCACGCCGTGCGGTGGTCGTCGAGGTCGTAGGCGGTGACGATCGTGCGCAGCAGGACGTTGGCGGACCGCGAGGCCGACCACAGCGTCAACACGAGCCCGATCGACAGCACGTCGCTGCGACCCGTCCGCAGCAGTTCGCCCACCGGCGCCGCCAGGGTCTCGTCGACGGTGGACGTCGACAGGACGGTCGCCAGCGCCTGCAGGATGCCGTCCTGGAGTTGCGTCACCTCGGCCGGCGGCAGGCTCCCGACGACGAAGCCCAGCGAGCCGAACACCACCAGCAGCAGGGGTGGCAACGACAGCACGACGTAGAAGGCCATCTCGGCGGCCAGCCCGGGCACGCGGTCGTCGATGGAGTCGACGACGGTGCGGACGATCAGCCGTCGGGCACCTGCCACCCAGCCGCGCGCGTCCGGGTCCGGCATCGCGGCGCGCTCGAGTCGATCGGCCAACGTCGTCACGAACGGGGTCGCCGGGGCGCGCGGATCCGCCCCCGCCGACGCGGGATCGGGGCGTTGCCCTGGGCCACGTCGTCTCCCGGCGTCGATGTCCGGGACGGGAGTGTAGGTGGGGGCCCCGTGGTGGTCCGACCTCGGGGGAGAAGTACCATCCGACGCTCCGGCGCCACCTTCTCGTGCCTCGCCACACCCACCTCACCCACGTCCCCGATGGACCTCGCCATGAGCCCCACCCGACTGACCCGGATCGACGCGACCGACGGCCGCGACGTCCATGGCGACCTGCCGCGCCCCCGGGTGGACCTGTCGACCGCTCGCGACGGCGTGGAGGAGACCATCGCCGCCGTGCGGGACCAGGGGGACGCGGCCGTGGCGGCTCGCAACGACATCTATGACGGCCAGGGCCGCCTCGACATGCGGGTGCCCGCGGCCCTGCTGCAGGACGCGCTCGACGGGCTCGATGCGGACCTGCGGGCGGCGCTGGAGCGGGCCGCCGACCAGGTTCGCTGGTTCCACGAGCGGGCCCGACCGGTGGACTGGTCCGACGCGCGTGGCGGGGCCCGCATGGGCCAGTGGCACCGGCCGGTGCAGCGCGCGGGCATCTACGTCCCCGGTGGCAAGGCCGCGTATCCGTCGACCGTCGTGATGACCGTGGTGCCGGCCCAGGTCGCCGGAGTCGAGTCACTGGTGCTGTGCACGCCGCCGACCGGCGAGGACGGGTGGCCGGACCGCACGATCCTGGCGACGGCGGCCCTGCTGGGGGTCACCGACGTCGTGGCGGCGGGTGGGGCCCAGGCGATCGCGGCCATGGCGTGCGGGACCGAGACGATCGACCCGGTCGACATGGTCGTCGGGCCGGGGAACCTGTACGTGTCGCTGGCCAAGCAGCGGCTGGCGGCCGAGGGCCTGGTCGGGATCGATGGGTACGCGGGCCCCACAGAGGTCGCGATCGTGGCCGACGACACCGCGGACCCGCGGCTGGTGGCGGCCGACCTGGTCGCCCAGGCGGAGCACGACGAGCTGGCCACCTGCCTGCTCGTGACCTCCGACCCCGACCTGGTGGACGCGGTCGAGACGGCACTGGCCGTGGAGGTCGCCGGCACCCGCCACCGGGATCGCGTGGAGGCCGCGCTGGCGGGCCAGGGCACGGCCATCGTGGTGGCCGACCTCGACCAGGCGGTCGTCGTCGCCGAGCAGTTCGCGGCCGAACACCTCGAGGTCCACACCCGCGATGCCCAGGACGTCGCCGCCCGGATCCGCTTCGCCGGCACCACCTTCATCGGGGCGAGCACACCCGTGTCGCTGGGTGACTACGCCTCAGGCCCCAACCACACCCTGCCGACCTCGGGGACGGCCCGCTTCACCGGGGGCCTGTCGACCTCGTCGTTCATGGTCCCGGTCAACTGGGTGGCCTACGACGACGATGCGCTGGCCGAACTGGCCCCGACCGTCATGGCGTTGTCGGCGGCCGAGGACCTGCCCGCGCACGGTCGTGCCGTCCAGATCCGCCTCGATCGACTCGAGCAGGGCGACGGCTCCGATGGCCGAGCGACCGGCGGTGGGTCGTGACCCCGGCCCAGACTCCGGCCCACACCGCGGCCCAAGGACCGGCACGGACCCCGGTCCGCCCCGACCTCGCCGACCTGGAGCCCTACGGCGCGCCCCAGCTGGACGTGCCGGTCCGGCTCAACACCAACGAGACCGCCGAGCGCCCGCCCGAGGACTACCTGCGCGAGGTCGGCCGTCGCATCCAGTCGCTGGACCTCAATCGATACCCCGACCGACCCCACACACGCCTGCGTGAACTCCTGGCCGCGCGGGTCGACCTCGCCGTCGGCCAGACGTGGGCGGCCAACGGCTCCAACGAGGTCCTCGCCCAGGTGCTGCAGGCCTACGGCGGGCCCGGTCGCATGCTCGCGACGGTGCGTCCCGGATATTCGATGTATCCGGTCCTGGCGCGCGTGACCGCGACGGGATTCCACGAGGTCGACCTCGCCGACGACTTCTCGTGGTCGGACCGGGTGGTCGACGACCTGGCCGCCACGCGCGCCGACGTCGTCTTCGTCCCCAACCCGAACAACCCGACCGGCATGCGGGTGCCGTCGGCGGTGCTGGCGGCGCTCCACGACGCGATCGCGCCCGCCCTGCTGGTCGTCGACGAGGCCTACGTCGAGTTCGGTGGCGAATCCGTGGTGGGCCACGTCGGGGAGTGGGACCGCCTGGTCGTGTCCCGCACCTTCTCGAAGGCGTTCCGACTGGCCGGGCTGCGGCTGGGGTACATGCACGCCCCCGACTGGGTCGTCGACGACGTGCGCCGGGTCCGCCTTCCCTACCACCTCGACGCCATCAAGCAGGTTGCCGCGGAGGTCGCGCTCGAGCGCGAGGGAACGTTCCTGGACCACCGGGCCCGGGTGGCGTCCGAGCGCGAACGTGTCCGGGGCGCGCTCGCCGCGATCGACGACGTGGTCGTGTGGCCATCGGACGCCAACTTCGTGCTGTTCCGCGTGGCCGACGCGGGCCAGGTCTTCCGGGCGCTGCTCGATCGTGGGGTGCTGGTCCGCGACTTCTCCACCGCTCCGCGACTGCACGACTGCCTCCGAGTCACGATCGGCACGGCCGAGGAGAACGACGAGTTCGTCGCCGCACTGGCCGACGTGCTCGGCGTGGTGCCGGGGCCCCCCACCTCCACACCGGCCCCCCGCCGCTGACCGTCCCGCCCACGCCGACCAGGGGTCCCCCGCATGGCCGACCGCGACAACACCGACGAACTTCCCGCCGTCACCGAGGCGATCACCCCGGTCGAGCAGCGACGGGCGCCGCGCGACGAGGCGCCGGTGCCCGCGACGGAGCCCGTGGTGCCACGTGCCGCCGACGGTCCGACCCGGTTCGCGCGCGCACGTCGCCGGGCGCTGGTGTGGGACGCCGGATACAGCATCGTGTCGGGCCTGGTGCTGCTGGTCCTGTATGCCGCCGATCGCCCGATCGAGTCCCTGCCCGACTGGTCGTCGCTGGTCGTCGGGGTGACGGTGGTCTTCTGGTCGGGGATCCTGGCCGCCATCGCCGCGGGCGGCGTGGGTCGGGCGGCCACGGCGCTGGTCGGACTGCTCAACATCGTGTTCGGGTCAGCCGCGCTCACATACGGCTGGTTCGACACCGATGTGCCCGCCCTCGTGGTCGTCGTGGCTGCGCAGGTGGTCGGGATCGGCCTCGTCCAACTGGTGGCCAGCCTGCGGCGGTGAGGTTCGCGGCCCCGCCCCCTCGTCGTCGGACGGGGGTGGACCGGTCCCCGGTACCGTCCGCGCTGCCCAGCCCAGGAGTCGCCATGTCGCGCACCGGTCGTGTCACGCGCCAGACCAAGGAAACGACCATCGAGGTCACGGTCGACCTGGACGGATCCGGGACCAGCAACGTCGCCACAGGCGTGCCGTTCTTCGACCACATGCTGGACCAGCTCGGGCGTCACGGCCGCCTCGACCTGACCGCGTCGGCCGACGGCGACGTCGAGATCGACGCGCACCACACGGTCGAGGACACCGGCATCGCGCTGGGCCAGGCACTGGCCGAGGCATGGGGTGACCGGGCCGGCGTGGAGCGCTTCGGCGATGCGACCGTGCCGATCGACGAGGCCCTGACACGGGTCGCCATCGACCTCTCCGGCCGCCCGTACCTGGTCTGGGACGTCGACACGCCGGTGGAGGTGGTGGGCACGTTCGAGACCACGCTGGTCAAGCACTTCTTCGAGGCCGTGGTGGCGAACGCGCGCATCACCCTGCACGTCCAGAACCTGTCCGGTGACAACAGCCACCACATCTTCGAGTCGGTGTTCAAGGCCGTCGCGGTCGCGCTCCGGCGGGCGGTGGCGGTGACCGGTGGCGGCGTGCCGTCGACCAAGGGCGTCCTGCAGTGATCCGTTCGGATCGCCCCTCGGTCGCCGTGCTGGACTACGGCGCCGGAAACGTGCGGTCGGCGACCCGCGGGTTCGACGCCGCGGGCGGCGACGCCTTCGTGACCGCGGACGCGGACACGGCCGCGGCTGCCGACGTGGTCGTGGTGCCGGGCGTTGGCCACATCGCGTCCTGCCTGGCCACCCTCCGCGCGAGCGGACTGGTGGCGGTCCTGGAGGACAGGATCCGGCGTGACCGTCCCGTGTTCGGGATCTGTGTGGGGATGCAACTGCTCTACGAGCACTCCGAGGAGGGCGACACCCCCGGGCTGGGCCTGCTTCCCGGCGTCGTGCGTCGCTTCGCGCCCGGCGTGACCGTGCCGCACATGGGTTGGGACGTGGTGACCGCCGTCCGGGGCCACCCCGACGAGGCGGTGCTGGCGGGGGTCGCGGGCGAGCGCTGCTACTTCGTCCACAGCTACTTCGCGGTCCCCGACGACGCCGCCCACGTCGTGGCCACGTGCGACCATGGCGCGGCCGAAGGCTTCCCGTGTGTCGTCCGCGAGGGCAGTGTCACCGGGACCCAGTTCCATCCCGAGAAGTCGGGGGAGGTGGGTCGTCGCCTGCTCGCGAACTGGTTGTCGACCGTCACCGACCTGCCGGGTCGTGATGGCCCCGGAAACGCAGGTCACCCCGGACCAGGCGTTCGCTGAGCCGCGCTAGAGTTTGAGCGATCCCTCGACGACCTCGTGGCAGACGTCGTGGAGTCGGCGACCGTTGCTGCGGGCATGGCGACGCAGACGTCCGAACGCCTTGTTGGGCGTGATGTCGTGGCGGCCGGCCAGCAGCCCCTTGGCCTGCTCGACGATGATGCGGCTGTCGAGGGCACTGCTCAACTGGCCGGTGAGTGTGCGCGACTCCGACAGCGCCTTGTGGTTGAGGACGTACGCCGAGGCCATGTTGGCCAGTCCCTGCCCGGCCTGGATCTCGTCGTCCGTCCATTCGTGGGGCTCGGCCCGGTACAGGCTGAGACCACCGATGCGTCGCTCGCCGACGGGCATGGGCAACGTGGCCACGGCCTGCATGCCGTGTTCACGGCAGTGACGCGCGAAGTCCGGCCACCGGTCTTCCGCCTCCAGGTCGGCCACGAAGACCTGGTCGTTGTCGTGGTAGGCCACGTGGACGGGGCCCTCGCCGCCGGTCAACTGGGCCTCCTCGATCGCGGCCACGTGGTGGTCCGTGGCCGACAGCAACTCGAGCGCGCCGCTGGCGTTGGCGAGGCACACGGCGGAACCCTCGATGTCGAGGACCTCGGTGACCTGGTCGGTCAGGCGGTACAGCACGTCGCCGATCTCGAACGGTCGCAGCAGGGCCTGTCCGAAGTTCTCGTAGGCATCGAGGAGGGCGCTCTGGTTGATCATCGGGGGTCCAGGTGGAGGCCGGGCCGGGACGGCGGCGAGTGGCCGAGCTGGGACGTCGCCCGTCCGTCCCCTCGGCGCCGCACCATACCGGCCGCTCGTGATTTCAGCCGCGCACGAGTGTCCGGTCGCCAGTCGTGCACCCGACGTCGCCGACGTTGGCCGGATTGCGCGCGGACCGACCGATCACCTTGACATGGACGTGCCGAGTCGGCATGTTGAGAGCGCTTCCCCCAGACCATGGGAGCAGCCTCCCAGACCCGAGGTCGAGTCCTCACGGCATTCGCCGCGGACACTGCTTGACCCAGGGAGGAACCCCCCCGTGCCCTTGTCTTCAGTCCTTGCTGCCTGCTCGCCGGGCCCCGTCGCCGCCACACCTGCCCGGCCGCTGCCGGGCACCACGGCCACCGTTCGTCCGCTGGTGTCACGATGAGCGAGCAGATGATCGTCCACCAGTCCGATGACGACGCCGCGGACCGTGCGATCGAGGCCACACGGCCCGTCCCGACCCTGCACGTGGCCGACGGCGACCTCGCCGGAACGGTGCACCGCCTCGGCGCACCCTCGCTGACGGTGGGACGCCGCCGTACCAACGACATCGTCCTGGACCATCCGGGCGTGTCCCGTGTCCACGCCCGCATCGCCCTGCAGGGTAGTGCCGTCGTCGTCGCCGACCTGTCGTCCACGGCCGGGACGACCATCGGGGGGCGCACCATCGACGGTCCCAGCATCCTGCGCCACGGGGATCGCGTGTCGTTCGGCCCGATCACCCTGGTGTTCGAGGACCCGAACGCCATGGGGACCATCGAGGAGGTCACCGAGGTCGTGCTCGCACCCGGCGAGGTGCCGGCGCCGACCCTGTCGCCACGGCAGGCCGAGATCGTCAAGTTGATGGCCGACGGACGCAGCAATCGCGAGATCGCCGACGAGTTGGGCCTGACGCACCGCACGGTCAAGTCCTATGCGTCGGAGATCTACGCTCGCCTCGGCGTGCCCAACCGTGCCGGCGCAGTCGCCCTCGCCATCCGACACGACCTCATGGGTTCCTGACCACCACGGTTCGTCCTTGTCAACCCGACCGAGGAACGAGGTCAGCACAGCTGTCGACTTCGGGTGTGGCGTGAGAACGAGCCGCCAGGCGAGTTCTCAAACCTGACCGAGCGCCCCAGCGCGAGGTCAGGCCGTCACCACCACGTGCTTCCTGACGCCTCGCCCTTGAAGGGCCCGACGACGTTGTCGGTCACCCAGCCGCCGTAGAAGTCGCCCTGGACCGCGCGCACGACCTCACCGTCCACCAGGCATCGATCCATGCGGGCCGGGTACAGCGCGACCGTGTGCGTCAGTGGGGTGTACCCGGCGGTCGGTTCGGGATAGGTCCACCCGGCCGCCACCTCGACGCGGCCGTCGGCGCCGACGACGTCGACGTAGGCCGCGCGGCCCTTGAACTCGCAGAAGCTCGTGCGCGGGTTCGGGCGCAGGGCGTGGTCGTCGACGTCGTCCAGCGGCAGGTAGTAGACCGGGGGATGGCTGGTCTCCAGCACCCGCCAGGCCGCGGTGGTGTCGGCCACCACGCCACCACCGAACTCGACGACGACGTGCGCGGACGTGCGCTCCAGTCGCGGCGGACGCGGATAGTCCCAGACCGATTCCTGTCCGGGGCCGACCGGGTCCGGGCGCGGGCGACGACGGTTGGTCATGGCTGCTCCCGTGTGGGCTCGACCGGATCGTACGGTCCGTCGACCACGGCCTACGCTCCGGGCGCGGCGCATCCCTGTGCCGCGCACCCGTCGTCCGACCCTGCCCAGGAACCGTCGTGAGCCTCACCCTGTACCCGGCCGTCGACATCAGGGACGGGCGCGCCGTGCGCCTGACCCAGGGCGCGGCCGACGCCGAGACGGTCTACGACGTGGATCCCGTGGCGGCAGCGCAGCGCTTCGCCGACTCGGGGACGTCGTGGCTGCATGTCGTGGACCTCGACGCCGCCTTCACCGGCGAACCGCGCAACCGCCACCTCATCGAGGCGATCGTGGCCGCGACCGACGTCCGGGTGCAGGCCTCCGGTGGGGTGCGATCCATCGATGACGTCGAGGCCAGCCTGGGTTACGGCGCAGAGCGTGTCGTGATCGGGACGATGGCGTTGACCGATCCCGACTTCGTCCGCGAGGTGCTCGATCGCGTCGGCCCCCGGGTGGCCGTGGGCCTGGACGCACGCGGCGACGTGCTGCAGGCACGGGGCTGGACCGAGGAGGCCGGCAACCTGTGGGAGGCCATCGAGGTCTTCAGTGCCATGGGGGTGCCACGGTTCGTCTACACCGACGTCGCCAAGGACGGGATGTTGCAGGGACCGAACCTGCCGATGCTGGCCCGGGTGGCCGACGCCACCGACGCGGCCGTGACGGCGTCGGGCGGGGTGTCGACCCTGGCCGACATCAGCGCCCTGGCGACCCTGCATGATCGCGTCGACGCCGCGATCGTCGGCAAGGCGCTCTACGCCCGTGCCTTCACCCTTGAGTCCGCGCTGGTGGCCGCCGGTGCCACCATCGACGACCGTGACACCGACCGTGCCGATCGTGCCGACGCGGACGGCGCCGGGCGGCCCTCGGCATGACCGTCGCTGCCCGGGTGATCGCCTGCCTGGACGTGACCGGTGGTCGCGTGGTCAAGGGGGTCAACTTCGTCGACCTGCGAGACGCCGGGGACCCGGTGGCGCTGGCGGCCGCCTACGACGACGCTGGGATCGACGAACTGGTGTTCCTGGACATCACCGCGTCCTCCGACGAGCGCGAGACGATGGTCGAGGTGGTTCGGCGGGTGGCCGACCAGGTCTCGATCCCGTTCGCCGTGGGTGGCGGCCTGCGGACCGTTGCCGACGCGCGCGCCATGCTCCATGCGGGGGCGGACAAGGTCGCGTTCAACACCGCCGCCGTCCGCCGTCCGCCCCTGATCCGAGAGGCCGCCGCGGCGTTCGGTTCCCAGTCCGTGGTCGCTTCGATCGACGCCCGACGCGTGACCGACGACAGCCCGGACGACGTCCGAGCGGCCGCCACCAGCGGATTCCACCTGACGACGCGGGGTGGCCGGGTCGCCGAGGCGATCGACCTGGTGGCGTGGGCCCGCAGCATGCAGGAGATGGGCGCGGGGGAGATCCTGTTGAACTCGATGGACCGGGACGGCACCAAGGCCGGTTTCGACGTCGAGATGACCCGGGCGGTCACCGACGTCGTCACCATCCCCGTCATCGCCTCGGGTGGGGCCGGGACGGCGCATCACCTGGCCGAGGCCGTGCTCGCCGCCGCCGCGTCCGGGGTGCTCGCCGCCTCGATCTTCCACTTCGGTGAGGTGGAGGTGGGTGCGGCCAAGGACGCCATGGCGGCCGCCGGTGTGGTGGTTCGTCGCACCTGACGGCGCCGGCTCCGCGCCTGCAGGATCAGACAGGATCGGCGTCGTGCACGGCCTGGACAACGGCGCGGACGACGTCGGCCAGCGTGCCCGCGACGGCCGCCGGCACCTGCTCGCGACCACAGTCCGGACAGCGGACCATGGGCATGGTCGGCACGAGGGTGACGACCGTCGGGCCGGTGTCGTCGACGACCGGTGTCTCGGTGGTGCGACCGGGCAGCGCCAGGATTCCGCCGCAGTCCCCACAGGCGCCGTCGCGACGCAGCGGGCGGTTGCGGGCGGTCAGCAACTGGCCGTCGATCGCCGCCGACAGGCGCTCCGCCAAGTCGACGTCGACCACCTCCGCGTGGCCGTCGTCGCACACCAGGACGCCCACGCCCTCCAGACGGACGGCCACGACGCGTGCGGCTCGTTCGGTCGCCGGTGCCAGGCCACGTCGTCTCGGACGACCGCATGGGCACGGGGGAACGGATCGGGTCACGGCGACTCCGGGTGGGCTGCCGCCGACCCTACGTCACACCCCGGTCGCCGGTCGTCGCCACCGCGGCCCACCGTCCGCACGCCCGCGACCGGCGGACCGTCCCCGGTAGCGTCGGCCGCCCGACCGCAACCGACCGGACCGACCATGATCGTCATCTGGGGCTTCCGGGTCCGCCGACGCACCCTCGACACGGGCACCTTCTGGTGTCCGCAGGAGGGCGGGGACCGTGCGTACGAGCGGGTCGAACTTCGACGCTGGTTCACGCTGTTCTGGATCCCGCTGATCCCGTTGAAGGTGCTGGGCGAGGCGATCCACTGCACGTCCTGCGACTCCGACTGGGACCCGCAGGTGTTGACTCGTCCGACCACCGAGCGGATGAGCGGTGAACTGGGTGAACTGGCGACGCTGGTGGCCACCGCCCTGCTCGACGACGGATCGCCCACGGACGACCAGGTCACAGCCGCCAGCGCCTTCGTCGTGGCGTTCGGCGGTGACGTCGAACGACTGGCCGCCGTCGGTGCCGTCGGAGGCGACCGGGTGGAGGCGGCGGCGGGACCGGTCGGGACCCGGTTGTCACCGGCCGGACTCGAAAACGTCGTCGCGGCCGCGATCGGGGTGGCCGACGCCGACGGGTCCATCGGCGACCACGACCTGGCGGTGCTGACCAACCTCGCACGTGGGCTGGGCATGACCCGGGCCCACTTCGAGGGCGTGCTGGCGGCCCACCGCCAGCGCGGCGCCAGCGACCGGCGGCCGGGGACGGGCGAGCACCGGGCCTGAGCACGCCGCCGATAGGCTCGCGGGTCCCGGTTCGACGACAAAGGCACCGGCGTGGCATCCGACGACGCGGGGTTGGGCGACACGGGTGTGGACCCCGCCGACCTGGTCGCCCGCCTGACCTTCGACGACGCCGGACTGGTCCCCGCGGTGGTGCAGGACCACGAGTCGCGCGACGTGCTGATGGTGGCCTGGATGGACGCCGACGCCGTGGTCGCCACCGTGCGGGAGGGCCGGACGGTCTTCTGGTCCCGGTCCCGTGGCCAACTGTGGCGCAAGGGCGAGACCTCCGGGCACGTCCAGCACGTGCGCGACCTGCGCGTGGACTGTGACGCCGACACCCTGCTGGTGACCGTCGAGCAGGTCGGGGCCGCCTGTCACACCGGCGAGCGCACCTGCTTCCACCGGCGTCCGGCCGACCTGGTCGCCGCCGACCCGTCGGGGACCCCGGCGGAGGTCACGTCATGACCGTGGTCCCCGATCGCGACACCTTCCTCGCACTCGCGGCCGATCACACCGTCGTGCCCATTCACCGCGAACTGCTGGCCGACCTGGACACCCCGCTGTCGGTGTACGCGCGACTGCGCGGCGACGGCCCGACGTTCCTGCTGGAGTCGGCCGAGCAGGGTCGCAACTGGGGGCGCTACTCGTTCATCGGCACCGACCCCATGCTGACCCTGCGGGGCCACGGCAACGAGGTCACCTGGGAGGCCGCAGACGGCATCGAACTGCCGACCGCGGTGACCGACGCGAGCGGGCCACTGGCCGCGCTCGACGCGCTGATGCACGAACTGCATGCTCCCGACTTCCCGTCGCTCCCGCTGCACGGTGGCGCGGTGGGCGTGATCGGCTACGACGCGGTGCGCGAGGTCGAGGACATCCCCGACACGGGGTCCGACGACCTCGGCCTGCCCGACGTGCTGATGATCGTGCATCGCCACGTCATCGGCCTCGACCACCTCCGCCAGACCATGACCGTGGTCACCAACGTCGTCGTCGGCGACGACCCGGGCGAGCAGTACGACCGGGCAGTCGAGGCCACCGACGACCTCATCGATCGGCTGGCGACGTCGGTGGCGCCCGCCCCGAAGCCACCACCGGTCATGGGCGACGCGGTCGACGCCACCTCGAACCTCGATGCGGGGGCCTACGAGGCGATGGTCGATCGGGTCAAGGAGTACATCGTCGAGGGCGACACCTTCCAGACGGTGGTCAGCCAGCGCCTGTCGGCCCCCATGGCCGCCGACCCGTTCGACCTCTACCGCGTGCTGCGGGTCATCAACCCGTCCCCGTACCTGTTCTTCTTCGACTTCGAGGACTTCCAGGTCGTCGGCTCCTCACCCGAGGCACTGGTGCAGGTCAAGGGTCGCCATGTCGAGACGTGGCCGATCGCGGGTACCCGCCCGCGTGGCCGCACCGAGGCCGAGGACCGGCGACTGGAACAGGAACTGGCGGGCGACGCCAAGGAACGCGCCGAGCACGTCATGCTGGTCGACCTCGGCCGCAACGACCTCGGCCGGGTCTGCGAGATCGGGTCCGTCGAGGTCGAGGAGATGATGGTCGTCGAGCGCTACAGCCACGTCATGCACCTGGTCAGTTCGGTCACCGGCACTCTGCGCGACGGCCTGACACCGGTCGACGTGCTGCGGTCGGTGTTCCCGGCCGGGACCGTGTCGGGCGCGCCCAAGGTCCGGGCGATGCAGATCATCGACGAACTGGAACCGTCGCGCCGCGGGCTCTACGCGGGCGCCGTCGGCTACGTCGACTTCTCCGGCAACCTCGACACCTGCATCGCGTTGCGGACGGCGATCGTCAAGGACGGCGTGGTCCACGTCCAGGCAGGGGCGGGCATCGTCGCCGACTCGGACCCCGCGGCCGAGCAGCAGGAGTCGCGTGACAAGGCTGGTGCGCTGCTGGCCGCCGTGCGCGCCGCCGAGGGGTGGGGTGACGAGGCGGCGCCCGGCGCTCCGATCCGCGGTGCGTCGTGACCGCCTTCCTCGACCTGTTGCTGGACGAGGCCCGTGTCCGGGTGGACGCCGACCGGGCCGAGCGTGACACGGCGTCGTTGCGTGCCGACGTGGCGCCGACCGCACCCCCGTCGTTCGTCGACGCGTTGTCCGCGCCCGGCGTGGGCGTCATCGCCGAGGTCAAGCGGGCCTCGCCGTCCCGCGGCGACCTCGCGCCGGACCTGGACGCGGCGATCCGGGGCCGCGACTACGTCCAGGCCGGTGTGGCGGCGATCTCGGTGCTGACCGAACCCGACCGCTTCAAGGGATCCCTGGCCGACCTGGAGGCCGTGGCGGCACTGGGCACGCCCACGCTGCGCAAGGACTTCACCGTCGACGTCCACCAGGTCGTCCAGGCTCGGGTGGCCGGGGCCGCCGCCGTGCTGCTCATCGTGGCGGCGTTGGACGACGACCAACTCGCACGTTTCGCGGCCGCCGCTGCCGACCTGGACCTGGCGTGCCTGGTCGAGGTGCACGACGAGCGGGAACTGGGGCGGGCACTGGCCATCGAACCCGCCGTCGTCGGCGTGAACGCCCGTGACCTGCGCACCTTCGAGGTCGACCGTGGTGCCTTCGCCCGACTGCGCCCGCACATCCCCGACGACGTGGTGGCCGTGGCCGAGTCCGGGATCCGTGGTCCCGACGACGTCGTCCGAGCCGCTCGCGTCGGAGCCGACGCCGTCCTGGTGGGGGAGTCGCTGGTGGTGGCAGAGGACCCACGGGCAGCGGCCACGGCGCTGGTCGAGGCGGGACGCACGGCCACCGCCGCGTCGTCGCAGCCTCGTCGATGGTGATGGGCCGGTCCCGGTGACGACCGCCCGGATCGGCCCGCCCCCACACTCGTCCGTCGCACGGCCAGCGCCGATCCCGGTCGCCCCGCCGGTGACGTGGCACCATCGACACGAAGGTTGATCCCGATGACCGGTTCCACCGCCATGACCTCCACCGTTCCCGCCCCGCCTGATGCCCGCCCCGGGTACTTCGGCCGTTTCGGGGGCCAGTTCGTCCCCGAGTCCCTGTTCGGCGCGCTCGACGAGTTGACCAGCGCATGGGAGTTCGCTCGCTCCGACCCGGACTTCCTCGCCGAACTCGACCTGCTGCGGACCCGCTACGGCGGCCGCCCGACGCCGCTCTACCACGCCCGACGGTTGTCCGAGGAGGCCGGCTTCGAGGTCCACCTCAAGCGCGAGGACCTGGCCCACACCGGCTCCCACAAGCTCAACAACGTCGTGGGACAGGCGTTGCTGGCCCTGCGCATGGGCAAGCCCCGCGTGATCGCCGAGACCGGCGCCGGCCAGCACGGTGTCGCCACGGCCACGGCGGCGGCCCTGTTCGGGCTGGACTGCACGGTCTACATGGGCGCCGAGGACTGTCGCCGCCAGCGCCTGAACGTGGTCCGGATGCAGCTGCTCGGCGCCGAGGTGCGACCGGTCGAATCCGGTAGCCGGACCCTCAAGGACGCCATCAACGAGGCCATGCGGGACTGGGTCACCAACGTCGACACCACCCACTACCTCATCGGGTCGGCGATGGGCCCACACCCGTTCCCCACGATGGTCCGCGAACTGCAGGCCGTGATCTCGCTCGAGTCGCGCCAGCAGTGGGCCGCCCAGGCCGGCGACGCCCCCGGCGGTCCGGCCGACCTGCCGGACGCCGTGATCGCGTGCGTCGGTGGTGGCTCCAACGCCATCGGGTCGTTCGCCGACTACATCGAGCACGACTCGGTGGCACTCATCGGGGTGGAGGCCGCCGGCCAGGGCATCGGGTCGGGGCACTCGGCCGCGACGATCAGCGAGGGGCGTGAGGCGATCCTCCACGGCGCCCGGATGGTCGCACTGGTCGATGACGACGGCCAGGTCCAGCCCGCCCACTCGGTGTCGGCAGGGCTGGACTACCCCGGCGTCGGACCGGAGCACGCCCACCTGGCCGAGACCGGGCGGGCCACCTACGTGTCGGCGACCGACGACGACGCGCTGTTCGGCTTCCGCCGAACCTGCGAGCTGGAGGGGATCATCCCGGCGCTGGAGCCGTCACACGCCGTGGGCTGGTTGCTGCGGCATGGCTCCGACCTGCTGGAACCGGGCGCCCGTGTGGTCCTGACCATGTCGGGGCGCGGCGACAAGGACGTCGACGAGGTCGTACGGGTCGCGGGGTGGGACGTCGGTGTGGACGCCGACGACGGGGATGGACCGGACGTGCCGCCCAGCACCGTGACGACCACCGGGGGAGGCGACGCATGACCGACGAGATCATCACGATCGTCGCCGACGACGTGCCCCCGACCGGCGATCCGGCCATCCTGCCGGATCGCGTGGTCGCGCCCGGCGGGGTGGGACACGCAACAAGCGATGGCGTGGACTGCGTCGCCGCGGCCTTCGCCGCGGCCCGCGACCAGGACCGCGCCGCCCTGGTCATCTACCTGCCGGCCGGTTTCCCCGACCACGACACCTC
>JAGXFT010000166.1 GCA_024637135.1 Nitriliruptorales bacterium | reverse complement strand
GCCGACGCCACATTCCCATCAACATGCTTGGCCAACACAAACGTGATCGCCGCCGTCAACGTCGTCTTCCCATGGTCAACGTGACCAATCGTGCCGATGTTCATGTGCGGCTTGTTCCGCTCAAACTTTTCCTTGGCCATGGCTGAAGGCCTCCTGCGAAGGGCGTCGTGTGCGCCGGGGCGGACCGAGTCGGTCCGGGCGCGATCGGAAATGGTGTCCGGTCCGGACACCATCGTGGCGGGGAGTCTAGCCCGCGGCGGGGCGCCGTCGACCAGTCCGATCGGACGAACGGGACGGGAGCCGCGCGAGACGTTGCGGCCCGACCGCGGGAGGCGGCGCCCCGACCTCGGCGCGGCCACGGACGTCAGTGGCACCGATCGAGCAACACCTGGCAGTAGCGGCGGGTGGACTTGAACCACCGACACAGCGATTATGAGTCGCTTGCTCTACCCCTGAGCTACGCCGCCGGGTCGGTCACGACGGCTGCTCCGCCGGGTCCCGTGGGACCGGTCGGCCCGTCCGGGGAGGGACGGAGGTTGTCGCGTGACCAGAGCCCTCGCGCGGAATCGAACCGCGGACCCCATCCTTACCATGGATGTGCTCTACCGACTGAGCTACGAGGGCGGGCGGACCACAGCCTACCGACGCCCTGTCCACCCGCTGGACGGGCGTGGAGGTCATCGGGCCGGGCCCGTCATGCAGTCCCACCGTGCAGGTGGGTCGTTGTCATCCGCAGCCGTGGCGGGCGCGGGTCGATGCGTGGAGGGAGCAGGATTTGAACCTGCGTAGGCTAAGCCAACCGGTTTACAGCCGGGTCCCTTTGGCCACTCGGGCATCCCTCCGTGGACGGATGGAGGGTACTGATCGGGGCCACGGGCGCAAACGCCGGACGCCCCGGCGCCCCCTAGGATCACGACACCACCGACACCGGCGCACGAGGACATGCCATGGCACTGGCCAGCTTCGACATCGAGGCGGGGGCCGACCTGCAGGAGGTCGACAACGCCATCAACCAGGCGGCCCGTGAGGTCGCCCAGCGATGGGACTTCAAGGACACCGACACGGTGATCGCCTGGACCGGCGACCGCAGCGGGATCCAGGTCGAGTCGAACTCCGAGGGGCGGCTGGACGCGGCCGTCGACGTCCTCAAGGACAAGTTCGTCAAGCGCAAGGTCAGCCTCAAGGTGATGGAGGTGGGCGAGCCGCGCACCACGACGGGCTCCCGGATGCGCATCGACGTGACCCTGGTCACCGAGTTGCCACCAGCCCTGGGCAAGCAGATCGTCAAGGACGTCAAGGCGACGAAGGCGAAGGTGACACCCACGAACATGGGCGACCGCATCCGGGTGGCGGGCAAGAGCCGCGACGACCTCCAGGCGATCCAGAAGTTGGTCCGCGACAACGACTACGAGGCACCCCTGCGGTTCACCAACTACAAGTGAGCCCGATGCGTCCCGTCCCCGCTGACCAGCCCGACGCGACCACGCACTCGCCCTCCCCGTTCGACGCCACCGACGTGGCCGACGTCCGGGACCAGTTCCGGCGCTTCGCCGATGGGACCCGCGACGTCGCCCCGACCTACGCCCGCCTGTCGGACGCCGTCGCGGCCGACCCCGCCATCGCCCGCATCGTGCTGGCCGCACCCCCGACGCAGCGCAACCCCGTGCTGCTGTTCGCCGCGGTGCACTGGCTGCTCCTGCGCGAGCCGGGCCATGCCCTGGGCCGGCACTACGCCACCGTCACGGCCGGCGACGGCCCGGCCGCCACGCTCGTCGACGACTTCGTCGACTTCGTCGCCACCCACCGCGACCACCTCACCGCCCTGGTGGCCGCACGCGCGACCCAGACCAACGAGGTCGGCCGCGGGGCTGCCCTCCTGCCCGTCCTGGCCGCAGTCGCCGGCGAGGCCGGACCGATCGCGCTGGTCGACCTCGGAACGAGCGCCGGCCTGAACCTGTCCATGGACCGCTGGACCTACCGCTGGACGCGCGACACCGGCGAGGTCGTCGACCTCCCGGGCCACCCCGACGTCGTGGTCACCAGCGACGTCACGGGTCCGTTCCCGGTGCCCACCACCGCCCCGCCGATCCCCTGGCGGATCGGGGTGGACCGGTCGCCGCTGGACGTGGCCAGCGAGAACGACGCGACGTGGCTGCTGGCGTGCACCTGGCCGGACGAGCCGGCCCGCTTCGAGCGCCTGCGGGCGGCCCTGACCGTGGCCCGGACCGACCCGCCGACGATCCGCACGTCCGACCTGGTCGACGGACTCGCGGACGTGCTGGCGACCGTGCCGGCCGACCTCCACCCCGTGCTGACGTCGTCGTGGGTGCTGAACTACCTGCCCGTGGATCGCCAGGCCGCGTTCGTCGCCGCCGTGGACGCGCTCGGGCACGGCCGGGACCTGGACGTGGTCATGATGGAGTCGCCACGGCACACTCCCGGGCTGGACCTGGGCGTGCCGGAAGGGCTGGCGTCGGCGTCGGTGCTGACCCGGCTGCGCTGGCGCGGCGGGGCCCGGTCGCTCGCCCACCTCGCCACCGTGCAGAGCCACGCCTGGTGGATCGACGCCACCCTCGAGCGCATCTGACCCCGACCGCATGTCCCGTGCCGCCAGCACGCCCACTCGGCGAGCGGGTGGATCAGGGGTCGGGGTGGAGCGGGGCGGGGAGGAAGGCGGCGCCGGGGCCACGGCTGGACAACACGTCGTCGGGGTTGGACAACCGGCAGCGTTGGAGGCTCAGGCAGCCGCAGCCGATGCAACTGTCGAGGCCGTCACGGAGGGCCTCGAGCGCCTCGATCTCGGCGTCCAGGCGGGACCGCCAGCTCCGGGACAACCGGGTCCAGTCGCGCTTGGTCGGGGTGCGCCCGGCCGGCAGCAGGTCCAACGATGCCCGGATCTCGTCCAGGCTCAAGCCAACGTGCTTGGCCGCCGCGATGAAGGCCAGTCGGCGCAGCACCTCGCGGTCGTAGCGTCGCCGTCCACCCGGGGTGCGCGACGCGTCCACCAGCCCCTTGTCCTCGTAGTAGCGCAACGCCGAGGGCGCGAACCCGCTGCGCTCGGACACCTCGGTCACGGTCAGTCGCTCGGTCATGTCCGCTCCGGGCTCGATGGTCGGTGGCATGGTGCGGCCAGCCACACGGACTGGCCCGTTCGAAGTGTTCCACTGTTGGGCCTTGACTTCAAGTTGACTTCAACTTCTACAGTGAATTTCGCCGTGACCATCCCACCGAGAAGGAGACCACGATGACCGCCCACCACGACCTCGCCACCCACCTCCTGTTGCACCGGCAGGAGGTCGACCACGCCATCGAGGCGGGTCGGACCATGGCCCTGCTGCCGGCCCGCTGCAACCCCGTCCGGACCGCGATCGCCACCGGTCTGCGCCGCGTGAGCGTCGCCCGGCCGATCGACCGGCTGGCGGCCGTCCTCGACTGCCCCCTGGTCGCTGCCGCCCCCGCCTGACACCGGGCCGCCGGCACCACCACGACCACTCGCGATCCCTCCGCAAGGACGCCGCATGCCATCCGACGAATCCGCCACGACCTCGGTCCCGAACGCCGCCAAGACCCCGACCGACACCGCGACCGGCACCACCGACACGACAGTCCCGCGACGGTCCGGCGGCGCGGGACCACACCGGCCGCTGGCGGTGGTGACCGGGGCGTCGCGCGGGCTGGGACGAGCGCTGGCCTCCGGACTGGCCGCCGCGGGCTGGGACCTGGTGCTCGACGCCCGCCACGGCGAGGACCTGCTGGCCGCAGCCGACGACCTTGCCCCCGCGGCGACGGTCACCATCCGCGTCGGTGACGTCACGGACGCCGACCACCGCGCCGACCTGGCCGCCGCCGTCGCCGACCTCGGGCCGGTCGACCTGCTGGTCAACAACGCCAGTGCCCTGGGGCCCAGCCCGCTCCCCCGCCTGGCCGACCTCGACCCGGACCAGTTCGCCGCCGTGCTGGCGACCAACACGGTGGCGCCGATCGCGCTGTTCCAGGCCCTGCTCCCGCACCTGTCGCCGACCGCGACGATCCTCAACATCAGTTCGGATGCCGCCATCGGGGCGTGGGAGGGCTGGGGTGGCTACGGCGCCAGCAAGGCGGCGCTGGACCACGCGTCGGCCGTGCTCGCAGTCGAACACCCCGACCTGACCATCCATGCCGTCGACCCCGGCGACCTCCGCACCGACATGCACCAGGCGGCATTCCCGGGCGAGGACATCGGCGACCGCCCCGAACCCGCGACGGTCGTGCCACACCTGCTGGCGCTGGTCGCGGCCGACCTGCCGAGCGGCCGACATCGGGCACGCGACGTCGACCCGGCCACCGGCGTCGTCCGGGAGGATGCGGCATGACCACCGCAACTGCGCCTCGGCTGGACTTCGACCTGCCACCGACCCGCGAGGCGGCCGTCCCGCCCGAACGACGCGGGATCGCACGAGACCACGTGCGGCTGCTGGTGTCGCGCCCCGGCGTGGTGACCCACACGCGCTTCGACCGCCTCCCCGAGCACCTGCGAGCGGGCGACCTCGTCGTGGTCAACACCAGCCCGACGATGCCGGCCGCGCTGGACGCCCGGCGAGGCGGCGCGGCCGTCGTGGCGCACCTGTCCACGCGCCACGACGACGACACCTGGGAGGTCGAACTGCGCCGACCGGACGGCACCGGCCCGGTGCTGGACGCCAACGCCGGTGAGGACGTGGACCTCGTGCCCAGCGGTCGGCTGCACCTGCGCGAACCGGCCGGTGGTCGCCGGTCCTCCGACGGCGTGCGCCTGTGGACCTCCGACCTGGTGCTCCCGGACGACCTCGCGAACCACCTGGCTGCGCACGGCCGTCCCATCTCCTACGCGCCCGGACCGGGGCGGTTCCCGCTGTCGGCCCACCAGACCACGTTCGCGCGACTGGCCCCGAGACTGGGCAGCGGGGACACGGTGGCCGCCGGCGCGAGTGCCGAGATGGCCAGTGCCGGCCGCCCGTTCACGCCCCTGCTGGTCACCGACCTGGTGCGTCGCGGCGTCGCGGTGGTCCCGATCACCCTGCACGCCGGGGTGTCGTCGTTGGAGGACCACGAGCCACCCCGACCCGAGCCGTTCGAGGTCCCCGCCGCCACCGCCGACCTCGTCGAACGCACCCATGCCCGCGGCGGCCGTGTCGTCGCGGTGGGCACGACCGTCACCCGCGCGCTGGAGAGTGCCATGGACGACCACGGCATCGTGGCGGCCGCGCGTGGGTGGACCGACCTCGTGCTCGGACCCGACCGGCCCGCGCGGGTCGTCGACGGGCTGGTCACGGGCTGGCACGCGCCCCGCGCCAGCCACCTGCTGCTGCTGGAGGCCGTGGTCGGGCGCGAGCGGGTCGAGCGCGCCTACCGGTCGGCCCTGGCTGGTCCGTACCTGTGGCACGAGTTCGGCGACTCGTGCCTTCTCCTCCCCAACTGATCCAACCCGGACACCCCCAACCAGCGTCGAGTGAAACCTGCCCTCGCTGCGCTCGGGCAGGTTCGATCACTCGCTCCGCTCGTTCTCACGCCCGAACCGGGGTCGAAACCTGACCGAGTGAGCGGAGGGTCAGCCGGCGGCGCTGGCCAGGGCCTGGTCGAGGTCGGCCAGCAGGTCGTCGATGTGCTCGATCCCGACGCACAGGCGGATCATGTCCGGGGGCACCTTGGCCGTGGCCAGTTCGGCCTCGTTCAACTGGCGGTGGGTGGTGGAGGCAGGGTGGGCCGCCAACGACCGCACGTCGCCGATGTTGACCAGCCGCGTGAACAGTTCGAGCTTGTCGTAGAAGGCCTCGCCGGCGTCGAAGCCACCCTCGATGCCGAACGACAGCAGGGCGGACGGTCGACCGTCGAAGTACTTGGTCGCCAGGTCGTGGTAGGGCGACGACGGCAACCCGGCGTACTCGACCCAGTTCACCCGCTCGTGGCCCTCGAGGTACTCGGCGACGGCCTGGGCGTTGGCGACGTGGCGCTCCATCCGGAGGGGCAGCGTCTGGATCCCCTGCAGGATCTGCCAGGCGTTGAACGGGCTGATCGCCGACCCGGTGTTGCGCAGGGCGACCGTGCGGCAGCGGCCGATGAACGCGGCCGGCCCCAGTGCGTCGGTGTAGACCAGCCCGTGGTAGGCCGGTTCGGGGGTCGAGAACTGGGGGAACCTGTCGGCGTTGCCGGCCCAGTCGAAGGTGCCGGCGTCGACCACCATGCCGGCGACCGTGGTGCCGTGGCCACCGATGTACTTGGTCATGGAGTGCACGACGACGTCGACGCCCCACTCGATGGGCTTGAGCAGCGCCGGCGACGGGACCGTGTTGTCGACCACGACCGGCACGTTGGCCGCGTGGGCGACCGCCACGATCGCCTCGAGGTCGGGGATGTTGCCGGCCGGGTTGCCGATCGTCTCGGCGAAGACGGCCTTGGTGTTGTCGTCGATCAGGGCCGCGATCGCGTCGGCCGAGTCGTCCTCGGCGAAGCGGACCTCGATGCCCTGCGACGGCAGCATGTGGGCGAACAGGGTGTAGGTGCCGCCGTACAGCAACGGCACCGACACGATGTTGTCACCCTGGCTGGCGAGGTTGAGGATCGCGTAGTTGATCGCGGCCATCCCGGCGCTGGTCGCGAGCCCGGCGATGCCGCCCTCCAGGGCGGCCACGCGCTGCTCCAGCACGTCCTGCGTCGGGTTCATGATGCGGGTGTAGATGTTGCCCTCGACGGCGAGGTTGAACAGGTCCGCGCCGTGCTGGGCGTCATCGAACTCGTACGCCACCGTCTGGTAGATCGGCACGGCGACCGACTTGGTGGTGGGCTCGGACTCGTAGCCGGCGTGGATGGCAAGTGTCTCGTCGTGCATGTCGTGCTCCTGTTCGCGTGGATGGTGGCGGTGGTCGGGTGGTGGTCAGACCCGTGCGGCCAATCGGCCGAGCGGGTCCTGGGGGTGGACGCCGTCCATGAAGGGGACGCCGCGACGGAGGTCGGTCAGGCGGTAGACCAGGCCGAGCCAGTTGTTGAACAGGGCCTTGCCGGTGTCGGTCCACGTGTTGTCCACGCCACGGGCGAGGTCGCCCTCGGGGAACGGCGGCGCCGGGGTGTGGTCGTCGCGGGCCTGGCCGACCGCGTCGAGGTGGTGGCGGGCGAGCCGGGCGGCGGCGGGTGCGAGGTAGTGGTCGGGCACGGGCGGGAGGTCGTCGAGGTCACCGGCGCTGTAGCGGTCGACCTCGCGCTTGAACTCCTTGAGGAGGCTGACCCGGTCGTACTCCGGGTGACCCTGCAACCACACCATCCGGATGCCGTCGGGGCTGGTGCCGAGGTGGAAGTCACCCTCGACCGACTCGACGAGCACGTCCAGCCCGGCCTCGGACAACTGGCGCGAGGTGACCTCGTTCCAACGCGAGTGCGGCACGTCGAAACGGGTGTTGAGCCCCGCCAGCAGGGGGTGGTCGTCGAGCACCGCACGATGCGGCCACACCCCCCAACGCTTGGAGGACATCCGGCGACGGGTGATCCCGTGGGTCCGTTCCAGCAGGGCGTGGGTGGCCAGGCACGAGCACAGCACCGACGTCACGTGGTCGCGCGCCCAGTCCATGACCTCACCCAGCGGGTCCCAGAACGGTTCGTCACGCAGGTGCGGGTTGGACACGTTGGCGCCGGTCACGACCAGCGCGTCGAGCCCGTCGGCCTGGAGGCGCTCGAACGGCTCGTAGTGGGCGGCGATGTGGGCCACCGCGTCGGCGTCCCGGGCCAACCCCGGGACCGTGAAGGGATGGACCCAGATCTGCACGATGGCGTTGGCGCTCCCGATGAGCCGCAGGAACTGCAGTTCGGTCACCTGCAGCGCGGCGTCCGGCATCATGTTCAACAACCCGACGTGCAGTTCCCGGATGTCCTGTCGACGGGCGTCGTCGGCGGCCAGCAGGTCGTGGCCGTCGCGGGCCAACTGCCCGAACACGGGCAGGTCGGAGTGGGCCACGATCGGCACGGTCCCCTCCTTCGCCACCACCACACCGGAGCAGCCCGGGCGGACGGTCGTCGACCATAGTCCCCCCGTCGAGGTGCCCGGCCGACATGACCGGGACAACCGTGCGTGCGGCCGCGGCCCGGGTCGCCGATACCGTCCCGGCGCTCCATCCTCGCAACCCGCCATCGTCGGCGCTGCCCCACCACTCGACCACGACGCCAGGACCCACCCATGCCCGAGGGGCACACCCTCCATCGCCTCGCGCGGCAGCACGACGACTGGTTCGCCGGCGAACGCGTGCGGGTGAGTTCGCCGCAGGGCAAGTTCGCCGGACCGCACCTGGTCGACGGGGCGGTCTTCGAACGCGGGTGGGCCTGGGGCAAGCACCTGTTCCACGACTACGACACCGGCCAGTCGGTGCACGTCCACCTCGGCCTGTTCGGGCGCTTCTTCACCCACGACGTCCCGCCGCCCGCACCCCGCGACACCTGCCGCATGCGCGTCGCCAGCGGTGGTCACGTGATCGACCTGGTCGGCGCCACGGCCTGCGAGGTGCTGGGTCCGGACGAGGTGGCCGCGGTGCTGGACCGACTGGGCCCGTACCCGCTTCGTGCCGACGCCGACCCCGACCGGGCGTGGGCCGCACTGCAACGACGGCGTGTGGGGATCGGCCGTGCACTGATGGACCAGGCCGTGCTGGCCGGCGTCGGCAACGTCTATCGCGCCGAACTGCTCCACGTGCACGGCCTCCACCCGGAGTTCCCGGCCAACGAGGTCCCACGCGCGACCTGGGACTCGATGTGGGAGACGTTGGTGGAGTGGCTCCGCTACGGAGTGCGGTACGGCCGCATCGTCACGACCGACCCGGTCGACATCGGTCGGCCGAAGTC
>JAGXFT010000165.1 GCA_024637135.1 Nitriliruptorales bacterium | reverse complement strand
GGACTGGTCGGGCGCGAGCCGCGCGCCGGAGTGGGCATCGGCATCCAGCTCCGAGACCACCGCGGCTTCCTCGGCCGGACTCAGCGTGGCGGCGCCCGGGGCCACCGTGATCATGACGTCGATGGGGCGGCTCAGGGCGTGTGACAACTGCTTGACCAGGACGGTGCCCATGCGCAGGTCGAGCCACTCGCGGGCGAAGGAGTGCGGCGCCGCCAGGATGATGGTGTCGTCGCTGAAACCCACCGGTTCGGTGGCCTCGAGCCACCCGCGGGCGGTGGGCGTGGTTCCGGGCAGGTCCTGCAGGCAGGTGGCCCACAGCGCAGGGAGGTCCAGTGGTCCGGTGGTCTCCAAGGGGGGCACTCCAGGCAGGCAGAGGTGGGCAGCGGGATGCCGGGTCGGCGGGTGCGGGCTCGTCACCCTAGAGTCGCCCGACTCGTTTCTCCACAGGTTTTCCACAAGATGTGGAAAGCAAGAGATCAGCCACGGTTCGTCGACGTTGACACGGGGGCGTGCGGTGTGGCTCCCGGTGCCTGCGGGGAATGCCGGAGATGGGCGACGGGGGGAGGTGGTCCCGTGGGACCGACCGGCGTCGGGTCTCGGCAACAGCCGCGGTGCCGAACGGTAGGGACGACCCCTCGATCCTGCAAGCGCACGGACGGCCCTGAACCGAGATTGGTCCGAATGGCCCATGACGGTGCGGTGACGGCCCGGGAAACACCCCGTCCGTGGTTCCATCGGTGTTGTTCCGACTCGACAGCAGGGGGTCGAACCATGTTGTCGACGGGGTCGGCAGTACAGTAGACTTGGCGCGTTCATCCATGCCCTGGTGCACCCGTTTGCACCTGCGGCTTCCCAGGCACCGATGGCGTGTCCCCACCCCTCTCTCGTGGACCGCCACCGCGTGCATGTCATCCCCTTCCAGGAGGGCTCCTGCCATGAAGCGCACCTTCCAGCCCAACAACCGTCGTCGCGCCAAGAAGCATGGCTTCCGCGCTCGCATGAAGACCCGCCAGGGTCGCGCCATCATCAAGCGGCGTCGCGCTCGTGGTCGCGCGAAGGTGAGCGCCTGACAGGTGTCGGCCACCGTTTCGTCCCGGCCGGGTCGCCTGCGTTCGTCGCGTGACGTCCGCCGTGTCCTGCAGCGGGGCACGCGTGGTTCGACCCCTCGACTCGCCCTGCACGTCGTGGCAGATTCGGCGCCCGACGGCCCGCGCGTGGGCGTGATCGCCTCGCGGCGCGTCGGAACGGCGCCAACGCGCAATCGCGCCAAGCGTCTCCTGCGCGAGGCAGCCGTTCGGGTCGACTGGCCCGCCGCGGCCGACGTGGTGCTGGTCGCACGGCCGGGCATCGTCGGCGCCGACCTGTGGGACGTGCTCGACGACATGGTCGGCCTGGCCACTCGGGAGGCCTGATGGACACGCGTCGTCCGGGACTGGTCGCCCGACTGCTGCTCGCCCTGGTCGGCCTGTACCAGTCGACGGCGGCGTTCCGCACACCGCGGTGTCGGTTCAGCCCCAGCTGCTCGCAGTACGCGGTCGAGTCCCTGACGTCGCACGGGGCCATGCGTGGCAGCGCACTGGCAGTCCGTCGCATCCTGCGCTGCCACCCCTTCCACCCTGGTGGCCACGACCCGGTCCCCCCCGCTGACGCGGTCACCAGCCCATCCGACGACTCGTCGCGAGACGCCGCCGTCGCCTGACCACCACCACAGACGAGGATCACCGCCGTGGGCGAGATCTGGACCGGCTTCACCAACATCTTTGCGCGTGGCATCGAGGTGTTGCACGACCTGATCGCACAGGTCGGCTTCCTCGAGGCCGCTGCCTGGGGATGGGCGATCATCGCGCTGACCCTGGTCGTGCGCATCCTGCTGCTGCCCCTGGCCGCCAAGCAGTTCACGTCCATGCGCCGGATGCAGGAACTGCAACCCCAGGTGAAGCAGATCCAGGCCAAGTACAAGGTCGACCGGTCGTTGATGAAGAGCGACCCGGACAAGTACCGCGAACTGTCGTCGAAGAAGAACGAGAAGCTCCAGGAGCTGTACCGCGAGGAAGGTGTCAATCCTGCCGCGGGGTGCCTGCCGTTGCTGGCCCAGGGTCCGATCTTCTTCGCCCTGTTCCAGGTCCTGCGCGATCCGCCCGATTTCATCGCGGCGCTCTCCGACGCCGACTTCTACCTGTTCACACCCGGCCCCGAGGGCCTTGGTGAGACCGCCAGCGCAGCCGGTATCGCCGGCATCTCCCTGCTGGTCCTGGTCGCGGCCTCGATGTTCGTCAGCCAGAAGCAGATGATGTCGCGAAACGCCGCCAGCCCCGGCTCCGGCGGGGACGCGCAGGCGACCCAGCAGAAGGTGATGCTGTACGCCATGCCCGTGATGATGGGCGTGTTCGGGTTCAACCTGCCCATCGGCGTGCTGTTGTACTGGGTGACCACCAACGTCTGGACGATGGGCCAGCAGTGGTTCATCACGCGTCGGGTCGACGAGGAGACCGACGCCGGGCCCGGGGGCCGTGGTCCCGGAGGATCGTCACCAGAACCCGACGACCGTCCTCCACGCTTCCCTGCGGGCAACAGGTCGGTCGACGCCACCGGGCCGTCCACCACCGGGACCGCCGGGAACACGCGACGAGCCAGCACGCCGTCGGACCCCGCCTCCAACGGCAGCCCGCCACCCAAGCGAAGTTCCCGCCTGCCGGGCCGCTCCCCACGTCGCGAGTCCTGATCGTCGATCCCCACACCGTCACACCGTCCAACCTTCCGTGTCATCGAGGAGCAACGACCATGCCCATCCAGTCCACCACGGCCACCGGTGCCGACCTGGCAACCGTGTTGACATCGGCGCTGGCCGACCTGATCGATGACGATGACGTCACGGTCCAGGCCCACCTGCCCGCGGGCGTCGACCTGGCTGACGTGCGCATCGAGCTCGGTGCGGCCGTGACCTGGTCCGACGACGAATCCGACGAATCCGACGATCACGACCTCGACGACGTTGACGCTGGTGCCGACGATGACGATGAGGTCGGTGACGACGAGTCCGTCGATGCGCCGGGCGCGGCCCCGACTGCCACCATCGAGGAACCTGACGCGCCCGATGCCGATGCTGCCGTCCTGCTGTCCAGTGAGGAACTGGACGAACTGGACGAGGAGGCGGACGCCGGTGCGGACTTCGTGGAGGGTCTGCTCGACGCCATGGACCTGCCCGGTGAACTGCAGATCCGGGTGCTGGAGGACACCCGACGCGCCGAGATCGAGGTCGTCGAGATGGACTCTGGCGCGCTGATCGGCCGTCGTGGATCGACGCTCGAAGCGATCCAGGAACTGATGCGGTGCGCGCTGCAGTCGCAGTTCGAGCGGCGTGTGCACGTCCACGTGGATGTGGAGGGCTATCGTGCCCGTCGGCTCGAGAAACTGCTCGACAAGGCCGACGAGGCGATCGATGACGTGCTGGACAGTGGCGAGGCGGAACGCCTGGAGCCGATGGACGTGTTCGAGCGCAAGGCCATCCATGAGTTCGTCAACAGCGTGGAGGGCGTCGTCTCTCGCAGCCAGGGACGGGAGCCGTCGAGGCGTGTCGTGATCGAGCTGGCCGAGTAGAACTGCAGCCTGAACAGGCAGAACGCGCCCACATCCCGTTGACGGGACGTGGGCGCGTCTGCCTTGGAGGCCCCGATGTCTGTAGCTCTTCGCCTCCATGCGTCGTCCTGTTTGGTTTCCCCTGTTCAAAGGGAGTTCACGGAGGTGTTCCGTTCATCTTGGTTCTCCCAGGTTGCGCACCGGCTCGTCGCCATCCGCCGTACGGCCTGCCGCTGGGGTGGCGATCCCCTGGCGAACACGGTGGGTGGGAATCGCGACACAGGCCACCGACCCGTCGACGTCCTCGTTGGTTCCACGTGGAACAGCGTGGTCGCCCCCACCGGAACCCGCGGGACCCGCGGGTCGTACCTTCACGGTTCTCAGTGAACCGTCGTCGTGGCCACACGGGGGGGACTCGCTGGATGCTGCGTGACCCCGAACCCGCGTCGAATTCCTTGCATGTTCCATGTGGAACGATTCTCGGAGCGCCGAATCTGTTCCACGTGGAACAGATGAACCAACGCCCTGTTCCACGTGGAACTCTGGGTCGTGCTGCGAGGGATCGAGTGGGGCGTGGTAGCGTAGGGCAGCCATGAACACTCCCCCTGTTGATCCTGTGTCCGACCGCCTCCGCCACTTCGCGGAGGCCGTTCGGCAGTCGCCACACAACCTGGTCAGTCAGCGCGCCAAGGTCGAGTTGTGGGATCGCCACATCATGGAGTCACGAGCACTGGCAGCCTCGATCCCGGGCCCGGGTCGCGTGCTCGACGTCGGGAGCGGGGGCGGGTTGCCGGGGATGGTGATCGCGCTGGAGCGACCCGACCTGCAGGTGGTCCTGCTCGATTCCAGCAAGAAGAAGACGGAGTTCCTCGTGGAGACGGCGACAGCGATGGAGATCGACGTCCTGGTGATTCGCGGTCGTGCCGAGGATCTGCAGGATGGGCCGTTGCGGGGTGCATTCGACATCGTGACCGCTCGTGCGGTGGCGCCCCTGGAGCGACTCCTCGGCTGGACGATGCCCTTCCTGGTCCCGGGCGGTCTCCTGTACGCCGTCAAGGGGGCCAAGTGGGAGGGCGAACTCGAGGAAGCAGCTCCGCAACTTCGAACGTGGGGAGGAAGTGTCGTGGCCACGCCCGACGAGAATCCCGGAACCGACGGGCCGCGCGTGGTGGTCGTACGGCGTGCGAGCCCAGGGGTGTCGACATGACCTGGCGCCGGCGGCAGGTGGGACCCGAGGGCACGGGCGCCGTTGGCCGACCCGCGACGGTCGTCTGCGTCACGAACCAGAAGGGCGGTGTGGGAAAGACCACGACAGCGGTGTCCATGGGTGCGGCATTGGCGGCAATGGGCATCCGGACGTTGCTGGTGGACCTCGACCCCCAGGGCAACGCCACGACCGGCCTCGGCCTCCGCGTCGCCGAGGGCGGCCCGTCGATCTATCGCGTCCTGGCAGAACGCCTGCCGATCGGGGATGCCACCGAATCGACGCAGGTCGATGGACTCCATGTCGTTCCGAGTGGTCTCGAACTGGCAGGTGCCGAGATCGAGTTGGTGTCCACCCTGAATCGGGAGCGCCAGCTGGCCCGCGCGCTCCGGCCCGTGCTGGGGGACTACGACGTGATCCTGATGGACTGCCCGCCCTCGCTGGGGATCCTGACCCTGAATGCCCTGGTGGCGGCCGACCAGGTGCTGGTCCCGATCCAGTGTGAGTACTACGCGCTGGAAGGCCTGTCACAACTGCTGCAGACCGTCGACCTCGTTCGCGACGACCTGAACCCGGACCTGGAGGTCGGCGGGGTGCTCATGACCATGTACGACGCGCGCACCAACCTGGCGAAACAGGTGGCCGACGAGGTGCGCGCCTACTTCGGCGATGCCGCGTTCACCACGATCATCCCGCGCACCGTGCGGCTGTCCGAGGCACCGAGCTACGGCCAGCCGATCACGGTGTACGACCCCGGGAGTCGTGGCGCCCGGGCCTACGAACGGGCCTCGCGCGAGTTCGCCCACCGACTCGGGTTGTCCGACCAGCCGGCAACGTCGCCGCTGGAAGACCTGCTTGGCCCGGTGCGCGACCCAGGGACGCCTGACCGGACCACGATCGAGGAGGACCCGGCATGAGCACACCACGACGCAGTGGTCTCGGACGGGGCCTGGGCGCACTGATCCCGTCCGGCGCCGACGGGTCCGCGCCGAGCCTGCGAGAGTTGCCCCTGAGTGCGATCCAGGCCAATCCACGGCAACCTCGTGGTGTCTTCGCGGAGGAGGAACTGGACGGTCTCGCGGCATCCATCCGGGACGTGGGTCTGCTCCAACCGGTGGTGGTGCGACCGCTGGACGACGACCGCTTTGAACTGATCGCCGGTGAGCGCCGCCTGCGCGCGGCCAAGCGTGCGGGGCTCGCGAAGATCGCCGCCGTCGTGCGGGAGACCGACGATCGCGACCTCCTGAAGGAAGCGCTCATCGAGAACATCCACCGGGTGCAGTTGAACCCGCTGGAGGAGGGCGCCGCCTACGAGCAACTGCTGGAGGACTTCGGGGTCACACAGGAGGAACTCGCCCAACGGCTGGGAAAGGCGCGCTCGACGTTGGCCAACGCGATGCGCCTGTTGTCGTTGCCCGCAGCCGTGCAGCGACGCGTCGCTGCCGGGGTGCTGACGGCAGGCCATGCCAAGGCGCTGTTGGGACTGGAGAGCCGGGAGGACCAGGAGACGGTTGCCGAGAGGATCGTCCGGGAAGGCCTGTCGGTCCGTGCCACGGAGGAACTGGTGCGGCTGCGCTACCTCCAACCGGACTCCTCGACGCCGAAGGGTCGACGTGGGGCGCGACCCCTCCCGGTCGGGATGGAGGACCTGCAGTCCGACCTGGCCCGGGCACTCGGCCAGGACGTGCGCATCCGGATGGGGGCACGGAAGGGCTCGCTGACCATCGACTTCCGCCAGCCCGAGGACCTCGAACGACTGGTCGACATCATCGCACGCGGCCTCGGGACACCCGCGCCCGGGGAGGCGTCTGACGACGACTGAGCCGCCGGCGTGGTCAGCGCACGGCCGTTCGCCGTTCGACCCCGCCATCGTCGTCACCGAGCAGGGCCACCGTGGCCAGGTCGATGAACAGGCCGTGTTCCGCGATGCCGGGGATCCGGTCGAGCGCAGCCGATTCGGCCACCGGGTCCGAGATCCCGTCGGGGTGCGTCGCGTCCAGGATCAGGTTGCCGTTGTCGGTTCGGCCGTCCCGTTCCACCACGTCGTAGCCACGGCCCACGAGCGTGCGTGCCACCGGTCCGCGTGCGAAGGGGATCACCTCCACCGGCAGTGGGAACGTGCGACCGAGCTGGTCGACCACCTTGTCCGGCGTGGCCACCACGACCAGGTGGTCGCTCATGGTGGCGACGACCTTCTCCCGCAGCAGGGCACCACCGCCACCCTTGGTGAGGGACAGGCCGGGCGTCAGCTCGTCGGCGCCGTCGACGGTCAGGTCGAGTCGGTCCACGTCGTCCGGGGACAGCACCTGGAGGCCGAGGGTGCGGGCATGGGCGTCGGTGGCGTCGGAGGTCGGGATGCCCCGGACCTGCAGGCCGGACTCGGCCAGCGCCTCCAGGAAGTGGGCGACCGTGGACCCGGTGCCCAGTCCGATGGTCATCCCGTCGCGCAGTTCGCCGACGGCGGCCCGTCCGGCGGCTCGCTTGGCGTCGTCACCCACGTGGTTCCCTCGGTCGGTGGTGTTTCGAAAGGATGGTAAACTTACGAGTCTTGCGGATCGCCGGACCATTCGGCCAGGAGCAGCGGCAGTTCACCCAACCCGTCCAGCACCAGATCGGCCTCGACACCGTCCGGCAGGTCCTGCAGGACCCCCCACGGCCCCCGCCGCAACCAACACGTCCGCAGCCCCGCGGCCGCGGCCGGCACGACGTCGTTGTCCACGCGGTCACCGACGTAGAGCACCTGGCCCGGCGACGAGGCGCCGGCCAGTTCCACGACCGCCGCGAAGAACTCGGGTGACGGCTTGTCGACGCCGAGGTCGGCGGACATGGCAATGGCGTCGTGGGGAAGGTCCAGTGCCCGCAACTGCTCGGTCCGTCGAGCAGGTTGGTTCCCCGCGATCACGATGTGGACCCCGTGGTCGTGCAGTTCCTGCAGGCAGGGCCGGGCATCGGCGTGCAGGTCGTCCTCGCCGAACCCGCCATAGCGACGCTCGTGCTCGGCCTCGAAGTCGCGCCACTGGATGTTGGGTGCGACGTGGTCGAACACCTCGACGTGGTCCAGGCCCTGCACCACGGCCGCGCCCAGCGCAGCCGCGAAGGTCAGCGAGGACACGCCCAACAGGTCGGCCCAGGTGGCCCACACCCGGGTCTCGTCGATCAGCACCTCGCCGATGTCGAACACCACGATCGCGGGCGCGGGACCGAGGTCGTCGTCGACGGCCTGGTCGTCGCCGGCGAAGTCGAGGTCGGCGATGACCTCGGCGTCGGTGGCATCGGCCACCGGTCGGCCGGCCACCGCGGTGGGGGTCGTCGGGGTGTCGGTCATGCAGCGGGCTCGTCCCGGCCGGCCCGCGCCAGCGCGAGTTCGACCAATCGATGGCAGAGGTCGGGGAAGGCCAACCCGGCCGCCTGGGCGGCAAGTGGGACCAGGGACGTGGCGGTCAGTCCCGGGCCGGTGTCGACCTCCAGGATCGTGGGGGTCTCGTTGTCCGCCAGGATCATGTCGACCCGGGCGATGTGGTGGGCACCCAGTGCGTCGCACGCCCGCCGGGCGGCGTCCTCGGCGGCGGCGTTGGCCGCGTCCGACAGCCTCGACGGGGCGTGGAACTCGGTGGCCCCGGGGGTGTAGCGCGCAGAGAAGTCGTACGGGCCGTCGCGGGGACTGATCTCGACCGGGGGCAGGGTGCCCCCGTCGACGAGCGTCACCGCGACCTCCGGCCCGGGCACGAACTGCTCGATCAGGACGCGGTCGTTGTAGGAGAACGCCCCCATGATGGCCGACGGGAGGTGGGCGGGGTCGCCCACGATCGTCAGCCCGAGCGACGACCCGCCGGCGGCGGGCTTGACGACCAGCGGGAAGCCCAGCAGGTCACCGACCCGGCTGACCGCCGCGGCCGCACCGAGGTCGCGGAATGCGGCCTGGGACAGGACGACGTGGTCCGGCACGACCAGCCCGGCCCGGCGGTACAGGCCCTGGGCGACCGGCTTGTCCCACGCCAGCGCCGACGACAACCCGTTGGGGCCGGTGTGTGGGATCCCGACGAGGTCGAGCAGGGACTGGATGGTGCCGTCCTCGCCGGTGGACCCGTGCAGGGCGAGGAATGCCACGTCGACGTCGAGGTCGTCGAGGTGGGTGACCAGTCCGGCGTCGACGTCCAGGCGCGTGACGCGGTGGCCCTTGGACTCCAGTGCCGTGGTGACCCGCGATCCCGAGGCCAGGCTGACCTCACGTTCCAGTGACGAGCCCCCGTTCAGGACGGCGACGTGGAGGCCCTCGGTCCTGGTCGTGGCGGCGCTCACGACGAGGCCTCGCGGGCCACGACCGCCGGCATGTCGATGCGGCCGGTGGTTCGTGGCGTCGAGGAGTCGGAACCGGACGGCCGAGCGGCGTCGACGTCACCCGCCGCGGGCACGTCGTCGCCGTAGACGGCACGCGCGAGTTCGCGCTCGTCGGTGATCAGGGCCGCAAGTCGCTCGATGCCCTCACGGATCCGTTCGGGCGGTGGGTAGGAGAAGTTGAGGCGGAGGTGGCTGCGGCCCGACCCGTCCGCGTAGAAGCCGTCACCCGGGACGTAGGCGACCCGGTGCTGGACGGCCTTGGCGAGCAGGTCCGAGGTGTCGATGCCGTCCCCGACCGAGACCCACACGAACAGCCCACCGCCGGGCGCGTTCCAGGTGACACCGGGCGGCATGTGGGTGGCCAGGGCGTCGAGCATGACCTCGGCCCGGTGCTGGTAGGTGGCGCGGAAACGCTCGACCTGTGCCTGCCACGGTTGGGTCGCCAACCACCGTTCCACCACCATCTGGGTGAAGTGGGCCGGGCACAGGTCGGCAGCCTCGCGCAGCAGGATGATCTTGTCGCGGATCGGCGCGGGTGCCGCGATCCAGCCCGTCCGGACCCCGGGCGCGAAGGTCTTGGACATGGTCGACACGTACACGACCCGCTCGGGTGCCAGTTCGCGCAGGCTCACGCGGGTCTCGCCGGCGAAGTCGATCAGGCCGTACGGGTTGTCCTCCAGGATGACGAGGTCGTGCTCCTCGGCCAGTTCGACCATCCGGTGCCGGCGCGGGACCGACAGCGACACCCCGGCGGGGTTGTGGTGATTGGGGATCGTGTAGACGAACTTGGGTCGACGGCCGTCGCGGGCCAGTTCCTGCAGCCGCTCGGCCAGCACCTCGACCTGCATCCCGTCGGCGTCCATGGGGACGTGGCGGACGTCGGCGCGATGGCTGGTCAGGGCGCCCAGTCCACCGACGTAGGTGGGGCCCTCGGCCAACACGATGTCGCCGGGGTTGATGAAGCACTTCGCCGTCAGTTCGAGGCCCTGCTGGCCCCCGGCGGTGACCACCAGGTCGTCGAGGTGGGCCGGCACGCCCTCGTGGGCCATCACCCCGACCAGTTGTTCGCGCAGCTCGGGTCGACCCTGACCGATCCCGTACTGGAGCGCCGTGGGGCCGTCCTCGGCGAGCACGCGGGCCACGACCTCGGTCACGGCGTCGAAGTCCAGGGCACTGGTGTCGGGCATCCCGCCCGCGAACGACACGACCTCGGGCCGCGAGGCCACCGCGAACAGCGCACGGATGGCCGACGCGGAGAGTCCGCCGACGCGGTCCGCGTAGTGCTGGAGGTAGGGGTCGGTGTCGAGTCGCATGGCAACCGGATCCGGTCGTGAGTGCGTGCGACGGTACTGCGTTCCGGCCCACGTCCCGTGCCGGTCGTCGTCGTCGCCGTGCACGGGTCGCGACGGGGACGCCGGTCCGCGAGCCGTGGCGGTGCCGACCTCGCCTCGGTCCGGAGAGGAGTATCGTCGGACCCGTCCCGGCGGAGGTCCCCGACGTGTCCGACCACGGCCAGTCCCAGGCACCACCCCCGTCGCCCCCGACCCCACCGTCCACCCCGCTCAGCACCGAGCCGATCATCACCCCGGGTGGACGGGAGGTCGCACCGGGCGGCTGGAGGCGGGCCGTCACGGGCCTGGTGGTGGGCGTGGGCGCGGGCCTGCTCCACCGGGTGGCGCGCCACCTCGACGAGCGGGACCGGCGATGAGTCGCCGGGTCGTGCCGCTCACGGGTGACGTCTGGGACCGGATCGAGGCACCGTGCCGGTCCTGCCTCTTCTGGGCGCTGGGGGAGCCGCGGCCGTCCGCCACGGTCCCGGGTCGACCTGATCCCGACGCCGAGGCGGCCCAGGTCCGCAAGCAGGCATGGGCGACCGCACGCCTGCACGAGGGGCGAGCGCCCGGCCGGGCCGTGCTGGTCGACGACGTGGTGGTCGGGTTCGTCGAGTTCACGCCAGCGCCACACGTCCAGCGCCGCGCCGGGCTGGTACCGGCCACGGATCCCACCGCCCTGGTCCTGACGACCATGTGGCTCGACCCCGGCCACCGCACCCACGGGCTGGGTCGCGTGCTGGTCCAGGAGGCGGTGAAGGAGGCGATCGCCGGCGACCACCCCGCCGTCGAGGCGCACGGCGACCGTCGTTGGCGACCCGACCAGTGCGTGCTCCCGATCACGTGGCTGCTGCACGAGGGGTTCGAGGTGGCCCGCGAGCACCCGCGGTATCCGCTGCTGCGGCTGGAGGTGTCCCGCACGGTCCGCTGGGCCGAGAGCATCGAGCACGCGGTCGAGGAGATGTGGGACCTCCTGCCGCGTCGTGCCCCGCGACCGGTCACCCAGTCCGTCGCCGAGGCGGTCCTGTCGGGCACCGACGTCTGACCGTGCGACGGGACCCGGGTTCCCGCAGGTGACGGGGCCAGCGGCCGTCAGGGAGTCGGCAGGTCCAGCATCCAGCCACGGAGCGCGTCGACGATGGCGTCGACGAGGTGGGCCTGGTGGGCCGGTTCGGCCAGTCGACGACCCTCGTCAGGGTGGGTGAGGAAGCCCATCTCCACGGCCACGCTGACCGCGCGGGACTCACGCAGCAGCGTCGCGGTCGACGGGTGGGCGCGGCAGTTCAGCGTGCCCGTGCTGGTGGCGATGGCCGCGACCAGGCGGTCCGCAAGTGCCCGCCCCGCGACCGACACGGTGTCCCCGGTCCCGAAGTAGTAGGCGGCCACGCCGTGGGCCGTCGGCGAGTCGAGGCCGTTGGTGTGCAGCGACAGCACGACGTCGGCGTCCTCGCGGTTGCCCAGCGCCGCGCGCCTGGACGGCGACGGGGAGTTGGTCGGGCCTCGTGCCAGCACCGGTTGCGCCCCGAGTGCGGCCAGCCGGCCGTGCAGGCGACTGGCGATCTGCCACGTGACCACGTGCTCGGGCACGCTGTCCGGGTTGGCGAACCCGGGGAAGTTCGGCGAGTTGCCGGGGTCGAGCAGGATCGATGCGCCCGTCAGGGTCCGGAGCCGGCGACGGCGTCCCATCCGGTGGCGCTCGAGTACCTCGCTGGCGGCCACGGACTGGTGGTCGCGACCGACCCGGGACAACGCCGACACGGTCGTGGCGCCGGCCTGTCCGTCGCCCTTGAGGCCCTGCATGAGCTGGAACTCGACGATCGCCGCGGTCGTCTCGGGTCCGAGGATCCCGTCCGAGCCCCCGACCTCGAGGCCGATCCGGTCGAGGCGGTCCTGCAGGTCTCGGACGTCGTCCCCACGCAGCATCGGACGGGTGAGGTACAGGACGCGGTCGCCGAGCTTCCACGCGGCCTCGACCAGTGCCCGCCACGTGTCCGGGCCGACGATGCCGTCGGCGAACAGCCCGCGCGCCTGCTGGAACGTCCGGACGGCGTCGGCGGTTCCGTCCTCGAATCGCCCGGGGGAGTCCGAAAAGGAGTGGCCGAGGTCCGCGAGGCGCCGTTGGACGTCACGGACCTCTGGACCGGAGTCCCCGAGGCGATAGCTCTTCTGCATGACGGATCGAGCCTACGCCGTGGCTCGCGACGCCCCGTCCCCGACCGGCCGGGCCGCCACCACCGAAGCATCGTGCAAACGTGTCAGCCCAGGTGGGGCGAGATCTCGTTCAGCAGGGCGGCCTTGGGCTTGGCGCCCACGATCCGGGCCACGTTCTCGCCGCCCTTGAACACCAGCAACGTGGGTATCGACATGACCCCGTGGTTGCGGGCCGTCTCGGGGTGCGCGTCGATGTCCATCTTGACGACCTTGAGGCCGTCGACCTCGTCGGCCAGTTGGTCGACGATCGGGCCAACCTTCTTGCACGGTCCGCACCACTCGGCCCAGAAGTCGATGAGGACGGGCTGGTCGGCCTCGAGGACCTCGGCCTGGAACTGGTCGTCGGAGATGGCGGTGGCGCCCATGTGCTGTCCGTTTCGTGTCGGCGGTGGTGGGTTGGAGTTCGTGCTCGTGGCGGTCGGCGACCGGCCACTGGGTGGTCGTCGCTCAGGCGTCGTTGGCGGCCAGGAAGCGTTCCGCGTCGATGGCGGCCTTGCAGCCCATGCCGGCCGCGGTGACGGCCTGGCGGTACACGTGGTCGGACACGTCGCCGGCGGCGAACACGCCCGGAACGGCGGTCTGGGTCGTGGGCTGCTCGACGACCAGGTAGCCGTCGTCATCGGTCTCCAACACGTCGGCGACCAGGTCGGTGTTGGGGATGTGGCCGATGGCCAGGAACAGCCCGTCGGTGTCGAACTCGGTGGTGTCACCCGTGACCATGTCGGCCAGGACGACCCCGGTCACCCCACCGGTGTCGTCACCCAGGACCTCGGCCACGGTGGCGTTCCAGATGAACTCGACCTTGTCGTTCTTGAAGGCCCGTTCCTGCATGATCGCCGACGCTCGCAGTTCCTCCCGGCGGTGGATGACGGTCACCTTCGACGCGAACTTGGTCAGGAAGGTGGCCTCCTCCATGGCGGAGTCGCCCCCGCCGACGACCACGACCTCCTTGTCCCGGAAGAAGAAGCCGTCGCAGGTGGCGCAGGCGGACACGCCCTGGCCCCACAGGCGGTCCTCGCCGGGGACGTCGAGGCGGCGTGGCTTGGCCCCGGTCGCCAGGATCAGGGTGTTGGCATGCACGTCGTCGCCGGACGTGCTGGTGATGCGGAAGGGCCGCGACGACAGGTCGATCTCGGTGACGTCGTCGGTGACGTAGGTCGTGCCGAACCGCTCGGCCTGTTCCCGCATGCCGGTGATCAGGTCCTGGCCCATGATGCCTTCCGGGAACCCGGGGTAGTTCTCGACCTCGGTCGTCAGGGTGAGTTGGCCGCCCGTGGGGCCGCCGGCCGTCACGCCCTCGATCACCAGTGGTTCGAGGTTGGCACGGGCGGCATAGGTCGCCGCCGTCAGCCCGGCAGGGCCGGAGCCGATGATGACGACGTTGCGGGTGGTGGCGGTCATGACTGGTCCAGGTGGTCGAGATGGGGTGGTCGAGATGGCCGAGCGGGGCAGTCGCGTGGTCGACGAGGGGTGACGGCGGCCGTGTCCGTTGGCCGCATCGCGGCCACATGGTGCCCAACGATCCGGTCACGGGCGACATTCCCCGTCGTCGCCCGATGCGGTGGGAACGCGGCGAACCGCGCTCGCCAGACCGCGGTCGTACAAGTGTTCGTGCTCCGCTGTCCACAAGGAGTTCTTTCAGACATCCCCAACGTCCACAGGGCTGTCCACAGGACCGCCGGCCGGGACACCCCGGCGGGCATCGCCGGTGGTCAGGTCCCCACCTCGACCATGACGGTGACCGGGCCGTCGTTGACGAGGTGGACGTCCATGTCGGCCCGGAAGCGGCCGGTGGCCACCGTCAGGCCGTGCGCGCGCAGGGTCGCCACCACCTCCTCCACCAGCGGTTCCGCGGCCTCGGGGCGGGCGGCCGCGATCCAGGACGGTCGCCGCCCGCGGGTCGTGTCGCCGTAGAGCGTGAACTGGCTCACCACCAGCACGTCGGCGCCGCGGTCGAGCACGGAGAGGTTCATGACCCCGTCCGCGTCGTCGAGGATCCGCAGGTGGGCGACCTTGTCGGCCAGACTGCGGGCCTGGCTGGCACCGTCGTCGTGGGTGACGCCCACCAGGGCAAGCACGCCCGGTCCGATGGCACCGACCTCCTCACCGGCCACCTCGACGCGGGCGTGGTGGACGCGTTGGACCAGGGCACGCATGGTGGCTCCGTGGGGGTCGTCGGGACGGCCGAGCATGACGGCGCTGTCCACCGCGAGACGCGATCGGGGCGCAGCCCGGACCCCCCCGAGCGCCCTGCGCACAGGCCCCGCCGGTAGGATGGCATCCATGTCCACGTACCCGACGGCGCACGCCACCTCGGCCGGTGGGGTCGTCTGCGACGACCGACCGGATGGTCGCCGCTGGGTGCTCCTGATCGCGCGGCGGAACGCGGCCGGACGAGCCCAGTGGACCCTGCCGAAGGGTGGCCTCGAGGGTGACGAGACCAACGAGCAGGCAGCCCTGCGCGAGGTCCGCGAGGAGACCGGCCACAGCGCGATCCTGGGCCACCTGCTGGGCACGATCGACTACTGGTTCGTGTGGCGCCCGGACCGCATTCGCTACCACAAGTTCGTCCACTACTACTTCATGTGGTGGGACGGGCTGCCCCCGGGTGATCGCGACGACGAGGCCGAGCACGTCGAGTGGGTGCCGGCCGAGATCGCGCTGGTCCGCCTGGCCCACCGCAACGAGCGGTCACTCGTCGACCAGGCCCGCCACGCCGTCCCTGCCCTGCCACAGCCGGTCCCCAGTGTCCCCAGAGGGTGACGTGGCGGCTGGTCGGGTCTGCCGCCATCGCGGCCGGCATCGCCCGTTCGGCCCCGAGGAACGGTGGCTCCGGGGGGTGTGTCGGGGACGGTTCCGGGTCCCCGACACGGTCCCGTGGCGGCTCGATGTGCAGGATCGGTCGGCACATGGGACACTGTCCGAACGGCCGGGTCCGGTTCACGTGTCCCGCCTGTTGCCTGAGCCGTTGCCAGAACCCCCGCCGATCGCTCCGCGAGGACCGTGTGCCCATCGACGTTGCCCGATTCACGACACCCGCACGGGTGTCGAGGTCGTGACGGAATCGACGCCCGAGGCCGCACCCGCGACGCGGGACGGTGAGTCGATCCCACGAACCGGGTCCGGCCGGTCATTGCCGACGGCAGGCCGCAACGGGTCGGGCGGGAACGGTGATCCGCCATCGGTGCCGGAGGAGGTGATCGTCGGGATCGCCGGCCCGTCGAGCCAGGGGTCCGGTGGCGACGAGGTCATGGGCGACGAGGTCATGGGCGACGAGCCCACCGACCCCCGCATGGCCACGGCCGCGGCCGCGAGGGCGCTCCGCGACCCGGGCGGCATGGTTGACGGCGTGGTCCCCGACCCAGACCTGGCCGACGACCCAGCCGACGACCAGTCTGACGACACCACCGGCGAGACGTCGGCATGGCCGCCAATCCGGCGGCTCGGCGACGAAGGTCGGTACCACCTCGAGGAACCGATCGCGGCCGGTGGCGCGGCGACCGTCTGGCGGGCCTACGACGTCCACCTGGGTCGGTCGGTCGCGATCAAGATCCTGCACCCCCACCTCGTCGCCGACGCCGACACCGTCCGTCGCTTCGAGCGCGAGTCCCGCAACGCGGCGCGCCTCCACCACCCGAACGCCACCAGGATCTACGACTCCGGCCGGGTCAACGACGTCGTCTACCTCGTGATGGAGTTCGTCGACGGACCGACGCTCAAGACGATGATGGGCACGCACGGTGCCTTCGCGAACCCCCGTCACGTCGCGGCGGTCGGCCAGCAGATCGCGGACGCGCTGACCGAGGCCCACGCCCAGGGCCTGATCCACCGTGACATCAAGCCGGCCAACATCCTGTTCAGTTCCGACGGCGTCGTCAAGGTCGCCGACTTCGGGATCGCCAAGGCGTTGTCCCAGACCACCTCCGACCTGACCGCCGCCGGCACCACGGTCGGGTCGGCCACCTACATCGCCCCGGAGCAGTACGCCGGTGGGGAGGTGGATGCGCGTGCGGACATCTACGCCCTGGGCGTGGTGCTCTACGAGTGCCTGACCGGCAACCCGGCCTTCAGTGGCGACACCGCCGCTGCGACCGCCGCCGCGCGACTGACCCGCGAGGTCACGCCGCCGCGCCAGATCCGTGCCGACGTCGACCGGCGCCTCGACGACGTGGTCGTGCGCTCGACCCGGCGTGACGTCAAGGACCGCTACGCCGACGTCGCCCAGGTGTCCCATGCACTGTCCACCAGCCTGCGGGGGCGCGAGGCCAAGGACCTGACGGCGGACCTGTTGGCGGTGGCGCCGCCCGAGGCCCCCACGATCGCCAGCGTCCCGGACGTCGATCCCGACGCGCCCACCGACCCCCGGATGCCGATCGCCGGCCGATTCGGGAAGGTCTCGACCGCGTGGGCGTTCGTCGCCGGCGTCGTGGTGACCGCCATGGTGCTGTTCCTGGTGCTGGCCAACCGGGGAAGCCCCCCGGCGACGGTCCTGGCCAGCGACAACGCACTCGAGATCGTGGGCGGCATCGACTTCGATCCCGGCCCCGGCGGCACCGAGAACCCGGGGCAGATCCCGAACCTGTTCGACGGGGACACCTCGACGGTGTGGAGCACCGACCCGTACCGCGCCCCGGCGGACCGGCCCTTCGGCGACAACCAGACTGGGGTCGGGGTGATCCTCGAACTGGCCGAGACGTCCTCGATCGAGGACCTGGTGGTGCGCCTGGAAGATCCTGGGGTGTCGCTGGAGGTGTTCGTGGCGCCGACCGCGCCGGACCCGGTCGACGGACTGATCGGCTGGGGGACGCCGGTCGGCCAGTTCGACGACCTCGGCCGTTTCGCCACGCTGACCCTGGACGGATCGGTGGAGGGCCGCTGGGTGCTGGTCTGGCTGACCCGCCTCAGCGAGATCGAGCCGTCGTTGCAGCGGGCACGGATCAAGGAGATCCAGGTCCGTGGCGTGGTGGCCGAGGCGACCGAGGGCGCCTCGCCGTGATCGACGATGCCGACCGGGTCGAGGCCGACCTGTTGGCCGCCTGGGCCGACGACACCCGTCCCCGTGCCCACCGCGAGGACGCCTTCCGAGACCTCGTGGGTCGTTTCCAACGACGGGTCTTCGCGATCTGCATCCGCGAGCTCGGGTCGCGCACCGACGCCGAGGAGGCGACCCAGGACACCTTCGCCAAGCTCGCCAGGTCGGCGGACTCGTTCCGAGGCGACAGCAAGGTGTCCACCTTCGTCTATCGGATCGCCGTCAACGCCTGTCGCGACCTCCAGCGCTACCACGGCCGCCGACCGTCCTCGCCGGTCGAGGACATCGAGGGCGCCGTCGCCCGCCGGGTCGGCGGTGCCGACGAGGTCGCCGACGTCGCCGAGGCGGTCGAGTTGTCGTCCACGCTCCGGGGGGCGCTGGCGGAGTTGGACGACGTCTCCCGCACCCTGGTGCTGCTCTGCTCGGTGCAGGGACTGACCTACCCCGAGGCGTCCGAGATCCTGGACATGCCGGTCGGGACCATCAAGTCCCGCATCTTCCGCGCACGCGCGCGACTGGCCGAGACGTTGGCGATGGCGGGGGAGGGCCGATGACCATGCGATCGGATGCAACGAACGTGGCGCCCGCGACGTCAGACCATCATGTCCTGCCGCCCGCCGCCCGCGGTGCCCGGCGAGACCCGCCGACGCGCGGCCGTCGCGAGCGCGCCCGTCACGAGCGCGCCCGGCCCGGCCAACCCGATGCCCGACCCCTGGCGCCCGAACCCGACCCCCCACGAACCCGACGAGGACCGACGTGATCTCCGGAGAGGAACTGGCCGCCTACGCGGCCGGCGAGGCAGATCCGGCCGTGGTGGCCCGGATCGAGTCCGTCCTGCCCGAGGACCGGTCCCTGGCGGTCCGGCTCGCGGCGATCCGCGACGTCGACGCGCAACTGTCCGCCTGGATCACGCCAGACCTGGACGAGGCGGCCTCCGACCGGTTGCTGGCTGCCGTCGATGCCGACCTCGAGTCCCTCGCCCGGGCGTCCGTGGGCGTTGCGGCCGTGGCGGCGGACGACCCGTCGTCCGGAGTGCCGCGTTCGGGCGGGGTCGAGGCGGCCGGCAGTCGACCCGTCGTCGCCTCCGGGTGGCGCCGGTTCCGGACCCGCTGGAACGACCTCGTCGACGGCGTCGGCGTGACGCAACTCGCCGGCGCCGCCGCGGCCCTGGTCGTGGTGATCGGGGTGGGCGCCGTGGTCAACGGGAGCATGGGAGGAACCGACCAGGCCTCCACCGCGGAGATGATGGACGACCTGGTCGCGGCCGAACCGGCCCCGGAGGTGGCCGGCGACGCCGGTGGCGGATTCGGGTCGCAGGGCACCGATGCCGGTGCCGAGTCCGAGGCCATGTCGGAGTCGATGGACACCACCGGGGAGGTGAGTTCGGAGCCGGCCAGCATGACATCCGAGGAATACGGCATCGCCGCAGCCTCGTCGCCGCCGGTCATCGACGACGGCCGCGTGGTCGCCGACCTCGCCGACATCGACCCGGCGGCGTTGCGCGAACGACTGGAGCCGTTGATCGACCTGAGCGCTGCCGCGGTCACCGATGGCCAGACCGCCGCCGCCGACGCGCCGCGCGAGGCGGCGTCATCCGAACGTGAGGTCCTGCTGGCCGACGGTCGTGTTGCCGCCAACGACCTCGACGCCGTCGCAGCCTGTCGGTCCGAGGTGGAGGGGGACGTGATCGTGGCCGAAGTCGTGGTCCTGGCCCCGGCGGGCGACGCACCGGCGGGCGATGTCATCCTCTACGTCCAGCGTGACCGGGTCGTGGTGGTCGCGGTCGACGGCTGCCGTCGGTTGGGCGTGCGCGAGGACTGACCGTCGCCGCCCGGGCACCGGCGATCTCCACGACGGGCCGGGAGGCACCGCGCGCCCTACCGTTGCGGCCCATGAGCCTTGCCCTCGCTGCCCCGAACGCCCTCGCCACCGCCGCGGGTGACCGCCTCGCGGCCCTGGGGGGCAACGCCGTGGACGCGGCGCTGGCGGCCGCGATCGTGTCCATGGTCTCCGAGCCCGGTGTCAGTTCGCTGGCGGGTGGCTGCTACCTGTTGGTTGCCCCGCCCGGGAGCCCGGTCGTGGTGGTCGACGCCAACGTGACGATGCCCGGCCGTGGCCTGGACGTCCGTCCGGGCCAGGGCACCTTCGCGATGCACACCGACTACGGCGGCGGCGTCGACATGACCGCCGGCCACGGGTCCGTGGCCACGCCCGTGACGCCCGCCGGCCTCGCGTTGGTGCACGAGCGCTGGGGGCGGGCGCCGTGGGCCGAGGTGTGGGCCCCGGCCATCGACGTCGCCCGTGACGGCTTCCCCATGGGCGCGGCGTCCAGCTACTACCTCCAGTACGTCCACGAGACCCTCTACGGCTGGCACGAGCCCAGCCATGCCGCGATCCACGACGACGATGGCCGACTGGTGCCCGAGGGGGGCACGGTCCGCATCGACCACCTCGCCGACAGCCTCGAGGCCATCGCCACCGACGGCGCCCGCGTGTTCACGCACGGCGAACTGGGGGCACGGATCGTCGACGACATCCGCGCCAACGACGGCCTGGTGACCCGGCAGGACCTGGCCGAGAGCCGCCCGATCGTGCGGCCCGCCACCACCGCCGTGGCGACCGCCGCGGACGGTCGCTGGCGCGTCGCGACCAACCCGGCACCGGCGATCGGGGGCGTGACCCTGACGGCGATGCTGGAACTGCTGACCCGGTCGGGGCCACTGCCGGGCCACTGGGACGACGACCTCCTGCAGCGGATGGTGCGGGCGCAGGACGTCGTGCTGGCGAGACGGGTCCGCGACCTCGACCCGTCGCTGGACCGCGAGGCCGCCGCGGCGATCCTGCTGGACGGCATCGATGCCGGCGACTTCGACGCGGCGATGGCGTCACCGTCCACCATCCACGTGTCCGCGGTCGACGACCAGGGCCTGGGCTGCGCGATCACGGCGTCGGCCGGCTACGGGTCCGGGGCGATGCCGCCGGGGACCGGGATCTGGCTCAACAACTGCCTCGGCGAGCACGAACTCAACCCGCACGGCCTCCACCGGTGGGAGCCGGGCGACCACCTGCCGTCGAACATGGCCCCATCGATCGCGGTCGGGCCGGACGGTCAGCGGCTGGTCATCGGGTCGCCGGGCGCGGACCGGATCACGACCGCGTTGCTGCAGGTGTTGGTGCACGTGCTGGGTGGCGCGACGTTGTCCGACGCGATCGCGATGCCACGCCTGCACGTGCGTCACGACCCCGACGGAGCCCTGTCCCGGGTCGCGCACGAAGAGGACCTCGACGTGTCCGTCCTCGACCACGAGTTGGAACCGCACCATCCGAACTCGATGTACTTCGGTGGCGTGGCGGCCACGATGCTGCACGCCGACGGCACCCTGGAGGCCGGCGCCGACCCCCGCCGCACCGGCTCCACCACCATCACCTGACACCACCCCCTGACACCTCCCACCTCCCCTGCACCTCCTACCTCCCGTCCCGGGCCTCCCACTCCCCGGCACCGATCCCGATGTGAGTTGCGGACCATGACGTGAGTTGGGTCGACCACGTGACGCCAGGTCACATCGGGATGCGTTGGTCACATCAGGATGGCGGACGGGCGGTGCGGTCTCCGGCGGCAGTTCGGGGGGCAGTTCGGCGGCAGGTGCGGGCACGTTAGCCTCGTGGGACGTCCCGGTGGGGCCCCGCGGCCCGCCCTGTCCTCCCACCTCGTGAGTCCTGCGTGTCCCCTCCTGCCTCGCCCCGGTCGACGGACCCCGACGGTTCGGCGCCCGCCAATGCGTTGTCCGACGACCAGGCCGCGCAACTCGGCCAGTTGGTCGACGTCTTTCCCGAGGCACGGGAACTGGGGGAGCGGTTCGCCGCCGCCGGCCACGAGCTCTACCTGGTGGGTGGCACCGTCCGCGACGCACTGCTGGCCGGTGGCAACGAGGCGATCGTCGACGACGTCGACCTGGACTTCGCCACCTCGGCCCACCCCGACCAGACCGAGGCGATCCTCGGCCCGTGGGGTGACGGCCTGTGGCTGGCCGGGGCCGCCTTCGGCACGGTCTCGGCGGTCAAGCAGCGTGGCGACGCGCCCGACCGGGTGGTGGAGGTCACGACCTATCGCCGCGACGACTACGAGCCGGACTCGCGCCACCCCGAGGTGACCTTCGGCGAGTCCATCGACGACGACCTCGCCCGTCGCGACTTCACGATGAACGCGATGGCGGTGCGGGTCCCCGACTTCCTGTTCGTGGACCGTTTCGGCGGTATCGCGGACCTCCACGCGCGGCGCCTGCGCACGCCCCAGGACCCGCGTGTGTCGTTCGGCGACGATCCCCTGCGGCTGGTCCGCCTGGCCCGGTTCGCGGCTCGCTTCGACGCCGACGTCGACCCCGACACCTTCGCGGCGGCGACCGAGATGGCCGATCGGCTGGCGACGATCTCGGCCGAACGGATCCGCGACGAACTGGTCAGCCTGATGCTGGGCGACCATCCGTCGGTCGGGCTGCAACTGCTGGTCGACACCGGCCTGGACGCACACGTGCTGCCGGAACTGCGCGTGCTGTCCACCCTGCGCGATCCCCTCCACCGCCACAAGGACGTCTGGGCCCACACCCTCGCCGTGATCGACAACGCCATCGACCTCGAGCCGGACGGGCCGGACGCGATCCTGCGCCTGGCGGCGTTGCTGCACGACATCGGCAAGCCCGACACACGCGAGATCCACCGCGACGGCACGGTCACCTTCCACCACCACGACGTCGTCGGCGCCCGCATGGCCCGGCACCGGCTGCGGGAGTTGGCGTTCCCCAAGGAGCAGGTCAAGGCGATCTCGGAACTGGTCCGCATGCACCTGCGTTTCCACACCTACAAGATGGGGTGGACCGACGCCGCCGTCCGGCGCTACGTCCGGGACGCCGGCGACCTGCTCGGGCGCCTCAACCTGCTGACCCGGGCCGACGTCACGACCGGCAACGCCCGGCGGGCACGGGCGATCCAGGACCGCATGGACACGTTGGAGGTGCGGATCGAGGCGCTCGCGGCACAGGAGGAACTGGACGCGATGCGACCGCCGCTCGACGGCAACCAGGTCATGGCCCACACCGGCATGGCCCCGGGGCCGCTGGTGGGCCAGGCATGGGACTGGCTGCTGGAGTTCCGACTGGAGGCCGGCCCGGTCGACGACCCCGACGCCCACGCCGCCCTGGACCGCTGGTGGGAGGCGGTGTCGGACGACCGCGACCCCCCCGACCCCGCCACCGTCGCCGCCGACCTCGGCCTGGTCACCGACTGAAACGTCGAGTGTGCGTATTGGCGCGGTATGTCGTGCCAATCAGCACACTCGACGTGGCTGCGGGGGAGGCTCAGTCGGGGAGTTGGCCGTAGGCGTAGGTGACGGCGATCGACAGGACCTGGCGTTGGTCGCGGACCATCGCGGCGTCGTAGTCGTCCCAGTCGTCGTGCTCGCCGCTGAGGTCGCGGTACAGCGCTCGCAACGGTTCGAGGGTCGACTCGTCGCCGGCCGTCGCCACCGGGGACAACGAGGCGTCGCCCTCCAGCACGACCCACCGCCAGAAGTCGTCGCTGGTCACGTGCAGGCTCGCACGCGGGTCGCGTTCGAGGTTCCTGGTCTTGGCCCGGGTCGCCGTGACCGAGATCCGCACGGTTGGACCGTCCAGCGCGTACATGATGTTGGACGCCTGGGGTCTCCCGTCGGACTTCAGGGCGATCACCACCCCCTGCGTGTGGTCGGAGGCGAAGTCCAGGGCGCGGTCCATGTCCATGTCGAGCCTTGTCGTCAGGGTGTCGGGGCCGCCCACAGGACGGGGAACAGGGGGTGGTCGAGCGGGGCGCCGGCCGGCAGTTCGTCGGCCAGGCCGGGGAACTCGGGGGACGTGGGCCAGTCGCGGGGCGCGTGGACCATGTCGTCGCCCACGAAGCGCACCGACAGGACCCGCCGTCGTCGTCCCTGCGGCGCCCCACCCGCCGCGTGCAGGGTCAGCATGTGGAAGAAGACGGCGTCGCCGGGTTCCAGCGCCCACCCCAGGATCGCCGGACCGTCACCGTGGGCGTCGTCCGACGAGTCGAGCAGGTCCGGGTCGTCCGGCAGGTCGGGGAGTTCGGCCAGGGTGCCCTCGGGGAACCATGCCGCCCGGTCGTCCAGGAAGGTCCGGGGCATGAACCACTGCCCTCCCTCGTCCGGCGACCCGTGCGATCCGGCGACGAACGCCAGGGTCGAGGCGCGGTCGACCGGGTCCACGGGGAACCACATCGACACGTTCATGCGACCGTCGATGTTGTAGTAGGGCTGGTCCTGGTGCCATGGCGTGCGCTGCCGGGTGCCCGGCTCCTTGGTCAGCATGTGGTCGTGGTACAGGCGCACGACCGAGGCCCCCATCAGCGCCCCGGCGATGGCAGCGGCGGGTGACTGGCGCACGAACCGCTCGATGCCCGGGATCCGCTGCCAGTTGCAGAAGTCCTCGACGAACGCCCCGTCGGCGTCGCCGCTGGCGCGCTTGGTCCGCGGCGACAGGTCGGCGAGGTTCGCCTCGATGGCGGCCTCGGCCAGTGCGACGTCACCAGCCTCGAAGGCCCCCCGCACGACCACCGCGCCGTCGCGCCGGAACGCCTCCACCGTGGCCACGTCCACCTCCATGCCCATGCCCGGCTCCGATCGATGTCGCCCCCGCTCGGCAGCGCCATGGACGCCCACGATACGGCCCAGGGGACCCGGCCCGCCCCGAATCAGTCGCCCAGGTTCGTCACGTCGATGTCGCCGCTGACGTCCGTGGTGGCCTTGGTGACGAACCACAGGACGACACCCACGACGACCAGGATGCCGGCACGGAGGAAGACCGCGCCCTCGTTCTGGGTGATCAGTCCGGCCGAGACCAGCGCGCCGAGGACCGGCACGAACGTCGGGGCGGTGAAGTGGTCGTGGTCCACCTCGTCGGAGCGCAGCATCAGGCATGCGACGTTGACCATGATGAACACGGCCAGCAACAGCATGACGGTCACGCTGGCGAGCAGTCCGACGCTCTCCTGTCCGGTGAACACCAGCACGAAGGCCAGCGCGGTGGTGAACAGGATTGCCACCCAGGGGGTCTGGCGGCCGGGCAGGGTGCTCGAGAAGATCGACGGGACGATGCCCTCCTCGGCCATGCCGTACACGAGCCGCGAGGCCATGATCATGTTGATCAGCGCACCGTTCGCCAACGCGAACAGGGCGATCCCCGAGAACAGCCGCGTCGAGATGTCGAGCGGACCATTCTCCACGACCGCCAGGAGGTCGCCGGACTCGGCGAGCTGTTCCACGGGAACGACCGTGGAGGCCGCCATGGTCACCAACAGGTAGACGATGGCCGCCGTCACCAGGCCACCGAACAGCGCGATCGGGTAGGCCCTGGACGGGTTCCTCACCTCCTCGGCGACGTTGACCGAGTCCTCGAAGCCGATCAGCGCGTAGAACGCCAGCGCCGCGCCGCCCAGCGCCAGCACCAGCGGGGACCCGTCGCCACTCCACTCGAAATTGCGGGCGAAGTCGTAGTCGCCACCCCCACCATCGCCCAGCGCGGCGACGCCGATGACCACGATCAGGATCAGCCCGCTCACCTCGATGACGGTGAACACCGCGTTGGCCTTGACGGACTCACCGATGCCATAGGAGTTGACGAGTGCGACGACGACCAGGAACAGCAATGCGACCAGCGTGACGGGAGCGCTGATGAACTCGCTGAAGTAGTCACCGGCGAAGCCGATCGCCAGGGCTGCCGCCGAGGTGATCCCGGAGGCCATCACCACGAACGCCACGACGAAGGTCACGAAGGGATTCTTGAAGGCGAGGTTGACGTACAGCGCGGACCCGGCGGCCCGGGGGTACTTGGTCACCAGTTCGGCGTACGCGAACGCGGTCAGGGCCGCCAGCACGAAGGCGCCGATGAACGCCGACCAGACCGCGCCGCCCACCTCGCCGGCGACTTCGCCGACCAGCGCGTAGATGCCCCCACCCAGCATGTCCCCGAGGATGAAGAAGAACAGCAGCGCGGGTCCGATGACCCGTTTCAGCCCATGGTCCTTCGTGCGGTCGTCGGAGCGCGTGGCCGTGTCGCCCATGGGAGTCTCCGAACACCTGCCCAGGGGGACGGCAGGATGGTTCGAAACGCTAGTCCTCGGGGGCCCGCCCCGCTGCAGGGCCGAATGGCCGGTACGGCGCGGTGTAGCGTGCGGGCCCATCCGGATCGGAGGTCCCCGTGGCCGCGCTGCAGGAGGGGCCCTGATGGTCCTGGTGTGGCTCGCGATCGCCGCCGTCGGTGGCCTCGTGGTCTGGAAGGGCTCGGACCTGCTGGAGTCCAGCGCCGAGCACCTGTCGCTGCACTACGGGTTGCCGCCGGTCGTGCACGGGGCAATGGTCGTGGCGATCGGGTCGAGCTTCCCGGAACTGTCGTCGACGGTGTTGGCGACGCTGCTCCACGGCGAGTTCGAACTGGGCCTGAGCGTCGTCGTGGGGTCGGCGATCTTCAACATCCTGATGATCCCGGGGCTGTCAGCGGTCCTGGCCGACGACGGGGTGACCAGCGACAAGGAACTGGTCTACAAGGACGCCCAGTTCTACCTCATCTCCGTGGCCGTCTTCGTCCTGACCTTCAGCTTCGCGTTCATCTACAACCCCACCCCGGACAGCGGCGGGGCGTTGGTGGGGGAGATCGGGCGTCCGCTCGCGCTGATCCCGCTGGCGTTGTACGGGCTGTACGTGTTCATCCAGCACCAGGAGATGAACGACTACGTCGAGGACGAGCCCCCACCCGACATCTCGGTGGCCCGCCAGTGGGGGCTGCTGGCGCTGAGCCTGGTGCTGGTGGTGGCCGGCGTCGAGGCCCTCGTCCAGGCCGCGCTCGCCTTCGCCGACATCACCGGCATCCCGTCGTTCGTGTGGGGCATCACGGTGATCGCGGCGGTGACCAGCGTCCCGGACGCGCTGATCTCCATCCGGCTCGCACAACGCGGCGAGGGCGTGGTCAGCATGTCCAACGTGCTCGGCAGCAACATCTTCGACCTGCTGGTCGCGGTGCCCGCGGGTGTCCTGATCGCGGGATCCGTGGCGTTCGAGTTCGGCGTGGCCGTGCCGCTCGTCGGGTTCCTCACCCTCGCCACGATCATCCTGTTCACCCAACTGCGCACCGGACTGCGCCTGAGCGCCACCGAAGGCTGGGTCCTCAACGCCACCTATGGCGTCTTCATCCTGTGGATGATCCTGGAACAGGTCGGCGTCGTGGCCCTGCTCCCAAGCTAGAGGTGGGAGTTCCAGTCGTAGCTGCGTTCGGCCCAGAAGTCGCGGGGGCGATCGCGGGTGAAGCGGATCAGGCCGATGCGCTTCAGGGACTTGATGCCGTAGTGGTTCGGGGTGTAGAGCCGCAGTGGCGCGCCGTGGTCCTGGGTCAGTGGTTCGCCGCCCAGGCCGTGGGCCAGCAGGGTCTGTGGATGGAGGCTGTCCTCGCGGGTCAGGCCGACGTAGTAGCCCTCGTCGGGTGTCTCCAACGCGACGTACTGGGCGTCACCGATGCGGCTGGCGTAGCGCTCGGCGAAGTCGGCGAAGCGCACCCCGGTCCAGTGGGCGACCTGGCTCCACCCCTCGATGCACTTGTGCAGGGTGACCATCTCGACCGCGGGCAGCGACATCACGTCGTCGAGCACGACCTCGTCGAGCAGTTCGCCGTCCGGTCCCTCCACCCGCATCGACCAGGCGTCGAGGTCGATCTCGTCCCGGATGCCGGCGCGACCGTTGCGACGAAGGTCCTCGGCCGCCGCCAACGGGTACTCGGGAGCGCTCGCGTCGGCCGGGGCGATCGTCCGCCACAGGTCGGCGTTGAACTCGTGGCCGCGTCGCAGGACCGCCGGGATGCCGTCGACGTGCTCCTGGGTCTGGACCCAGCGGAAGCCGGCGACCCCGGCCGCGACCCCCACGGCACCGCCCAGGAACGCGCGGCGACTGGTCGCGCGGTAGTCGTCCCGTGACAGCGTGCGACCCTCGTGTGCGCGGGCCTGCAGCCGGGCGGCGCGCTCGTCGAGGGTCTCGCCGGTGCCGTTCGAGTCGGTCGTGGCGGCGTCGGTCGGGTCGTTTGGGGTCGGGTCGTCGGGGGTCATGCCGGCACCTCCGTGGTCGGGGTGGACGAGTCGTCGCTGGTCGGGGGCTCGCGGTCGTCGCCCCGGCGTCGCTGGGGGTCGAAGTCGGCGGCGCGGCTCTCCAGCACGTACCCGGTGATCATGCTGAGGAAGTTGCCCAACCCGGCCCGGGCGATCTGCAGGACGTGCAGGACGAAGAAGAGGGCGAAGCCGATGAAGCTCGCGAAGTGGAGGAACCTCGCGAACTCGTAGCCGCCGAGCAGGGTGGTCAGGAGCGTGGCCTGGGTGGGCTTGAGGATGGCCAGGCCGCTTGCCACGACCAGCGCACCCATCAGGATGACCAGCGTGTAGGTGACCTGTTGGGCCGCGTTGTAGCGGCCCTGGGGCGGCGCCTCGTCACGGAGGTGGAGGTCGTGTGCGACGACCTGTGGAGCCTCGACGGTCAGTGCCCGGCGGTCGGGGACCAGGTGGCGCCACTGCCCGCTGATCGCGAGGTAGGTCACGTAGGCCAGTCCGTTGAGGGCGAACAACCACCCGAAGCTGAAGTGGAACGCCATGCCCTTGGCGAGCTTGAACGGGGCGTCGAGGACCTCGTAGAACTGCTTCGGGAAGAAGGCGAAGAACTCCCAGGTCCCGATGCCGGCCACGTAGATGTCGTTGGCCCAGTAGATCCGCAGTCCGCTCCACATCATGATGAACAGCAGCGGGAAGTTGACCCAGTGCATCCAGCGGATCGCCAGCGGGTGCATCTCGTGGGCCACGAGGTGGTCGTGGTCGGCCGCTGCTGCCTCCGAGTCGCGCGTGGCGTCGCGGTCGACAAGGTCGTGGTCGGGCAGGTCCATGCGGGCGTCCGGGTCCGGGGGCAGGCTCATCGTGTACCACGCCCAAGGTTCGTGTCCACCTCCGCATGCCTCGTGGCGTGCCCGTTCATGGTCTGGTCAGATGGCTCGGCCGGCGCTGGCCGGACGGGGGTCGGGCGTGCGTGGCGTCCGCCCGGCCGACGACGGGAGGTGCGACATGGGCGAGGTCGTGGACCCGACGTGGCGGGACCACCGCGACCGTCCCGTGGTCGTACCGCCTCCGCCGAGCGGGGACGACGAGCCGTTCTACCGTGCCATCGGGGCCTGGCAGGGTGGGCTGTACGACCGCAACGCCTTCACGGCGGGGACGGTGGCGGAGGTCGATGCGCTCGTCGCGCGCACCGGCCTGGCGCCGGGCCAGCGGGTGCTGGACGTCGGCTGCGGGACCGGTCGGCACGGTCGTGAACTGGCGACACGCGGGATCGAGGGCGTGGGCGTCGACGTCGCGGACGAGTTCGTGGTCGCGGCCCGGGAGGCGTTCCAGCGTGAGGTCGCGGGGCAGCCGGGCGTGGTGGACTGGGCGTTCGTGCAGGGGGACGCGCGACACCTCGGTCCCGTGCTGGCGCGATTCGACCTCGACGGGTCCTTCGACGTGGCGTGGTCACTGTGCCACGGCGGGTTCGGGACCGACCCGGCGGCGGAGGGTGACGTCGTGGCGGGCCTGGCGACCGCGGTGGGGCCGGGCGGGGTCGTGGTGTTGACGGCCTTCCATGCCCTGTTCGCCGTGCGCCACCTGGTGCCTGGCGACGCCTTCGACCCCGAACACCTGGTGCACCACCAGCGCAGCGAGGTCCACGGACCCGACGACCAGCGCCGGCCGTTCGACCTGTGGACCGTCACCCACACCGCCCGCGACCTGCG
>JAGXFT010000164.1 GCA_024637135.1 Nitriliruptorales bacterium | reverse complement strand
CGACGTGCAGTCGTCGAGGGTGCCGCTGGCCGGGTCGGTGGTGACGGTGAACGTCACCGGGTCGCCGTCGGGGTCGTAGGCGTTCAGGAACAGCGAGACCGGGGTGTCCACCTTGGTATTGAAGAAGCCGTCGAACGCCTCTGGCGGTGCGGCCGCAGCGGCCGCCGCCGCGCGACCGCCCGCCGCCGGCAAGACCATGACACCGAGCAGGATGACCAAGCACGCCAGGGACAAGCCCCGACGCCGGTCGACATGCCCCTGGCCACCAATTCGAATACGCATGAGCTTCCCCCCGGACGCCGCGCTGCCACATTGTCAACCGCACCGACCCTTGCACCGACGCACCTGAAGTCCACAGGACGTGGAACGGGCATGGAAGCGCTCGGCTCGGCGAGCCAATGGTGCCCATCACCGGACTTGCCGGAGGGACAAAGGCGCCTGCCGCGCGCCCTTTGATCCAACTTCGGGACGATTGACCCACGCACCCTAGGTTTTGCGACCCAGTCCCCCCGATGTCCACCGCGCCCACGAATCCTTCGCTCGGGCACAGTCGCCCACGCCTACCCGGTTGGGGTGGTGGCCCTGTCCGAGTGGATGACCCCCCCGATGCAGGGCGGAGCGACCCGGCCGACCGGTCGGCCGAGGGCGACGTCCACGCCGTGACCGCGGCCGGCGCCACGATCGGGACGTGACGCTGCCGGAGGCCCCGACACAGGATGCCGGCCAGGCATGTGCCGCTGGCGCCTGGGCGTCGTTGGAGCTGGCGGGTCAGGGCAGCGGCAGGCCGGGCACGCCCACGTCGACGCGCAGCAGCGCAGGACCGGGACTCGCGGGGGGACAGGAACGATCTCCAGGGACTCGACTTCTGCGATGCGGTGCCCTGCCCGGTCGAGCTGCCGGCCGCACCGTCGGCGCGGCCGGGGACACCGGTGTCGTACCCGATCCCGTGGGTGTCGAGGTCGTCGCCGGCGGGTGGATCGCGGCCATGCTGCGGCCGGCCGACGCGGTCGCGGCCACCGGGGTCGAGGTCCTGCTGGTCGGGGCGGAGGTCGACACCACGGTCACGGTCGAGGTGCACGAGGACCATGCGGGCCTCCCAGCCGGGCGGCTGGTGGGCACCGGCCGCGCCGCCATGACGGCCGGCCACACGGGCTGGGTGCGCCTGGACCTGGACCCTCGGGTGGTGCTGGGAACCGGCGACCACTGGGTCGCCCTGCGGGCCGCGGCTGGGCGCGCGGTGTGGCTGGTGGCCCCGGACGACGCGGCACGGTGGGCCCGGCGGGACGACGACGAGGGCTGGACGGCCTGGAGCACCAACAGCCTCGGGGCCCGGTTGCGGCTGGTGACCAGTCGCCACCGCAGGACTTGACATGGCTAAGGGCATTAGTTACCGTCGTCTGTCTAACGTTATTAGTCATCGAGCAAGGGGTCGGCAATGCATCACGAACTCCACACCGAGATCGACATCGACGCCCCGCCTGATGTGGTCTGGCAGGTGCTCACCGACCTCGACGGATACGCCGACTGGAATCCGTTCATCACCTCGTCCACGGGCAGGCCCGAAGTCGGGGAGAAGCTGGTCAATCGACTCGAGCCCCCCGGTGGCAGGGCCATGACGTTCACGCCGCAGGTCACGGTTGTCGAGGCCGGGAGGACCTTCGAGTGGGTCGGCAGGCTCGCGTTCTCGGGCCTGTTCGACGGGCGTCACCGGTTCGAGGTCGAGGCCTCCCCGACTGGCACGAAGCTCACCCAGACGGAATCGTTCGACGGCGTGCTCGTCCGCCTGATGAGGAACTCGCTCGACACCAGGATCAAGTCGGGTTTCGAGGCGATGAACGTCGCCCTGAAGGCCAGCGCCGAGTCCGTCGCCGCCCACTGATGGGACGAAAGCTGGGGCTTGATCTGGAGGACGTCGTGGAGGCGGCCGCAGAGATCGCGGACCGCGAAGGCCTGGACGCCCTGAGCCTCGCCTCGGTCGCATCGGCGCTCGGAGTGCGCTCGCCTTCCCTCTACTCCCACGTGGACGGCCTGGCCGGGCTTCGTCGACAGTTGACCTTGCACGCGGCCGGTCTGCTGACCATCGAGCTCGCCGACAGTGTCGAAGGGCTTGCAGGGACCGAGGCGCTGACGGCGGTCGCCGTGCAACTGAGATCATTCGCCCATCGACATCCCGGCTTGTACGACTCGTTCCTGCCGGCGCCAACCCCGGACGAGGATCCCGGCCTGGCCGCCGCCCTGGGGAAACCGGTCAGGCTCGTCGGGTCGATCCTGGCAGGGACGGACATCGACCCGGGGAGCGTGATCCCCCTCATCCGGGCACTGCGGGCCGCGGTTCATGGCTTCATCGACCTCGAGCTTCGTGGCGGCTTCGGCCTGCCCGACAACATCGACGAATCATTCGCGACCACGATCAACCTCGTGATCGAGACGGTCGCCGCCCACTCGACGAGCGGAGGCAACGAATGGGGTCGGGAGCCGTCGCCACCAACTCTCGTGTCGAGCGAATCGGGCGCCCTGTGACCGCGCCCTCGGCTGGCCAGCGGGGCGTCGACTGGGCCGTGGTTGGCTTCTTCGTTGCTGCCTACACGTTCGCCTGTTCCCCGATCTCGTCGGTACCGACTGGGAACTTCCATCGACACTGGCACTGATCGTTCTGGGTGTGGTGGCAGCCGTGGGGTTGGCCCGCCGTCGGGGTCCGGTCGTCGCGGGGCTGGTGACAACCCCATCGAACGGCGGAACCCGGAACTGGAGCGACGCACCGACGTCGTACAGATCTTCCCCGCCCCTGAGCCGCCGCGCGGCACTGGCAACCACGGTCCTCCACCACTCGCCGGGACGCAATCCCGTCCTGTCGTCAGTCGCGCGGGTCGACCAGCCACGGTCGGGACATGTCAGACGGGCAAATCGGCGACGCGGTCCGACCACGATCCCGTCGGTAGTGAAGGTGACCGAGGCCGCCGTGGCCCCATCGATGGCAAGCATGCGGGTTGAATGCAGTCGTGGCGCGCACGTGGACTCCAGGCTCGAGCGTTTAGGCGCCTCGAACCCTACGAGCCGCGTGCGCGCCACACCTCAACCCCGATTCCCCCGTTCCCGGACACCAGCCGGTCGGACCCCGACCGGTGCCGGGCCTGGCGGGGTCGCGTTCGGCCAGCAGGTGGTCGACCCGGTCCGGACCGGCCAGGAGCCGACCCCCCTCCGACCGAACGGAACACAGACCGTTGGCTGTTCAGAGGCCGGACTGGTCGACGCCGTGCCGGGCCTGCGCGGACGTGAAACCCTCGAACTCCAGCTGCTCGATCAAGCCGCTGCGGGAGAAGGACGAGAACTCCAGGTACTCCTCGGCCTTCAGCGCGGCCTGGCGCCTCCAGTCGACGTCCAGGGAGTCGACGGCGAAGGTCGCGTCGCCGTTGCTGAACCCCTCGAACGTCAACTGGTCGATCAAGCCGCTGCGCGAGAACGACGTGAACCCCAGATAGTTCTCGGCCGAGCCGATGGCGTTGTCCTGCGACCGGGTCAGCGACGACGTGGGCTCAGGCTCAGGCTCCGGTTCGGGCTCGGGTTCGGGTTCGGCTGCCACGGTGACGGTCTCGGCAGGCGCGGGTTCGGCCGTGACGGTGACGGTCTCGGCGGGCGCGGGTTCAGCCGTCATGGTGACGGTCTCGGCGGGCTCGGGTTCCGCCTCGACGGTGACGGTCTCGGCGGGCTCGGGTTCGGCCGTCACGGTCTCCGTGACCGTGATCGTCTCGACCGGCGTGGCCTCGGGCTCCGGCGGCTCGTCGCCGCTGGCGAGGGCAGCGCAGCCACCGAACAGCAGCACGACGAGGGCGGCACTCGTGAGCAGCCAGTGGCGGCGGATCCATGGGCGGCGATCGGCATCCTCGGACAGGTCCGGGGCTGCGGTGATGGGCTGCTCGGTCATGGTGGTGGTCCTCTGAAGGACGGACGAGTTGGATGGCGGGACGGCCTCACCGCGCCACGTCGTCGTGCGACCGCGACATGGCAGGGTCATGATCGACGGACAAGGAAACTCCGCGTCGGGACTCGACACGACCATACGAGCACGGGGGCCACGAACCATGGGTCCACAGTCCCGACGTCCTGGGGGCATGTTCCTAGACTGCGGCCATGACCACACCTGAGCCGTCCCGTCCGACCATCCACATCCGGTCGGCCACACCCGCCGACGCGACCACCGTCCTGGGCTTCATCCGCGACCTCGCGGCCTTCGAACGCGAACCGGACGCCGTGGCCACCACGGAGGTCTCGCTGCGGGCCGACCTGTCGGCAGACGACCCGCCGTTCTCGTGCCTGCTGGCGAGCACCGAGATCGATGGCGAGTCGCGCGACGTCGGCATGGCGCTGTGGTTCCCGACCTGGTCCACCTGGACCGGTCGGACCGGCATCCACCTCGAAGACCTGTGGGTCGCAGAGGACGCGCGCGGCATGGGAGTCGCACGAGCACTGATGGCGCGGTTGGCGCAGGAGGTGCGCGACCGCGGTGGCGAGCGACTCGAGTGGGCCGTGCTGGACTGGAACCAGCAGGCGATCGACGTCTACGACCACCTGGGCGCCCACCCCCAGCAGGAGTGGATCCCCTACCGTCTCGCCGGGTCGGCGCTCGACGACCTCGCCGCCGGCTGACGGTCGACCCGGGCAGCCCGCACTCGGGCCTCCCTCCGCGTCGCCATCGGCCACACCCCTCCCTCCACCCGCGAGCCAGGACACCCCGACCGTGCACGACCACCTCCGCCTCCCCACCCGCCCCGTCGCCGACCCGGCCAACGTCCTGCAGGGCGACCACTGGCGCATCACGGTGCTGACCGAGGGCCTCGTCCGACTCGAGCACAGCCCCACCGGGGTCGTCGAGGACCGTCCGTCCCAGTTGGTGCTCCACCGCGACCTCCCCCCGGTCGACATGGAGGTGGTGGACGGACCGGACCAACTGATGATCCGGACGTCGGCGTTCGAACTGCGCTACGACCGGGCCCCGTTCTGGCCGGGCGGACTGTCGGTGCAGGCACGCGGCGGGGTGTCGAACTACCACAGCACGTGGCGGCCGGGCACGACCGTGGAGAACCTCGGCGGCACCGCCCGGACGCTGGACACCATCGACGGGCCGTTGCCGCTGGAGGACGGCCTGCTGTCGCGCCACGGCGTCGCCGTCATCGACGACTCCGACACGCTGCTGTTCGGCGACGACGGGCAGTTGCATCCGCGCGAGCCCGGCGCCACCGACCTCTACGTGTTCGCCCACGGTCGCGACTACCACGCCGCGTTGGACGACTTCCACGCGATCACCGGTCCACAGCCACTGCTCCCCCGGGCGGTCCTGGGCAACTGGTGGAGCCGCTACTTCCCGTACACGGCCGACGGCTACCTCGCGCTGCACGACCGCTTCGAGGACGAAGGGCTGCCGTTCTCGGTGGCGGTCATCGACATGGACTGGCACCTGGTCGACATCCCCCCGCGCTTCGGCAGCGGCTGGACGGGCTACACGTGGAACCGAGACCTGGTCCCCGACCCCGAGGCGTTCCTGGCCGCCCTCCACGACCGCGGCCTGGCGGTCACCCTCAACGTCCACCCCGCCGACGGCATCCGCGGCCACGAGGACGCCTATCCCGCCGTCGCCCAGCGACTGGGCATCGACCCCGCCACGGAACACCCCATCGGCTTCGAGGCCACCGATTCCGAGTTCCTGGCCGCCTACCTCGAAGAGGTCCACCACCCGTTGGAGGAGCAGGGTGTGGACTTCTGGTGGCTGGACTGGCAGCAGGGCGAGGCCTCCGCCCTGGCCGGCGTCGACCCACTGTGGGTGCTCAACCACGTGCACTGGCTGGACTCCGGACGCGACGGGTCACGCGAACTGACCTTCTCGCGCTACGCCGGGCTCGGCAGCCACCGCTACCCGCTGGGCTTCTCCGGCGACACCGTGATCAGCTGGGATTCGCTGCACTTCCAGCCCGAGTTCACCGCCACCGCCGCCAACGTCGGCTACGGCTGGTGGAGCCACGACATCGGCGGGCACTTCGGTGGCATCCGCGACGACCAGTTGCTGACGAGGTGGGTCCAGTTCGGCGTGTTCTCGCCGATCCTGCGGCTGCACTCGGGTGCCGACCCCTTCAACCGGCGCGAACCGTGGGGGCTGTCGCCGGACGCCGAGCGCGTCGTCGGCGACTTCCTGCGCCTGCGCCACCGGCTGGTCCCCTACCTGGCCACGATGATGCACCGAACCCGGGCCGAACACCGCTCGCTGGTGGCGCCGATGTACCACGACCACCCCTGGGTCGACGCCGCCTACGACGTCCCGAACCAGTACACGTTCGGCACCGACCTGGTCGTGGCACCGGTGACCACCCCGGTGGACCCGGTCGCAGGTGTGGCCCGCACCCCCGCGTGGCTGCCGCCCGGCGACTGGGTCGACCTCCTGACCGGCGTCGCCTATCGCGGCGACCGCTCGATCCACCTGCACCGGACGCTGGACACCATCCCCGTGCTGGCCCGCGCCGGGACGGTCCTGCCGCTGGTCCCCGTCGGGCGGCTCGGCAACGACGTCGGCGTGCCCGACGCCCTCGACCTGGTCGTGGTGCCCGGCGCGGACGGATCGTTCACCCTGGTGGAGGACGACGACGCCGACGCGGTCGCGACGACGGCCTGGAGATGGGACCAGTCCGAACGCACGCTCACCGTCGCCGCGGTCGACGGGCACGACGGGGTGGTGCCGGCCGAGCGCGACCTGTCGGTGGTCCTGCTGGGGTTCGCCGACGTCGACGGCGTGCAGGTCACCGTGGACGGCGACGACCGGGTCGCCGAGGTGGGCGCTCCGGACGAACGTGGTGCACGACGCATCGCCCTCGGGTCGATCGCGACCACCGCCACGATCACCCTGCGGGTCGACGGCGACGCCACGCCCACCACCTCCCACCTCTCCGAGCGGGTGTTCACCCTGTTGGACCGGGCCATGGTCGACCGGATCGAGAAGAACCGCGTCTGGGCGCTGGTCGAGGCCAGCGCGACCCCGGGCGACGCGGCCCTGCAGGTGCAGGCAGCCGACCTGCCCCCCCTGCTGGTCGGGGCGCTGTCGGAGGTCCTGTTGGCACGATGACGCACAAGCCCCGACACGAGACGAAGGATCAACGATGACCACGTCCGTCGACGAGGCTGCGGTGCTGCGCAGCCGGATGCACCACCACGGCCTGCTGGGCGACCGAGCCGCTCGGGGGAACATCGCGGTCGCCCCGCTGGGATTGCCGGACGTCGACCACGGGGGTGCTGCCGGCGCGCTGGCCGTCCGTGGCGACCTCGGTGACCAGACGTTGGCCGAGCTCGTGGCGGCCGGTCGCGTGGTGCCGACCTACGGCGCCCGTGACGCCGGCGCGCTCGCGGCGCCCGACGACGTGCCGTACGTGTCCCACGCGCTGCTCGATCCCGACCCACCCTCCGATGCCGATGCTGCCGTGGTCGACCGACTGGGCCGGGCCGCGCTCCCGCCGCTGCGGGAACACGCACCGATGACCAAGGAACGACTCGGTGAAGCGCTCGCATCTCACGCCCCCGCCGCAGGCGATGCGTTCGTGTGCACGCTGCGGACGCGACCACCCCGACGACGGGCTGGTCAAGCGACTCGCCTGGTCCGGGCGCGTCCGGATCGAGGCCGGCGACCGCACCACCGACCGGGTCGCCGCCGCCGGACGGTGGCGGCCCGCCCGGTACCGACGCGTCGGGGACGACGGGCGGGCCGAGCTTGTGCGACGCTTCCTGCGACTCCACGGTCCCGCGACCGTCCACGACCTGGCCGCGTGGGGCGGGATCGACGACGACCATGCGTCGGCCTGCTGGTCGTTGAACTCCAACCGGTGCACACGCCGCACGGCGACGGGTGGGTGCATGACCGGGACGTCGACCTGCTCCGGGATCCACCGCCGTCCGACCGTCCGCGCCTGGTCCCGGCCTACGACCCGTTGTTGCAGACGCGTGACCGCTTCTCGCTGGTTGCCGACCGCGACCGGCAACGCGAGATCTGGCGGGCCATGGCGAACCCCGGCGTCGTCATCGCGGACGACCGCATCGTCGGGACCTGGCGTGCCCGGACCCGTCGCGACCGCCTGGAGGTGCGTCTGCGGTCCTTCGGGGGGAAGCTCCCCGTTGCCGGACTCGAGCCCGACGCCGTCGCGATCGCGCATGCACGCGGCCTGGGTGACGCCACGGTGGCCGTCGAGGCGTGATCCCGTCGAGGCCGAGACGGTCGACGGTGACGGCGCCAGCCACGACGCAGGCGATTATGGTTCGAGGCCCCAGATCCCGACCGAAGGAACCAACGATGCAGTTGGGCGTGTTCTCCCTGTCCCTGGCCGTGGCCGACCTGGCCGTGTCCCGCTCGTTCTACGAACAACTCGGCTTCGAGGCGGTGGGCGGTGATCCCGACCAGGGCTGGCAGATCCTGCGCAACGACCAGGCCACGCTGGGGCTGTTCGAGGGGATGTTCGACGACAACGTCTTGACGTTCAACCCCGGCATCGGCCAGGACATGACGCCGTTGGAGGATCCCGACGACGTCCGCGACATCCACGACGCGGTGACGGCGGCGGGGATCGAGGCCACCTACGCCGCGCCGGGCATGGACGACGACGGCACGGCCCTGGACGGCGAGCACGGCACGGCCGGCCACTTCATGGTCACCGACCCGGACGGCAACCACATCCTCGTCGACCAGTTCGACGTCGGCGGCGACGAGTCCGCCTGACCGGGAACGGCAAACCGGGAAGGCTCACCCGCCCCGCGCCGTTGGGCTGGTCCCGGCAGTCGAGGAGTTCCCGTGCTGGTCGAGATCTGGTCCGATGTCGTGTGCCCGTGGTGTGCCGTGGGCAAGGCCCGCTTCGAGTCGGCGCTGGACGACTTCGACCACGCCGACGAGGTGGAGGTGCGGTGGCGGTCGTTCGAACTGGACCCGTCGCGCCCCTCGGTGGCCGCCGACGTCGACTACGTGGACCTGCTCGCCGGCAAGTACGGCACGTCCCGCGACGAGGCCCAGGAAATGATTGACGGCATGACCGCGGCCGGCGCGGCCGACGGGATCGAGTTCCGCTTCGACCGGGCACGACCCGCCAACACCTTCGACGCCCACCGTGTCCTGCACCTGGCCGCCGAGCGAGGTCGCCAGCACCACGTCAAGGCGCGCTTCCTGGCCGGCTACCACACCGAGGGTGCGGCGATCGGCGACCACGGGGAACTGGTGCGACTGGCCACCGCCGCTGGTCTGGACGCCGACGAGGTGCGTGCGGTCCTGGGCTCCGATGCCCACGCCGACGCGGTCCGGGCCGACGAGGACGAGGCGCGCCGCCTGGGCATCAGCGGGGTCCCGTTCTTCGTCTTCGACCGCCGCTACGGGTTGTCGGGCGCGCAACCCCCTGAGGTGATCGGCCAAGTCCTCGCGCAGGTCCATGCGAGCGAGGACCCCGATCCCGTCAACCACGAGCACGCGGACGAGGCGGCCTGCGACGACGCGGCCTGCGCCGTCTGACGCTCGCCGTGTCGGCGGTCCGACGCGGTCTCGGACCGATCGATGGGCGTCCGATCGGCGTGCGTCATCGACCGGTCGTCTCGGTGGTGCGCTGACGACCCGTCGATGACGCACGCGGTTGACGCCTCGTGATCCCCGGGTCTGGGGGGACGCTCACTCCCTCGGTTGCGGGGGAGGAGGATGCCATCGTGCCGAGGCGGCCCCCGACCTGCCGGGCCGTTCGATGGGGGGGCCGGACACGCGCCGCATCCGGACAGCGCCCCGCCCGAAACCCCGTTGACATGGCGTCCAGCTCCAAGAATGTTTCGGAAATCGACTTGATGGTTGTGCAGGAGTCCCAGGGTCGGCTACCAGGTCCGGCCACGCAACGGCCCCGGACCCCACCGAGGGAGATGCCATGCACACCGTTCGCCAACGACATCCATCACGCCACCTGTTCATCGGTGCCCTGCTCGTCGCCCTGCTCGCGGCGATGTTCCCGCTGGCACCCGCCGGTGCCCAGTCCGCCGACTACGAGATCCTGGTGGTCGGCAAGACGCTCGGGTTCCGCCACTCCCACATCGATGACACGACCAACGTGCTGATCGACATGGGCGCCACCAACGGGTTCTCGGTCGACGTCTGGGATCCCCGCCAGCCGGACCTCACGCTCGACAGCACGCCGTTCACCAGTGCCGCGGACCTCGCGAAGTACGCCACGATCGTCTTCGTGTCCCCCGTGGACGGCACCAACAACCAGGACCCGGCCCGGCCGCGCCTGCTCGACGACGACGAACTCGCCGCCTTCCAGGGCTACATCCATGACGGCGGTGGCTTCGTGGGCCTGCACGCGGCGACCGACGCCATGCATGCGATCCCGTGGTACAGCCAGCTGACCGGCGGGGGTGCCCGCTTCCGCAACCACCCGGCCCAGCAGACCGCGACGATGCGCGTGGAGAGTCCAGCACACCCGTCGACCGAGATCCTGCCACTGGCCTGGGAGCGCTTCGACGAGTGGTACAACTTCACGACCAACCCGCGCGAGGACGTGCACGTCCTGCTGACCCTGGACGAGTCGACCTACAACGGCGGGTCGATGGGTGACGACCACCCGATCGCGTGGTGCCAGAACTTCGAGGGCGGCCGCTCGTGGTACGAGGGCGCGGGCCACACCGACGCCTCCTACACCGACCCGTTGTTCGTCGAGCACCTGCTCAAGGGATCGAGTGGACCGCCGGCGTCGTCAACGGGGGCGGCAACTGCGTCACCTTCGACGAAGTCGACGAACTGGTCGACGGCGTGGACGCGACCTCACGGCCGGCGCAGGTGGGTCTCCGCCTGGTCGCGCAACGACTGGACGCGGCCGAGACGGCCGCGGACGCCGGTGACCGGGGCGAGGCGCTCAAGCAGCTCCACGTCGCCGAGACCCTGTCCCGCGCACTCCTGCACGACGACGGTCTGGCCACGAAGGTCGCCGACCTGTCCGACTGGCAACAGGGCCTCGCCGACGCTGGCATGTGACCCGGACGATCGGTCGTGTGGGGGATGGTCGCCGCCCGGCGGCCATCCCCCACCACGACCGATCGTTCGCGTCCCGGGGGGATGACCGTTGCGCCAGGAATCGAACCGACCACCATCAGACGCCCCACCGTGACGCCTGTGGCAGGGTGAGGAGACACCGTTGCCCGGGCCGTGGTGCCTGCGTCGACCTGCCAGTGACGACCGCTCCGAGGTCAGGTCACCGGCTCGACGTCGAGTTCGGCCATCAACCCACGCACGCGCCGTTCGATCTCGTCGCGCACCGGGCGGACCTCGGCCACGCCCTTGCCGGCCGGGTCGTCGAGTTCCCAGTCGCGGTAGCGCTTGCCGGGGATCACCGGACAGGAGTCGCCGCATCCCATGGTCACGATGACATCGGCGGCGCCGATGGTCTCGTCAGTCCACGGCTTGGGGTAGCCCGACGAGATGTCGATGCCGACCTCCTCCATGGCCGCGACGGCGGACGGGTTGACCTGGCTGCCGGGATCGGACCCGCCCGACATCACCTCGATGCGGTCGCCGGCCAGGTGCTGCATCCAGCCCATGGCCATCTGGGACCTCCCGGCGTTGTGCACGCACAGGAAGATCACGGTGGGAGTGTCGGTCATGATGGTTCCTTCCATCTTGGCGATTGCGCGAAGTCGTTCGCGGGCGAAGCGTTCCGCCAGCAACGGGATGAAACCGGTGTGGGCGGCACCGGCGGCGAGCCGGTCGATCGACTCGACCAGGAAGCACTCGATGACCTCAGCGGCGAAGATGCCCGTGAACTCGCGGTTGAGGATGGTGGCCGTCGTCAGGAGTCGGTTGCGAGCGGCGAGGTCCAGCGTGACCATGTCGTGACTCCTGGTTCGACGGTGCTGGTGCGAACATCCCGACAGGACTGCCGTCGGACGTGGGGCGAAACAGCCAGGTGGTCAGCCCGATGCCGAGGACGGCGCGACGAACTGGCCTGGACATCGCACCGGTGATCGCCACCGCCAAGGTCACCGCGGGATTGAAGTGGGCGTCCGAGACCGGGCCGAGGGTCCAGATCAACACCGCCAGGACGGCGCCCACCACGGCGGCATGCTGGAACAACTGGGTGGACGCGGCCCCGTCGACCGACGTCGCGATCCCGGACCCGACGACGGCCACGAGCAAGACCATGGTCCCGCCGGCCTCGGCGACCAGCCGACGAGCAGGGTCACGGACCAGGCCACCCCCAGGATCGTGGTCGGTCATGCTGCGACTCGGTCGGCAAGTCGCACGACGCGGCCATCCACGTCCTGCCAGACGTGCGGGAAGTCGCCAGCCCGGGTCGGCTCGGGCACCGACCAGTGCAACAGCGGTGCGTCGAACGGCAACCCGTCCTCGCGCACCCGGTCACACACCGACACCACCAGGTCAGGCTCGACGTCGACCTGGTCGTAGCCGCCGGGCCTGGCAGCCGACAGGTCCAGCCCGTGGTCGGCAGCGATCGCCACGGCATCCGGGTTGACCCGATCGGCTGGTCGCGAGCCGGCCGACCACGACTCGCGACCGGTCCGTGCCGTCCAGATCGCCGAGGCCAGTTGCGACCGCGCCGAGTTGTGTGTGCAGACGAACACGACCCGTCCCGCGGCCAGCGGCGGGTCGTAGGCCAACACGTCCATCGGCCCGACCTTCCCGGCCGTCGGGCCGAGCGTGACGTACCGGCGACGGCCGTCACCCTGCGATCGGTGGCGACTGACCAGGCCGACCTCCTCGAGCACATCGAGGTGGAACGCCACCAGGTTCGACGCCAACCCCAGTCGTTCAGCCAGTTCGGTCGGCGTGGCGTCGGTCAGTTGCAGCCACGCCACTGCCGCAAGCCGGTGCGGATCGCCCAGGGCACGATGCAAGGCCGACTGCTCCTCCAGGTCGGAACCGATCTCCACTGCCAGCCTTTTGCTCACCACAATGTGACTCAACCTTCGCTGAATGATATCCAGATGGCTGGCGCCCGCAACCCACATGCTGGGCATCGCCCGCCGTACCGGCCCGCCACCACCGACCACGACCCCAGGTCCTGGTGCCATCCGCTCGCCGCCATCGTCACGAGGGGCCGACAGTCCCGCCGTTCAGGTCAGGGCGTCCAGTGCGTCACGGGCGGCCTCGATCGCGTCGGCGTCCGCCGCAGCGGTGGTCGCGGCCTCGGTGGCCACCGTCGCCGCCTCCTCGGCACGGGTGGTCAGGGTGTCGGCCTCGGCCTGGGCGCGATCTGCGGCCTCGCGGGCTGCGGTGGCGGCCCGCCGCGCCTCCTCGGCCTGCTCGGCAGTCGTCGCCGCCTCGTCGCGAGATGACTGGGCCGCCATCGCGGAGGCCTCGGCCTGCACCCGGGAGGCCTCGAGGACCCGCATGGCGTCGCGGCGCCGCTCGGCGACCGCAGGGTCGACCTCGTCGTCGTCCTCGTCGGGGTCGGCGTCGTCACCGTCGTCGGCCACCAGCGACATCGCGAGCAGTGCGGACGTGCCGGAGAAGTCGGTCGTGACGTGGACCGGTGCGGACAGGCATCCGGCGCCGATCGTCGCCGCCGCGTCCCGGTCGGCCGTGGCCGCCTCGAACGTGGCCGCGACGTCGTCGAGGTGGGACTCGGGCCGGGCACCGGCGTCGGCCAGGATCCGCGCGGCATGGTCGGTCAGCGCCTCGACCAGCCCACGTCGGACGGTCGACGCGTCCCGCAACCCGCTGTCCCGGAGACCCGACAGCGCCCGCCGCTGGGCCTTCTGGACCGTGCGACCGGCCGCCACCAGCGCCTCCCAGGCCTCCACGTCGGTCCGCACCACCTGGTTGACGGCCCACGCGGCCAGTGTCGGGCGACGCAGGGCCTTCACCGTCCCGGCCTGCGCGATGTCCCCGTCGGCCTTCAGTCGGCGCACGAGGTCATCACGAGCGGCGACGAACTCCCCCACCGGCAGCGTGAACAGGTCGTCCACCTCGGCGGGCCCGGCCGTCGACATGGATGACCTCGATTCGTCGAGGCCAGCATGCCCGCTCGACGAGGGTCGTGCCCGTGGCCCGGCGCGCGGCGGCCCGACACCGGCCCGAGGTCGGACCGTCGACCCGGGTCAGGTACGGGCGTCGCGTCCGAGGTGACCAAGGACGCGCACCTGCCGTGGGGCGGAGGGATCCACGTCGATCGCCGGGCCGCACACGCCCTCCATCCGGATGGCGTCGCCGAACGCCGCCGCGGAGGACTCGATGGCGTCGAGTTCGTCGTCGGTGAAGGCCACCGGGACATCCAACGCGGCGCCCAGGTCCCAGCGATGCACCAACAGGTCGAACCCGTAGTAGGTGGTGATCGTGTCCCCGATCGTGGTCGGGCCGGCCATGCCGTCGTAGCGGTGCTCGACCACCTCCGGCCGCTCCAGGGTCGCCACCACGTGGTCGGTGTGGGTCCGCCACGCGGCCGCGGGATCATCGGTGACGTCGACTGCCGGCACCCCGAAACCGTGCCGGTCGAGGAGGTCGGCCTGCGTGGTGACCACGTGGTGCACCACGTCCCTCGCGGTCCAGCCGTTGCACGGGGACGGCGCGTCGAAGTCCGTCCCGTGGTCGAGGACGTCGGCGAGCCGGTCGGCTCGATCGCGGTGTCGGCGTGCGGTGTCGTTCACGGTTCCTACCCTTTCGATGCCGTGCCCGCGACGCTACGGCCCGGCGGAGACTCCTCGATTGTGAAAACACGACGACCCGACGGCCAGGTGGCCGGATCGCACCTCACCAGCGCCTCGCACCCGACCCCGCCGTTGCGACGACGACCGATGGCCGACGACGTGGCGCCGCTCGCGCGACAGGCCTGGATCCCGGTGTGGGACCTGCCCGACGGCGAGCACTGGGTCCAGCGCGTGCTGCAGCACCCCGTCTGCCAGCTGGTCGTCGGCAGCGACGACGCCCGCCTGTGGGGTGTCGGCACGGGGATGAACACCGTCGACCTGTCCGGGCGCGGCTGGGTGGTCGGGATCATGCTGCAGCCGGCCGCCGGGACCCTCCTGCTGCGCGACGGGATCGACACGATCACGGACTCGTGGGTGGACCTGGCCGAGGTCCCGGGTGTGCAGGACCGCCCCCTGGTCGACCGGGTCCGGGCCCTCATGGGTCCGGATCCCGGCGACGTCACCCGCCAGGATCGTGCCGTGGAGTTGATGGCCGCCGCCCTTCGTGCCCACCTGCCGGTCTCCGACGAGGACGTGCTGGTCAACGACCTGGTCGCCCGCGTCCAGGCGGATCCGTCGATCCTGCGGGTCGACCAGCTCGCCGACGCGTTCGCGCTGTCGCCGCGCCACCTGCAGCGCATCACCCGCCACCGACTCGGGCTGACCCCGAAGTGGCTGATCCAGCGGCGACGACTGCACGAGGCGGCGGAGGCGCTCAAGACCGGCGCCGACGACCTCGCGGCGCTGGCGATGGACCTCGGCTACGTCGACCAGGCCCACTTCAATGCCGACTGGAAGCGCGTCACCGGCATGACCCCCGGGAGTTACCGCGACGACCAGTGACGCCCGGCTGGTCCGCGTCGCCGTCCGCGTCGATGTCCGCGTCGCGACGGACCGCCAGGCCGAACGGGTCGGGCCCCGTCAAGGGCATCATCCGCCATGCGAGGTCGACCGGGCCGGCGGACCGGTGCACGGTCGCCCGGAACGTGTGCGGTGTCTCGATCACCCGGACCTCGGCCACGAAGGTCTCGCGATCGACCCAGCCGCCGCTGGCCACCACCGGCAGCGTCCAGCCGCCTGACCGCAACACGGACGACACCCAGGTCCCGTCGCCGACCGCGACCACCAGCGCCTCACCCGCCCGGACGAGTTCGAGGATGTGCCCGTCCTCGCGGGGCCGAACGGCCGCGCCGGTCCAGGCGGGGCCGAGGTCACTGGCCGGCGATCTGGTGGCGGTGACCTCGTCCGACACGTCGGCGATGTTCGCCAGCGGCGCGACGGCGAGTTCGTCGAGCGCCCGCCCCAGCGCCTCCTGGTCCGCGGTCGTTCCCGGCCGGTCGACGGCCGGCACCACGTGCGCCCACAGCAGGTCGAGGGTCGCTTGCATGTGAACCTGTTCGGAGGTGATCGCGATGGCCAGGTCCTTGTCGGGGAGGACGCACAGGAACTGCCCGAACGCGCCGTCGCCACGGAACCCGTGCTCCTGCATCCAGAACGCGAAGCCGTAGCCCCGACGCCAGTCCACCGAGGTGTCGGGGTCGCCGTCGATCGGGCCGAACGCGACCGTCCCGGCGTCGAACCAGGCCTCGTCCAGCAGGCGCTGGCCCTGCCAGGTGCCCCGATCGAGTACGAACTGGGCCAGGGCCAGGACGTCGTCGGTGGCCAGGTGGGCCCCACTGAACCCCTGCTCACGACCCTGGGGGTCGGTCTGCCACGGGACCTCGCCGATGCCCAGCGGGTCGAGCAGGCGCGGGCGGAGCATCGCCCGGACACCGCCGGCCAGGTGTGCCACCACCACCGACAGCAGGTACGTGGCCACCTGGTTGTAGGCGAACACCGAGCCGGGTGCAGCGGTCGGGGGCACGGCCAGCGCCCGCGCGACCCAGTCCCCGCGCGCGCCGAGCGCCGCGGGATCCGAACGGTCCATGACCGCCGCCCAGGCATCCACCTCGTGGCCGACCGTCATGGTCAGGCAGTGCCGGATCGACACGCCACGCCAGCGCGGGTCGACATCGGCCGGGACCAGGTCACCGAGGTGGTCCACCACCGGGTCGTCGAGGCCGAGTCGGCCGTCCTGCCACAGGAACGCGATCGCGGTCGTCGTGAGGACCTTCGACAGCGAGTAGACGAGCTGGACGCGGTCGACCGTGTACGGGTCGGCCCCGCCGCGGGCCACGACGTGCCCGTGCCGGGCGACGGCCAGGCCGTGCAACTCCAGCCCGTCGTCGTCACGGACACCGTCGAGGAAGGCGAGCAGACCGGCCGGGTCGATGCCGTGGTCGAGCGGCGTGCTGGTGGGGAGCGACATGGCGATCACGCTACTCGGCGCTGGTCCCCCCCGGACGTGGTCGGGACGGTCGGACCGGGCACGGCGCCGGCCGGGATCAGTGGGCGTGGAACGGGAGGCCGGCCGCCGACATCCACGCCTCACCGAGGGCCTCGTACAACGACGGGTGGGCGTGGCTGATCGCGCCCAGTTCCTCGGGCAGGGCGCCCCACGACGTCGCCAGCGCACCCTCGGCGACCAGGTCGGTTGCGTGCGGTCCGACCACGTGCAGGCCCAGCACCGGGCCGGTCGCGCCCGGCGCGACGCCCGGCCCGTTGGCCAGCACCACCACCTTGGCGAAGCCGGCCGAGCCGGCCAGGATCCCCTTGGCGTTCCCGCGCAGCGAGATCGTGGTCGTGGCGACGGCGTCGGCACCGTGCGCCTCGACGGCCTGGACCTCGGTCAGCCCGACCGACGCCGCCTCGGGATGGCAGTAGGTGACCCGCGGCGTGTGGGTGTGGTCCACCGGGACGACGTCGTCGACCCCGGCGATCCGGTCGGCGACCACGAACCCCTCGACGAAGGCCGCATGGGCCAGCGCCAGGGTCGGCAGCACGTCGCCCACCGCCCACAGGCCGTCCATCGCGGTGGCCCCGTACGCGTCGGCGACGACGTACCCGCGCTCGTCCAGCACGTCGTCCAGCCCCAGGTCGGCGGTCCGGGGGGCCCGTCCCACCGCCAACAGCACCACGTCGGCGTCGCGCAGGACCTGGTCGTCGCCGACGTCGATGGTCACGGTTGCGGCCCCGTCCGCGACATCGACGTCGCGGACCATCGCGCCGGTCAGGACCTCGATGCCGCGATCGCGGTAGGCCTTCGCGACGGCGTCGGACACGTCGGCGTCCTCCAGCGGCAGTACCCGGTCGAGGCCCTCGACGACCGTGACCTCGGTGCCCATCGGTGCCCACATCGAGGCAAACTCCATCCCGATCGCACCCGCCCCGACGATGACCGCCCGGGCCGGCGCGTCGGCGAAGTGGACGGCGTCGTCGGAGGTCTGCACGACCGTCCCGTCGACGTCGACGCCGGGCAGGTCCTTCACGGACGACCCGGTCGCGATCACCACGTGGTCGGCCTCCAGCGGCAGGTCCCACTCCCCACCGTCGACGCTGACCACGCCCGGTTCGACCAACCGACCCCGGCCGGCCACGACGGTGCAGCGCTGGTCGGCCAGTCCGGCCAGGCCCTTGTGCAGGCGGTCGATGACACCGCGGCGGAAGGCGGCCAGTTCCTCGCCATCGACGCCGTTGAACGTCAGGTCCAGCCCCATGATCGGCGCGCGGTCGACCTGCTCCAACAGTTCGGCCACATGCAGGGACGCCTTCGACGGGATGCAGCCCCAGTGCAGGCAGGTCCCGCCGACCTTGGCCTCCTCCACCATTGCCACGTCCAGCCCCCGCGCGGCCGCGCGGAACGCCGTGGCGTAGCCGCCCGGCCCGCCGCCGATGACGACGACGTCGTAGCGCTCGGCCACCTGGGGGGCACCGGCCGGGGCGCTCACAGGTGCAGCAGCAGGGTCGACGGGGCGGCGCACAGCTCGGCGACGTAGGTGGTGAAGCGACCGGCCTCGCCACCGTCGGCGACGCGGTGGTCGAACGCCAGCGTGAACGAGCAGACGCGCCGGGCCACCACCGCACCGTCCACGACCCACGGGCGTTCGCGCATGGCGCCGATGCCCAGGATGCCGACCTCGGGGTGGTTGATGATCGGGTTGCCGTCGTCGTTGCCGAACGACCCGTAGTTGTCGACCGTGAAGGTGCCACCGGTCAGGTCGCCGGGCGTCACCGAGCCGTCGCGGCACCTCGCGGCCAGGGCGGCGGCCTCGGTGGCCAACTGCAGGGTCGACTTCGTGTGGGCGTCCTTGACCACCGGCACCATCAGGCCGTTGTCGGTGTCGACCGCCACGCCCAGGTGGATCGGTTCGTGCAGCCGGATGGTCCCGTGCTCACCGGTACCGGCGTCGAAGGTGGCGTTGAGCGTGGGGAACCGGCGCAGGGCCAGCACCGTGGCCCGCATCACCAGCGCCGTCGGGGTGATCTTGACGTCGTGGCCCTCGGCCCGGGCCGCCGCGGTCAGGGTCCGGCGGAGGTCCCACAGGTCGGTGACGTCGGCGTCGGTGCGGCAGGTCGCGTGCGGGATCTCCCGTCGCGACTGCGACATCTTGGCAATGATGCGCTTGCGGACCCCGCGCACCTCCTCGACCTCGCCCGGCACGCGACCGCGGAAGCCGGCGACCGGCTTCTCGCCCGCGGTGGCGAACATCGTCGGGGCGGGTGCAGCCGCCGGCGACGGGCTGGACGTCGGCGCACCGGACGGGGCCGGGGCCTGGTCGGCGACCATGTCTGCAGCCGCAGCCGCTCGGACGTCCGCACGCGTGATCACGCCGTCGTCGCCGCCGCCCGGCGCGATGGCGGCCAGGTCCACGCCCAGGTCCTTCGCGAGCTTGCGGACCGGCGGCTTGGCCAGCACGGCGACGTCGGCGGGGGTGGCCTGCTCCTCCTGCGACGCCGCAGCCGCGCCGGCCCCACTCCGACGCCGGCGGGTGGCACCGTCCCGGTTGCCGTACCCCACCAGTGGCTGGGGTTCCTCGTCCGCGTCCAGCCCGGTGGATCGCGGCACCATGTCGGTCTCGTCGAGGTCGTCCACGTCGGCTTCGGGGTCATCGGTCGGCTCGTCCGGCCCGGGCGAGTCGTCGCCCACGACCGGCGCGGGTGCGTCGTCGGCCACGGCGCCGGCCTCGCCCCCGACCCCGGCCGAGACGTCGATGCGCACGAACACCTCCCCCACCTCCAGGGTCTGGCCCACTTCGCCGACCAGTTCCGCGATCGTGCCGCCGAACGGGGACGGCACGTCCACGATGGCCTTGGCGGTCTCGATCGAGGCGACGGTGGCGTTCAGTTCGATCACGTCGCCGACGGCGACGTGCCACTCGACGATCTCGCCCTCTTCGAGCCCCTCGCCAAGGTCGGGGAGGCGGAAGTCACGGATGCTGGTGGTGCTCATGCGGATGCTCCTCGGTCGCGCGCCGGCAACGGTGGCAGCGGCGGCTCGGTCGGCGGGCTCAGTCGGCGCGCTCAGTAGGTCAGGGACTCCTCGACGCGGTCCAGGATCCGATCCACGTCGGGGAGGAAGAACGACTCGAGCATCGCCGGCGGGTAGGGCGTGTCGAACCCGGTGGCGCGCAGGACCGGCGCCTCCAGGTGGTAGAACGCCTCCTGCTGGACACGGGCCGCGATCTCGGACCCGATCCCCAGCGTCTGGGCGGCCTCGTGCACGACCACCATGCGCCCGGTCTTCTGCACCGACGCGACCAGCGTGTCGGTGTCGATCGGGGACAGCGACCGCAGGTCGACGACCTCCAGCGACCAGCCCTCCTCCTCACCCGCCACGGCCGCCTCCATGGCGGTGCGGACCATGGGGCCGTACGCGACGACGGTGACGTCGTCGCCGGGCCGTCGGACCACCGCCTTGTGCAACGGCTCGGTCGTGACCGGCAACTCGACGTCGTCCTTCATCCAGTAGCGCCGCTTGGGTTCCAGCACGACGATCGGGTCGTCAGCCGCGATGGCCGCCCGGGTCATCGCGTAGCCGTCGGCGACGGTGGCCGGCGACACCACCTTCAGCCCGGCCGTGTGGGCCCAGTAGGTCTCGGGCGACTCGGAGTGGTGCTCGACCGCGCCGATGCCACCACCGAACGGGATCCGCACGGTCACGGGCAGCTTGACCCGGCCGCGCGATCGGTTGCGCATCTTGGCGAGGTGGGACGTGAACTGTTCGAACGCGGGGTACGCGAACCCGTCGAACTGCATCTCGCAGACCGGGCGCATGCCGTACATCGCGAGACCGATCGCGGTCCCGAGGATCCCGGACTCGGCCAGCGGCGTGTCGTAGACGCGGTCGGAGCCGTACGCCTCCTGCAACTTGTCGGTGACGCGGAAGACACCACCGAGGGCACCGACGTCCTCACCGAACATCAGCACGCGGTCGTCGGCAGCCATCGCGTCGTGGAGGCCACGGTTGATGGCCTGGGCCAGGGTCGTGGTACTCATGCATCCACCTCCCCGGCCGCGGCGAGTTCGGCGGCCAACTGGACCTTCTGACGTTCGAAGTGGCCGGTGTCGTCGACGTAGACGTGCTCGAAGAGTTCCATCGGGTCACCGTGCGGGGCCTCGTAGATCTCGTCGCGCATGCGGGTCGCCTCGGCGGCGGCCTCGGCCTCCACCTGTTCCTCGACGTCGTCGTCGAGCAGGCCCTCGTTGGTCAGGAAGCGGCGGTAGCGCGCGATCGGGTCGGTCTTCCCGGCCTCGTCCTCTTCCTCCTTGGTGCGGTACCGCGTGGGGTCGTCGGAGGTCGTGTGGGCCTCCATGCGGTAGGTCAGCGCCTCGATGAACGCCGGGCCCTCGCCGGACCGAGCACGCTCGACGGCGCGCCGGGTGACGGCGTAGGTCGCCAGCACGTCGTTGCCGTCGCAGTGGTAACCGGGCATGCCGTAGCCGACCGCCTTGTGCGCCAGCGTCGGGGCCGCGGTCTGGCGGTCCAGCGGCACCGAGATCGCCCACTGGTTGTTCTGGACGAAGAACACCACCGGGGCCTTGAACACGCCGGCGAAGGTCATCGCCTCGTGCGGGTCGCCCTCGGAGGTCGCGCCGTCACCGAAGTAGGCCATGGTGACGATCGGGTTGTCGTCCAGCCGTGCGCCCATCGCGAATCCGGTCGCGTGCAGCGCCTGGGTGCCGATCGGGATGGCGTAGAGCGCGAACTGGTGCTCGTACGGGTCGTGGTCACTCAGCCAGGTGCCGCGGAACAGGTGCAGCAACTTGCCGGTGTCGACGCCCCGGGTCACCGCCGCGCCCATCTCGCGGTACGACGGGAACACCCAGTCCTGCTCGGCCAGCGCGAACGCGCCACCGACCTGGGCGGCCTCCTGGCCGAGCAGCGAGGCGTAGACCCCGAGCTGGCCCTGCCGCTGGAGGTTGATCGCCTCGCGATCGACCCGCCGGGTCACCACCATGTGGCGGTACAGCAACCGCAACTGGTCGTCGTCCAGGTCGACCGGGTGGTCCGGGTCCTCGTGCAGGGTCCCGTCCGGGTCGAGCAGGTGGACCGGTTCGGGTGGTGGCAACAGGTCGGCGGGATCGGGCTGGTCGGCTCGGGAAGATCGTTCGCCCACGGTGGCGCTCCTCGTGTCGTCGGCGGCCGACCGGGATCACCGGCGGCCGTGACTGGGGTGTCAGGTCGAGAGGTGGCGGACCGGCACGGCGGACGAGATCGTCGTCGGCGCCCGTGCGGTGCGGATCGATCGATCCGGGACGATCCACCAGTCCTGCCACGATAGTGGGAAGATGGTCACCTGTCCGCCCGTGGCCCGTCCGACGACCCGGCAGGCCGACCGGTCCCGACCACCCTGCCGGCCCCGTGGCGGCCCTCAGGTCGGCCTCGGGACCGTCCGACCGCCAGACAGCCCTCGCGGCCACACCTATGCTTCCGGCAGGTGCCGGACCGAGGGACACACCGACATGCGAATTGCCGTGGGCTACCTCCGCTCCGACGAAGGGCGCGCAGCGCTCGACGCCGCCATCGACGAGGCCGACCGCCGTGGCGGGACGCTGGTCATCGTCCACTCGATGCGGGGTGGCGAACGAGACGAGGCCGAGACGGTCGCCGACTACGACGTGGCGCTGGACCGGGTCTCGGCCGACCTCGACGAACGCGGCGTCGCGCACGAGGTGAAGCGATTCGCGCGCGGGGGCAGCCCGTCCGAGGACCTGCTCCAGGCCGCCCACGACGACGACATCGACCTGCTGGTCATCGGCGTGCGGCGCCGCTCACCCGTGGGCAAGCTCCTGCTCGGCTCCAACGCCCAGGACATCATCCTCCGCGCCGACTGCCCCGTCCTGGCCGTCAAGCCCGAGAAGGGCTGAGAACCACCGAGGTGCGTGACCAATCCGCAGACACCCCTCCTCCGAACCACGTTCGACCGACTGAACGGGGCGATCACATGAGGAGGCGGGTGCACCATGACAACCCCTGCTCGGACCGCATCGCGGCCCATCGGCGACCCATCCACACACGTGGACTGGTTCACTGGCTCGACACGACGCCCCCGATCGACGAGGCAACGAGGTGACGACACCCCCACACCTGCGGGTGGTGGACGACGACTCCGACGAGGCGCTGTTGGTCGGCACGGCCAGTGGCGACCAGGAGGCCTTCGCTCGTCTCTACGACCGATTCGCACCGCGAGTCTTCGGCCTGGTCCGGAAGGTCGTGCGCGATCCCGGACTCAGCCAGGACACGATGCAGGAGGTCATGACGGAGCTGTGGCGGACCTCGCCGCGTTTCGACCCCAACAAGGGCAACGCGGTGTCGTGGATCCTGACACTGGCCCATCGACGGGCCGTGGACGCCGTTCGCCGGGAACAGTCGGCACGCGATCGGGCGGATGTCGTCGGTCGCCGGGAGGACGCCGCGCGTCCGTTCGACGACGTGTCGGAGGCCGTGACCATGGCTGACGAACACTCCCAGATCCGGAGGGCGCTCGACGCGCTCACCGACCTGCAACGCCAAGCGATAGAACTCGCCTACTTCGAGGGGATGACCTACCGCGAGGTGGCCGAGAACCTGGGTGTCCCACTGGGCACCATCAAGACCCGAATGCGTGACGGCATGATCCGTCTGCGCGACACCATGGGGGTGGCGACATGACTCCCGACAACTTCACGTCCGACGACACCACGACCCCACACGAGCTCGCCGGTGCCTACGCACTGAACGCGCTGCCCGCGGACGAGGTCGCGACCTTCGAGGCCCACCTGGCCTCGTGTGCCGACTGCACCGAGGAGGTGGCGTCCCTCCAGGACGTCGCCGCCACCCTGGCGTCGCTGGCCACCGAGGAGGCGCCCGCGGCGATGCGCGCGTCGATCCTGACCGCCATCACCGATGTGGAACAGGTCGCCGCCGCGCGCACCACCTCGACGAGCACAATGCGGGAGGCCACACCGCCCTCGCCGGCCACGACCGTCGCCCCACCCGCACCGACCGACACTGCCGACAACGTCGTGTCGTTGGACGAGCATCGTCGCCTCCGTCGTACGACGCGACTGGTGACCAGCGTCGCCGCCGCCCTCGCCCTCGTCCTGGGTGGGGTGGGACTGTGGGCGAACGGCCTCGACAGCCAGTTGCGCGGCCGCGACCAGGCCAGTGAGCAGTTGGCGTCGGTGCTGAACGCGCCCGATGTCCAGTTCCAGACCGTCGACGGGGCCAACCTGGTCCTGTCGCCCACCCAGCAACAGGCCGTGTTCGCGGCGGGCTCGCTGGACGCACCGGACAGTTCATCCGTGCTGCAGATGTGGGTCATCGACGCCTCCGGACCGGTGTCGGCCGGGTTGGTCGATGATCCCAGCCAGCCCGCACTGCTCGACATCCCGGTCCCGGCCGGTGCCGCCGTCGGCATCACCGTCGAACCCGCGGGCGGGTCCGACCAGCCGACCACCGATCCGGTGGTGGTCTTCCAGACCTGACCGACCAGCATCACCAGAACGCCGCCGACCCCAGGGTCGGCGGCGTTCGTCGTGTCAGCCCTCGTCGCCGTCGTCGGCGGCGGCGGCGGCCGCGTCCTCCATCTCCTCCGGGACCCCGGCGCCCATGGCGTGCACACCGCCGTCCACGTGGATGATCTCGCCCGTGACGGCGGGCATCCAGTCGCTCAGCAGGGCGACGATGTTGCGGCCCACCGGTTCGGCGTCCTTGAGGTCCCACGGCAGGGGCGACCGGCGGCTCCACACCTCGTCGAAGGACGAGAACCCGTCGATCGACCGGGCGGCCATGGTGCTGATCGGGCCGGCGGCGATCAGGTTCACGCGCACGCCGTCGGGCCCCAGTTCGCGCGCGAGGTAGCGCGACACCGACTCGAGCCCGGCCTTGGCCACGCCCATCCAGTTGTAGCCCGGCCACGCCACCTGGGCGTCGAAGTCCAGCCCGACGATGGACCCGCCGCCGGCCGCCACGAACAGTGGGCGGAACGCCTTGGCCAGCACCGCCAGCGAGTACGTCGACACGTGCATGGCCGTCGCCACGTCCTCCCACGGCGCGCCCAGGAAGTCGTCACCCAGGCACGACGCGGGCGCGAATCCGATCGCGTGCACGACGCCGTCGACCTGGCCCCACCGCTCGGTCAGGTCGGCCACGGCCGCCTGGACGTCGTCGGGCTTGGTGACGTCGAGTTCGAGGATGTCGGGAAGCTCGGGCAACCGCTTGGCACTGCGCTCGGTCAACTTGCGCCCGCGACCGAACCCGGTCAGGACGATCTCGGCCCCCTGTTCCTGTGCCAGCCTCGCGGCCTGGAAGGCGATTGACCGGGGGTCGAGCACGCCGGTGATGAGGATCTTCTTGCCGTCGAGGAGCATCGGGGTTCCTGTGGGTCGCGGGACGGTGGTCGGGGTGGGACGCGGTCAGGTGGGTGGGGGGCCGGCCGGGCCGGTGGGGGCGGACGCCCCTGGGGAGGTCCGGGTGGAGGTTGGGGGGGAGGTCGGGGCGGCGGCAGGTCCGGCCACCACGGCCATCGCCATGCCACCGTCGTGGGACAGCGACACCGACAGCGGCGACGGCTCCCCGTCGACGAACAGCCGCGGAGCGCCGTCGGGATCGCACCGGACCTCCACGGCGGTGAAGCCGAGGCGGAGGTCGCCCAGTGCCTTGCGGGTGGCCTCCTTGGCCGCGAACCGGGCCGCCAGTCGTTGAAGTTCGACGTCGGAGCCCTCGTCCACGCCGCCGCGACGGACGTCGGCCAGTTCCACCACGCTGAACACGCGCGTGCGCATCCCGGCCCGTCGCGCCATCGCAGCGCGGAAACGTTCGACGTCGACGAGGTCACATCCCAGTTGCACGGTCAGTACCAACCGTGGTCGCCGGGCCCCGGGTCGGACCCGTCCGGGCCACCGACCGGCGCGAACGCGGTCGCGGCCTCGGCGTCGGCGAGCTCGGCCAGGACCTCGTGGAGGTGGGCGTTGAAGCGCCGCCGGGACGCCGGGGTGTCCACCGGTGGGGCCAGTCGCTCACCGAACCGGATCCGGACCGGGCCGCCCAGCGGCTTGGGTCGGTGGCCGGTCGGCCACACCCGGTAGGACCCGACGACGGCGGCCGGCACGACCGGGACCTGCAGTTCGGCGGCCAACCGGGAGACGCCAGAACGTGGTCGGTAGACGCGGCCGTCACGTGATCGCGACCCTTCCGGGTAGACCACGACGGCCTCGCCGCGGTGGAGCAGGGCGCGGATCTTGTCCAGCGCACCCGTGTCCGCGTGGCCACGGCGAACGCCGACCATCCCGAGCTTGGGGAGCATCGGCCCCAGCACGGGCCACTGCTCGAGGCGCTCGTCGCCCAGGAAGTAGACGGGCCGGTGCAGGGCCGCCCCCAGAGCCATGGAGTCGGCGTGCGACGCGTGGGTCGAGGCGATCAAGACCGCCCCGGTGGCCGGAACGTGGTGTTCGTCCATGACCTTCAGGCGCAGCCACGCGTGCAGCGTCGGTCGCACCACCGCCCGTGCCAGGGATCGTGCCCCCGGAACCACGGCGTCGATGGTGACCTCGCCGTCCCCGCCATCCGCGTGGGACTGCCCAGTTGCCACGACCGGCTCCTGCCGACGACGGGCCGCCCCCTACTGAGGGAGGTTGTCGTGAACGTAACCCGGTTCGCGTCCCCCGCGCAGGGAACCGAGCAAGGTCACCAGGGCACGGCGGGTGTCCGCCGGGTCGATGATCTCGTCCACCGACCCGCGGCGAGCGGCCAGGTCGACCTGCATCGCCTCGGACCGGTAGGAGTCGATCAGGTCGTCCCGCCGGGACGGGTTGTCCTCGATCTGGCGTCGGAAGATCACGTCGGCGGCGCCCTCGGCGCCCATGACGGCGAGTTCGGCGTTGGGCCACGCCAGCACGGCGTCGGCGCCCAGCGAGCGCGAGTTCATGACGATGTAGGAGCCGCCGAAGGCCTTGCGCAGCACGACGGTGACCCGCGGCACGGTGGCCGACGCGAACGCGTGCAACAACTTCGCGCCCTTGCGGATCACGCCGTTGTACTCCTGGGCGGTGCCGGGCAGGAACCCGGGCACGTCCACGAGCACGACCAACGGGATGCCGAACGCGTCGCAGAAGCGCACGAACCGGGCACCCTTCTCGGAGGCGGTGAGGTCCAGCACCCCGGCCAGCCACTTGGCCTGGTTGGCGACGATGCCGACGGTCTCGCCGTCGATCCGGGCGAACCCGATCACCAGGTTCGCGGCCCAGTCCGGCTGCACCTCCAGGAAGTCGCCGGCGTCCACCAGGCCCCCGATCACGTTGCGGACGTCGTAGGGCTGGCGCCCCTCCTTGGGGACCACCTCGTTCATGTCCACGTCCAGCGGTGGGCGCGCCTCGACCGACGGCGTTCGGGCGGCGGCCGACGGGGGCAGGAAGTCCAGCAACCGGCGTGTCAACGCGAAGGCCGCGGCGTCGTCGTCGACCACGAAGTGGCACACCCCGGAACGGCTGCCGTGCACCTCGGGGCCACCGAGGCTGCGGGAGTCGACGTCCTCGCCGGTCACGGCCTTGACCACGCGCGGGCCGGTCAGGAACATGTAGGACTCGTCGCTCATGACGACGAAGTCCATCAGCGCCGGCGAGTAGACCGCGCCACCCGCGCACGGGCCCAGGATCAGGGCGACCTGTGGGACCCGCCCGGACGCCGCGACGTTGGCGGAGAAGACCTGGCCGTAGCCGTCCAGCGCGGCGACCCCCTCCTGGATGCGGGCGCCGCCGGAGTCGTTGATGCCCACGATCGGCACACCGCCCTTGATCGCCTTGTCGATCGAGCGTGCGATCTTGTCGGCGTGGGCCTCACCCAGCGAGCCGCCGAGCACGCGCCGGTCCTGGGCGTAGACGTTGACCGCCCGACCGCCCAGGCGGCCGGTCCCGGCCACCACGCCGTCGGTCTCCGGGCGACGCTTCTCCAGCCCGAACGCCGACGCGCGGTGGCGTCGACGCGACCCCAGTTCGAGGAAGCTGCCGGGGTCCAGCAGTCGTTCCAGTCGTCCCCGGGCGTTGTCGCCGGCCTGCAGGGCGGACGGGTCGACGGCGGGTGCCTCGGCGGCGGGGACGTCGCTCACGGCGTGCTCCTGGTCGGATCGGAACGGGCAGGCCCGGGTGGGGCGTGGTCAGGCGGTGAACACCAGGCTGGCGTTCTGGCCCCCGAAGCCGAACGAGTTGCTCATCACGGCGCGCACCGGCATGGGCCGGGGCTCACCGATGACGACGTCGGCGTCGATCTCGGGGTCGATGGTCTGGGTGTTGGCCGTGGCGGGCACGGTGTCGGTGGCGATCGCCTGGAGGGAGAAGATCGCCTCCACGGCGCCGGCCGCACCCAGCAGGTGGCCGGTCACGCCCTTGGTGGACGCCAGTGCGGGTCGGTGGTCGCCGAAGACCTGTCTGACGGCGTACGCCTCGGTCTTGTCGTTGAGCGGCGTGGAGGTGCCGTGGGCGTTGATGTGGTCGATGTCGGCCGGGTCGAACCCGGCGTCGTGGAGCGCGCGCTGCATCGCCAGGATCGCGCCACCACCGTCCTCGGGCGGGGCGGTCATGTGGTGGGCGTCGGCTGACGCGCCGGCCCCGACCAGGCGGCCGAAGATCGTGGCCCCGCGGCGCTCGGCGTGCTCGATGGACTCGAGGATCACGACGGCGGCACCCTCCCCCATCACGAACCCGTCACGGTCGACGTCGAAGGGACGCGACGCCGACGACGGATCGTCGTTCTTCGTGAGGGCGCCCATCTGGGAGAAGGCGGACATCGCCAGGCCGGTGATGCCGGCCTCGACGCCCCCCGCGATCACCAGGTCGGCCTGGCCGCTGCGGATCAGGTCCCGGCCGATGTGCATGGCCGACGCGCCGGCCGCACAGGCCGTGTTGACCGTCATGTTGGGACCACGAGCACCCGAGCGCATCGAGATCACGCCGGCCGCCGTGTTGGACAGCATCTTGGGGATGAACATCGGACTGACCCGGCGTGGGCCCTTCTCGATGTAGTTGGGATACTCGGAGGCCCAGGTCTGGGCGCCGCCGATGCCCGAGCCCAGCAGCACGCCGACGCGGTCGCGCTCGACCCCGTCGACCAGGCCGCCGCCGAATCCGGGGTTGTCCGCTCCCTCCGACGGGGGGGCCAGCAGCCCGGCATCGGCGAGTGCCTCGGAGCCGGCGACCATGGCGAGGTGGGTGTAGCGGTCGAGCCGACGCGAGGTGCCGCGCCCGAACTCGGCGTCCGGGTCGAACTCGGGCGCCATGCACGCGAGCGTGACTGGCGTGTCGTCGGTGGTGAACTCGGGGTGGGGGGCGGCCGCCGACACGGCGGACAGCACGCCCTGCCATGCGGCATCGACCCCACGTCCGGCGGGGCTGATGATGCCCCGTCCGGTGATCACGACGTCGGTCATGTTCAGCCTCGTTCGATGGGTGTCCGGTGGATGGTCGGGTCGACCGTGGCCGACCGGATCATTCCTGCTTGCCGTCGGCGAGGTCGACGGCGTCGCCGACGGTGACGACCTCCTCGAGCTCGTCGTCCTCGAGCGTGATGCCGGTCTTCTCCTCCAGCGCCAGGGTCAGGTCGACGACGTCCAGCGAGTCCAGCCCCAGCCCCTCGAAGGTGGCGTCGCGGGTGACCTCGTCGGCGGGGATGTCGAAGTCCTCGATGAGGATCTCGGTGAAGGTGGCCATGATGTCGTGTGCCATGAGTGGTGCTCCTTGGTGGCGTCGGCCGATGTGGCCGACGTGGTGGTTGACGGGTGAGGGTGTCAGGTTGGCAGGCGGTCGCGGTGTCCGTGGTCGATCGGGGGTCCGTTCGGGCGACGTCGTGGTCGGGTCGGGCGGGAGTCAGATGGCGGCGCCACCGTCGACGGGCAGGACCGTGCCGGTGATGGCGGCGGCGGCGGGCGAGGCCAGGAACGCGACCGCGGCCGCGACCTCCTCGGCGTGGACCGCGCGCCCGATCGGGGCGAGGTCGCGCAGTGCCTCGCGGGCGCCGTCGGCGAGGTCGGCGGTCATGGCGGTGTCGACGAAGCCGGGGGCGACGGCATTGACCGTCACACCCTTGCGGGCGACCTCGCGTGCGGTGGACTTGGTGAAGCCGATCAGGCCCGCCTTGGCGGCCGCGTACAGGCTCTGGCCGGCGTTGCCACGGAGTGCGACGATCGACGAGATGTTGACGATGCGGCCGTAGCGTGCCCGCATCATGGGGCGCACCACGGCCTTCGTGGCCAGCATCGCACCGCGGAGGTTGATCGCCAGCGTCCGGTCGATGCGGTCGGCGTCCAGGCGCAACAGGAGGTCGTCGTCGGCGATGCCGGCGTTGTTGACGAGCACGGCCAGGGTCCCGGCGTCGGTCGCCGCCGCGACCGCGGCCGTGATCGACTCGGGATCGCCCACGTCGACCTGCACCACGTCAGCGGACGCACAGGAGTCGGCCACTGCCCGGGCCGCTTCCTCGTTGGTGCGGTAGCCGACCAGGACGTGGTGCCCGTCCGCGGCCAGCGCACGGCAGATGGCGTCGCCGATGCCACCGCTGCCCCCGGTCACGAGCGCGACCGAGTCGTCGGGTCCAGCAGTGCGGTCGGCGGTCATGCGGTCCCCCAGGTCAGCAGGCACGAGCCCCACGTGAGGCCGGCACCGAAGGCGGTCAGCAACAGGCGATCACCGGGGGCCAGCCGGTCGTTGTCGCGCGCATG
>JAGXFT010000163.1 GCA_024637135.1 Nitriliruptorales bacterium | reverse complement strand
CAGCCGCGGATCGGCGACGAGGTGGTCCTGCTGGGCGCGCAGGGTGACGAGTTCGTGTCGGTCGACGAGTGGGCCGCGGCGGCCGGCACCATCTCCTACGAGATCACCTGCCAGCTCACCGCCCGCGTCCCCCGCCACCACCTCAGCCCTCCCGAACGACGCCCCTAGACGGACGCCCGGCCCCAACAGGCCCGCAGGACGAACGGAGCGAGTTTCTGCACACCTGCCCGAGCGACGCGAGCGGCAGGCGTCAGCGGTTGGCGCGGGCCTCGGCGACCAGGCGTTGCTTCATCTCGAAGATCCGGTCGGTCAGGGACACGTGGTAGACGTGCGGGTTGACCAGCCGCAGCACGCCCGGGTCGAGTCGTGCGATGTCGGCGTCACGGCGGATGCGGGCAGCCTCGATCGCCTCGCGTTGGCCGTCCGGATCGGTGGCCTGGACCGCGGCCGTGAACGGTTCGAGCAGGTGCTCCACCTCGCTGACGCGGGTGATGGTGCGGGCCACCCCCGGCGTGGCGTGGTGGTGGACGTGCATCGGCGCGGCCACGTCCTCGTCGACGTGGGCCATGACGTCGGCGACCGCCTTGCCGCGCTCGCCGTAGACCCGCGCGACCTGCTTGCGACCGGGGTTGACGACCTTGGCCGGCGTGTCGGAGACCTTGATGGCGGGCCGCCAGTCGCCGGCCTCCTCGGACTGGATCGCGACCAGCTTGTAGACCCCGTCGAGGTTGGGGTCGCCGTCGGAGGTGGACATCTTGGTGCCGACCCCGTAGACCAACCGACGCGTCACCGTGTCCGGGTCGAGCCCGTAGCTGGGGGCCTCGTCGCGGACCTGGTTGCGGATCTGCCAGATCGCCAGTTCGTCCAGCCCGGACGACAGCACGATGCTGGCATCGGGGAACCCGGCCTCGTCGAGCATGCTGGACGCGACCACCGACAGGTGGGCGAGGTCCCCGGAGTCCAGCCGGATGCCGACCGGCTCGTGGCCCGCCGCCCGTACCTCCTCGAACACGGTGATCGCGTTGGGCATCCCCACCTGCAGCGTGTCGATGGTGTCCACCAGGAGCAGGACGTCGTCGGGATAGGCGTCGGCGTAGGAGCGGAAGGCCCCGATCTCGCCCGCGCCCAGGGCCATGTGGACCTGGACCAGCGCGTGGGCGTGGGTGCCCTTGGGCGGGAAGCCGACCATGTGCGACAGCCCCACCGCCGAGGAGAAGTCCGCACCGCCCACCAGCGCGGCTCGTGACGCCGCGTTCGCGCCCTGGTCTGGTGCCCGTCGCATCCCGAACTCCAGCACCGACCCGCCGCGCGCGGCCTGGCGCACCCGGGATGCCTTGGTGGCGATCAGCGTCTGGAAGTTGAGCTGGTTCAACAGTGGCGTCTCGATGATCTGGGCGAGCGCCAGCGGCCCCTCGACGATGGTCATCGGCACGTTCGCGTGGACCACGCGACCTTCGGGGACGGCCTCGATGGACAGCGCGTCGAACCCGCCCACCTCGTCCAGCCAGCCCAGGAAGCCCTCGTCGAACACGCGGTGGCCGTCATCGGTCCGGTGCTGGCGCAGGGCCTCGAGCTCGGCCGGACCGAACCGGACCGTTCGTGCCCACTCCCCGAACCAGGCATGGCCAGCGGCGATGCAGTAGCCGGCCTGGTGGCGGCCGTAGTCGGGGTAGCGCCGGAAGAAGTGCTCGAACCGGGCCGGGCGTTCGTGGAGGCCGTCCTTCCAGTACAGCTGCGCCATCGTCAACTGGTACTGGTCGGTGAACAGGGCGCCCTCGGCGAGCGAACGATCCATGCTGGGTCCTGGCGTGGTGGGCCGACCGCGTTCGAGGGCGGTCGGCGGTCGTCGTATCGTAGGCCTGCCACCGGGACGCACCCCGGCGGCGGACGACGAGGTGGTCGCATGGCACTCGGACTGGACGACGTGGCCGTGGGGACGTGGACGTCCCCGGCCGGGGCCAGCGGCTGCACGGTGGTGCTGCCACCCCCGGGCACGGTGGGGTCGATCGCGGTGCGGGGCCAGGCCCCCGGCACGCGCGAGGCCATGGCGCTGGCACCCGGCGCGACCGTGCAGCACGTGGACGCCGTGGTGCTGTCGGGCGGTTCGGCGTTCGGCCTGGCCGCCGCGGACGGCGTCATGCAGGCGCTGGAGGCGGCCGGCCGGGGCCACCCGGTTCCGGGCGGCGTCGTCCCCATCGTGGCGGCGGCCATCATCCTGGACGCGGCGGCCGTCCAACCCGGTGTGCGACCGGACGCGGCGGCCGGACGGGCCGCGGTCGCCCATGCCACGACCGAGGACCCCGACGATGGTCGCGTGGGAGCGGGTGCCGGTGCCACCGTCGCCAAGGTTGGTGGGATCGGCCACGGGCGACCGGGCGGCCAGGGCATCGCCGTGGTCCGCGACGGCGACCTGGTGGTGTCGGCGGTCGTCGTCAACAACGCCGTCGGCGAGGTGGTGGGCGAGCACGGCGAGGTGGTCGTGGGGTCGGACGCCCCGCCCGGCTCCTCGCGTTGGCCGGCCGACCCCCAGGCACTCCTGCGGGGGCTCGACCGGACGATCGCCAGCCCGCCGGATTCCCGCCACAACACGGTGGTCGGGTGCGTGGTCACCAATGCCGTGCTGAGCAAGGCCCAGGCGCACCGGATGGCCGACCTCGGCCACGACGGGCTCGCGCTGGCGGTCCGTCCGGCCCACACCTCGCTGGACGGTGACGCCCTGTTCGGCCTGGCCACCGGCGCGGTCGAGGCCAGCCCGGACCGGGTGGCGCAGCTGGCCGTGGAGGCGGTGGCGGCCGCGGCCCGGCGCGGTCCACTGGCCGAGGACGGACGATGACGGCATCGCCTAGGGTGTGTCTCCCGGATGGGTTGTGCATCGAGGGTGTCGCTGCGCTCGCGTCACGAGGCGCGGTTCGCGTGGCAGACCGGGTCTGTCTGCGAGCGGAGCGCAACGACGTGAGGCAAGATGGAGCGGCGGCCGAATGCCAACCGAGTTCGGGAGACACACCCTGTGGTCACGGGCGGTGCGCGGGTGGCGCATCGTGAACCGGTTCCCCCGCCGACGAGGCCCCACATGACCAGCCGCACGCTGCGGTTGCGCACGACCACTGCCGACGCGACTCGTCGGCTGGGTCGGGTGTTCGCCCCGCTGGTCGCCGAGGGGGACGTCATCGCGCTGACCGGGGAGTTGGGGGCCGGCAAGACCTGTTTCGTGCAGGGGCTGGCGGTCGGCCTGGACGTGCAGGTCCCGGTCACGTCGCCCACGTTCATGCTCCAGCGCATCTATCCGGGGCGGGTCCGGTTGGTCCACCTGGACGTTTACCGACTCGACCGGCTCCAGGACGTGATGGACCTGGGCGACGAGGCCTTGGCGCCCGACGTGGTGACGGTGGTCGAATGGGGGGACACGATCGCCTCGCTGCTCCCGGACGATCGCCTCGACCTCGAACTGCGCCATGCCGACGACCCGGCGGAGGCCGACCGGGCACCCGGCGACCCGGTGCCCGACCTGACCGACGACCGCGTTCGGCTGGTGGCGGCCACCGCGCACGGCAACTGGGTCACGCGGCTGGTCGACCTGGACGTCCCGGACGAGTTCGCCCCCAGTGACGGCCCCGTCGCGACGGGTGCCTGAGCGATGCTGCTGCTCGCGGTGGAGACCTCCACGCCCACGTCATCGGTCGCCCTGGTGGACCGCGACGGTGCCGTCGGGTCGGCCACCCTGTCGGTTCCGCGGCGCCACGGTGAGTTCGTCGGCTCGGCCGTCGCCTTCTGCCTCGACCAGGCCGGTCGGACCCCTGCCGACCTGACCGGTGTGGCGGTCGGCGTCGGACCCGGCCTCTACACCGGGTTGCGGGTCGGGATGGCCTTCGCCCAGGCGCTGGCCCAGGCCCGGCAGTTGCCGGTCGTGGGGTTGTCCGGGCTGGACGTCATGGCGTTCTCGGCGCGGCACGCCGGAGCCCACATCCACGCCGCCATCGACGCCCGTCGCCAGCAGGTGTTCTGGGCCCGGTACCAACGGGTGCCCGGCGGCGTCCAACGCGACGGCGACCTGGAACTGGGCTCGACCGAGGACCTGGCCGCCGACCTGATGGCCAGCACCGGACCGAGCGTGCTGATCAGCGCGGGGCTCTCGGGGCGCGCTCCGGCACTCGACGACGCCGGGATCGACCTGTCGGCGCACATCGACCGGCCGCCGTTGGCGGTGGACCTCGGCCTGCTGGCGCTGCCGCGGTTCCTGCGCGAGGAGACCCATCGACCCGGCGAACTCGAACCGGTCTACCTGCGGCGGGCCGACGCAACGATCGGCTGGCAGGCACGTGGCCGCCTGCAGGGTGGGGCGGCGTCGTGACGACGATCGTGGTGCGGCTGGCCCGCCCGCAGGACCACGACGCGATCGTGGCCCTGCCGGGACTCGGTCGCTCCACCCGACGCCTGCTGGCGGACGACCTGGCCGGTGCGTTGCCACGTCACGTGGTGGTGGCCGAGGACGAGGTGGGCCGTGTGGTCGGCGTCGTGATGTCCACGCGCCAGCCCGACGAGGTCCACCTGCTCGACCTCGCGATTTCGCCGGCTTCCCGGCGCGGCGGGATCGCCACCCGCCTGGTGGCGAGGCTGGCGACGCTGGCCCGTGCCGACGGGGCGTCCGCGATGACCCTGGAGGTCCGGGTGTCCAATGCGCCCGGCCGGGGGCTGTACCGGTCCCTGGGGTTCAGCGACCGCGGGGCCCGGCCGGGCTATTACCAGGACGGCGAGGACGCCCGGATCCTGTGGCACACCGACCTGCGCGACCTTGCCGACCACGCTCGTCCGGACGGCGTTGCAGCCGGTTTCGCCGGCGGGGCAGGCAGCGATGGTGACCCGGTCGACGACGGGTCGAACCACCGGGCCGCCCCCGCAACGACCGGAGGACGCTAGATGCTGGTGCTGGGGATCGAGACGTCGTGCGACGAGACCGCGGTCGGGATCGTCGAGGATCGCTTCACCGTGCGGTCCAACGTGGTCGCGTCACAGGTCGACCTCCATGCCCCGTTCGGCGGTGTCGTCCCGGAACTGGCCGCTCGCGCCCACCTCCAGTTGATGCAGCCCACCATCGAGCGCGCACTGGTCGAGGCCGGGTGCCGACTGGGCGACGTGGACGCCGTCGCGGTGACCCACGGCCCCGGACTCGCGGGTGCGCTGCTGGTCGGGGTGGCGGCGGCCAAGGGCCTGGCGTTGGGCGCCGACCTGCCGCTGGTGGGCGTCAACCACCTCCGAGCGCACGTCGAGGCGGCCCAGTTGGAGTTCGGTGAGCTCGAACCGCCCGTGGTGGCGCTGGTGGTGTCCGGTGGCCACACCTCCCTGGTCGTCCTGGAGGAACCTGTCGCCGACGGGTCGCGACCCGGGTTCCGTCAACTGGGGGCGACGATCGACGACGCCGCCGGCGAGGCGTTCGACAAGATCGCGCGGTTCCTGGGCCTGGGCTATCCCGGTGGACCGGAGATCGACCGACTGGCGCGCGACGGCGACCCGACCGCGCACGACTTTCCCCGACCACTGGCCCGCGACGGCACCTACAACTTCTCGTTGTCGGGACTCAAGACCGCCGTCATCCGTGAACTCCGCCGGTTGGAGGCGGCCGAGGTCGAGGTGGACCTCGCCGACGTGGCGGCGTCCTTCCAGGAGGCGATCGTGGACGTCCAGGTCGACAAGGCCGTCCGGGCCGCCACCGAACACGACATCGACACGGTGGTGCTCGCGGGCGGTGTGGCGGCGAACTCCCGCCTGCGCCACCGGATGGCCGAGGCGATGGAGCAGGTCGGTGGGCGCGTCCTGGTGCCGCACGTGCAGTTGTGCACCGACAACGGGGCCATGGTCGCCGCGGCGGGGGCGAACCTGTTGGCGGCGGGGGAGGTGTCCGACCTCGGACTGGCAGCGGACCCCAACCTGGCGCTGGCCGACCCCGCGGGCGTGGGTGGGATCCCGTGACCTCGTGGCGCCGACCCCAGCCGGCCGAGATCCCCGTCTGGATCGATCGGCTGTTCACCTGGCCCGATCCCGTCCTGGGACCCGCTCGCCACATGTTCGCACTCGCCTGCCTCGAGGGCATGGGGGCGGACGTGGCACGGGTGGTCGAGGACGGTGATCGCTGGGCGCTGTGCATCGTGCATCCCGGCTCCACCCTGGTCCCGACCGGCGACGGCGACCTGGTCGCCGAGGTGGGACCGCCGACCCGTGGCTGGCGGCTGCTGATCGGCGACGTCCGGGCCGCCCTGCCGCTGCTGGCCGACGAGGTCGTCCCGCCCGACGTGCTGGTGCACCACCAGCGCTTCATGCTGCTGGACCCGTCCCGCCTGCCGCCGGTCGAGGACCTGCCCGACCCGGGGTTGCGGCGGGCCGAGCCCGGTGACGTCGATGACGTCACCCGCCTGGCCGTGCGCCTGCACACCGACGACCAGTTCGGTGACCGGGTCACGCGAGCGGGTCGACGCGGATACCGGCGGCGTGTGGCCGCCAACATCGACCGCGGCCTGACGTGGGTCTGTGGGCCGGTCGGTGCGCCCGTGGCCAAGCTCGACCGATCGGTCTCGTCGTTGCGCTGGGGGGTCCAGTTGGCCGGCATCGTCGTCGACCCGGACCTGCGCAGCCAACGCCTTGGCCGGGCCATGGTCGCGGAGGCCGCCCGCGACGCCGTGGCGGCGGCCCCGCGCAGCCCGGTGTCGCTGCACGTGCGAGCGGCCAACACGGCGGCGATCCGGGCCTACGAGGCCGCCGGGTTCGTCGACACCGAGGAGTGGCGACTTGCGGTGCGCCCGTGACCTGGTTCCGACGTCGGCCCGAGCCGGCACTGCCCACCTTCCTGGTGGTCGGGGCCATGAAGTGTGGCACCTCCAGCCTCCACCGGTACCTCGACACCCATCCGCAGATCGGGATGTCGACGGTCAAGGAGACGGACTGGTTCCTGCCGGACGGGCCCGACGACGACCCCGAGCACGACCTCGACTGGTACCGGTCGCTGTTCGACGGCCATCACCCGGTGCGCGGCGAGACCTCGCCCAACTACGCCAAGCGCCACCTGTTCGCGGGTGTGCCGGCACGAGCGCACGAACTCGTGCCGAACGCCCGCCTGGTCTACGTCGTGCGTGACCCGATCGCGCGGGCCCGATCCCACTTCCTCCACGCCGTCGCGAGTGGCCGGCGCTCGCTGGACGACGTCGAGCGACTGTTGGGTCCGGGCGACGGCGGCACCCACGTGCTGGACACCAGCCGCTACCACTTCCAGCTCCAGGCGTGGTTGACGGCCTGGTCGATGGACGACGTGCTGGTGGTGGCCGCCGAGGACCTGTGGGCCGATCGCCGGGCGACCCTCGCACGGGTGTTCCGCTTCCTGGGCGTCGACGACGGCCACGACAGCAGCGAGTTCGACGAGGTCGTCCACGTCACGGCCGACAAGTTCGACGAGGACGCGGCACCGCGGCTGTCGCTGTCCGACGACCTGGTGGGCCGCATGGCCGACTACCTGGCGGCAGACGCCGACGCCCTGCGGGCACTGACGGGCCGGTCGTTCTCGTCGTGGTCGGTGTGATGGCCGACGGGTCGTTCGGTGAGGCGGGAGCGGGCACGGCCGACGGTGGGCCGCGCGTCACGGTGGTGGTGCCGTTCCGGGACGCGGCCGGGCTGCTGCCGGACCTGGTGATGGCCCTGGCGGCCCAGCGCGACGTCGCGAGCGCCGACGTCGAGGTCGTGGCGGTCGACAACGCCAGCTCCGACGACGGCGCGGTCGTGGTGGCCGAGGCGCTGGCGTCGGTGGGCCTGGAGGGTCAGGTCCTGCACCGGGACGACGTGGCCTCCTCCTACGCCGCGCGCAACACCGGGGTCGCGGCGGCGCGCGGCGCGGTGCTGGCCTTCACCGACGCCGACTGCCGCCCCGCACCGACCTGGCTGGCCGCCATCCTCGACCACCTCGAGGACCCGGCCCGGTCCCGCGACGTGGTCGCCGGCGCCGTCGACCTGGAGGTCGAGGATCCGGGCAACGTGTGGGAGTTGTACGACCACGCCGTTCACCTCGACAACGAGTCCATGGCCGGATCGGGGCGGGTGGCGACCGCGAACATGGCCGTGCGTCGGGAGGTGTTCACAATGGTCGGCCCGTTCGCGGAACTGTCCTCGGGAGCCGACCACCTGTGGTCACGGCGCGCCCGGGACCGGGGCTGTCGGGTCGTCTTCGTCGACGCCGTCCGGGTGTCCCACCCGACCCGACGCACGCGCGCGGCCCTGGTGGCCAAGATGGTCCGGACGTCGCGCGGCCAGGGCGAGGCGGCCGCCCGGGACCCGTCCCTGCGGGTCGGCAACAGCCTGCGCGCACTGGCCCGCCCCCTGCTGGTCGGCCGTCACCTGCGGGTCGCACGGACCCCGGTCGCCGTGGGCGGAGCAGGGCTGCGGGTGCGGCTGTTCGGCGCCGCCGTGGGGTTGCGGATCCGCCAGATCCCGGCGTTCGTGGCCGGATGGCGCGAGTCTCGCAACCGCTGAGGCCCCGCTCGCGCCGCATTCGCGAGGAAACCTGCGTCCGCTCGACGCAGGTCACCCCCCGCTGCGTGGCCTTCCGATTGCACTCGATGACCACGAGTGCTAGCGTGATTGGCAGTCGAGGTCGGCGAGTGCCAACGCCGCTCCGGTCCGTCGAGGACCTGCCCGGACTGGCAGCCGCCGACCCTACCAAGAGGGGCCACCCCGCGTGGTCTGCACGTTCCCAACACACCACCACACACCCGTGGGCGCTGCCGTGCGCTGCGGGATGATCGAACACAGGAGGCCACGATGGCAGACGTCAAGGTTCGTCCACTGGAGGACCGGGTGCTCGTCACCGTCAACGACGCCGAGCAGATGACCACGTCCGGGCTCGTCATCCCGGACACCGCCAAGGAGAAGCCGCAACAGGGCTCCGTCGTCGCAGTCGGCGAGGGCAAGTTCTCCGAGACCACCGGCGAGCGCATCGCCGTCGACGTCTCGGCCGGCGACACCGTGCTGTTCAGCAAGTACGGCGGCACCGAGGTCAAGTACGAGGGCACGGAGTACCTGCTGCTGTCGTCGCGCGACATCCTGGCCGTCATCGGCTGACAATTCCGTCCGGTCCGTGCTGCGGACCGGCCCGGAATCCCGGCCGGAACCCGCGCGAACACCCCACAGCGGGAGTTTGCGTCACGAATTCCATCGTCTCCGCAGGAGACGTCACCACACATCCACCACGCAGGAGGAACGCACATGGCGAAGATCCTCAGTTTCAGTGAAGACGCCCGCCGGCGTCTCGAGACCGGTGTCAACAAGCTTGCCGACGCCGTCAAGGTGACGCTCGGCCCCAAGGGCCGCAACGTCGTCATCGACAAGAAGTGGGGCGCACCCACGATCACCAAGGATGGTGTCACCGTCGCTCGCGAGATCGAGCTCGAGGACCCCTACGAGAACATGGGCGCCCAGCTGGCCAAGGAAGTCGCGACCAAGACCAACGACGTCGCGGGTGACGGCACCACCACCGCCACCGTCCTGGCCCAGGCCATCGTCAAGGAAGGCCTTCGCAACGTCGCAGCCGGCGCCAACCCGATGATCCTCAAGCGAGGCATCGACAAGGCCGTCGAGTACGTCGTCGCGGAGATCGCCAAGCAGGCGCGGGAGATCGAGACGCAGGACGAGATCGCTCAGATCGCGTCGATCT
>JAGXFT010000162.1 GCA_024637135.1 Nitriliruptorales bacterium | reverse complement strand
CGGTCTGGGGCGGACACGCGCAGCAGGCCGAGCACGTCGGCCAGGACCTGGCGGGCGGCGGCCGCGAGGTGGTAGCGGGCGCGACCGAGTTCGACATCGACGTCGTCGCCCAGCACGCGGCACTCGGTGTAGAACCGGTGGAAGGTGCCAGCGAGGTCCTCGGCGTAGCGAGCCAGGCGCTGGGTCGCGCGCAACTCGGCGGCGGCGGCCACGACCTCGTTGACCTTGCCCATCTCGCGCACCAGTTCGACCTCGGCCGGCTGCACCAGCAACGACAGGTCGGCGTCGGTGACCGCTCCCGGGTCGAACGAACGCTCGTCGGCGGTCCGCAGCAACGACGAGATCCGCGCATGCGCGTACTGCACGTAGTAGACCGGGTTGTCCATCGACTGCTCGGCGACCCGCGCGAGGTCGAAGTCGAGCGCGGTGTCCAGCCCGGACCGCAGGAAGTGGTAGCGGGTCACGTCCGCGCCGACCTCGTCCACGACCTCGCCCAACCCCACGAAGGTGCCGGCGCGCTTGGACATCCTCACCGGCTCGCCGTCCCGCAACAGGTTGACCAACTGGCCGATCCGGATCTCCATCGCCTCCGGCGGGTGGCCGAGGCACTGGGCAGCCGCCTTCAACCGCGCCACGTACCCGTGGTGGTCCGCGCCCAGCAGGTACACGAGGTGGTCGGCCCGCGCGAACTTGTCACGCAGGTACGCGCAGTCGGCCGCGAAGTAGGTCGGGACGCCGTTGGCCCGCACCAACACCCGGTCCTTGTCGTCCCCGTACTCCGACGTCTTCAGGAACAACGCCCCGTCGCGCCGCTCGGCCACGCCGGACGCCTCCAGTTCGGCCACCGTCTCGGCGACCGCGTCCGTGTCGTGCAGTTCACGACGCTCCGAGAACCAGCGCTCGTAGTGCACGCCCAGCGCCGCCAACGACGACTCCAACCGGTCCTGCATCACGTCGGCCGCCAGGATGCCGACCCGCAGGGCCAGTCGGCGCGACATCCGCGCCTCGACGTCACCGGGGCCGGTGGCACCGCCATGGGGCGCGCCGGCGTCGTCGGCCGGGTCGTCGGTCGCGCCCAGCGCGGCCACCGCCGGCGGCAGGTCCCCGGGACCCTCCTCCTCGAAGATCTCGTCACCCCAGTCGGCCCGCAGTCGCTTCACGATCGACCGGATGTAGGTGCCCTGGTAGTGGTGGTCGTCCAGCACCTCGCCGCGCGCCGACAACACCACGGTCTCGCCGAAGGTGACGATCTGGCCGCCGGCGTCGTTGAGGTAGTACTCGCGCACGACCTCGTTGCCGGTCGCCAGCAGCAGTTCCGCGATCGCGTCGCCGACCGCCGCCCACCGACCGTGCCCGATGTGCAACGGACCGGTCGGGTTCGCCGACACGAACTCGACGTTGATCCGTGTCCCGGTCGGCTCGACCGGCCGCAACGACGACCCGCGCGCCAGGATGTCGCGGACCATGTCCGCGACGACGTCCTGGGACAGTCGGAAGTTCAGGAAGCCCGGTCCGGCGATCTCCACCGACGACACCGACCCCGGCAGGTCGAGGTGCTCGACCAGCGTGTCGGCGATCGCCCGCGGGGCCATCCGCGCCGGCTTGGCCAGTCGCAGCGCCAGGGTCGAGGCCCAGTCCCCGTGGTCCGGGTCGCGCGGGCGCTCGAACCCGGCATCGTCGACGGGCGGCAGGTCGGCCGCGGCCAGGGCGGCATCGATCGCCGCACCGAGTTCGACCAGGACGGGATCGTTGGAGGTCATGGACACGCTCGGGTCGGGGAGGTTCGGTCGGGGAGGTTCGGGGCACGGCGCGGGCGTCGCACACCGATGACGGCGACGCACCCAGCGGACCCGCGACTGTACGCCAGGACCGACCGACCCATGCAGGAGGCGACCGCGGTCCCGGGGCGTGCGGCAGGTCGAAACGTGTCCGTCTCGACGGCACCCGACACCGGGGAACCCGGTCCCGGCTTGCCGTGCGGACTTCGGTGGGCCATGATGAACCCGCACCGTCCACCGAACGCAGGGATCAGCCATGGGCCACGTCGTCGTCGGGGTGGACGGATCGCCATCCGCCCGCGCTGCACTGGAATGGGCTGCCGACCATGCCCACCACCGCGGACTGGACCTCCACGTCCTGATCGTCTACCGCGCCTCCGACGAGCCCAATCCCCACGTTGCCAAGGACGGCGAGACCGGTGCCAGCCACCTCGGGGACCAGGCACGGCGGGCTGCGGACTGGCGGACCGAGCACGACCGCTACGCCCGCACCGAGGCCGAACAGCGTGCGACCACGATGGTCGAGGCACTGCCCGGGCCCCTGCCCGAGACCATCCTCACCCGGACCGCCACCGGACGACGACCCTCCGAGGCCCTGATCGAGGCCGCCCGGGACGCCGACCTGCTGGTCGTGGGTTCCCGCGGGCGTGGCGGGTTCGTGGGGCTGGTGCTGGGGTCGGTGTCCCAGCAACTGTCGCACCACGCCCCCTGTCCACTGGTGATCGTGCGACCGGACTGACCACGAGTACGCCGGAGCCGACGTGGACGCCCTCATCCTGCTCGCGGAGGACGACCGATCGATCCGCGAGACCACCCGCCTGGGCCTGACCGATGCCGGGTTCACCGTGGATGCGGTCGGTGACGGCCTGCGGGCCATCGACGCCTTCCGCGACCACCGCCCCGACCTGGTCCTGCTCGACGTCATGCTCCCGGGACGGGACGGGTTGGAGGTGCTGCGCGCGATCCGGGCCGACGGTGCCACCCCGGTCGTCATGCTGACGGCCCGGACCGAGGCGACCGATGTCGTGCTCGGACTGGAACTGGGTGCGGACGACTACGTCGCCAAGCCCTTCGACATGGCCGTACTGGTCGCCCGCGTCCGGGCCAACCTCCGTCGCGCCCGCCACGACCTCGGCCATGATCACGATCGGGCGACGTTGGCGCTGGGTCCGTGGACGGTCGACCCGGACGGCCATCGCGTCACGGGACCGGACGGCGACCTCCACCTGACCCCGACCGAGTTCCGCCTGCTCGTCGCGCTGGCCGGCGCGCCCGGGCGCGTCTTCACCCGCGAGGTGCTGCTCGGCCAGGTGTGGGACTATCCGGACGTCGGGGACACCCGACTCGTCGACGTCGCGATCCAGCGCCTGCGAGCCAAGGTGGAGGCCGATCCGTCCGACCCCAGCCTGATCGAGACGGTGCGCGGCTTCGGGTACCGCGCCCGTTCGTGACGCGTGCCACCGGCATCCGGGGGTGGTCGGCCTCGTTCCGGGTCCGGTTGACCGCGACCCTGATGGCGGTCGTTGCCCTGACTGCGGTGGTCGTCGGCACGACCTCCGTGCTGCTGGTCGAGTCGTCGCTGCGACGGAACCTGGTCGCCGGTTCGCTCGACGATGCCCGCTTCGCCCTGACGACGCTCGCCGACGCCGTCGGGTTGCCCCCGTCGCCGACGCCGTCGGACGTGGACGACTCCGGCCTGGTGGACCGGATCCTGGCCCGGGGTGCGGACGACGTGGTCATCGTCGTGCCGGATGCCGCCCCGACCGGCCCCGACGACCTGGTCGCCCAACTGGATCCGGCCGTGGTCGCACTGGTGGCCGAGGGGGACCTGGGCTGGCAGTTCCTCGACCGGGGCGGTCGCGAGGTGCTGGTGGTGGGCGGCCGCCGGCCGCCCGGCGGTCCGGACCTGTACCTGGTCATCGCCACCGACGAGGTCGCCGCGAACACGGTCGCGGTCGTTCGGACCACCGTGGCCGCCGCCGTCGGCGTCGCACTGCTCGGCCTGCTGGCGGCGTGGTGGCTCGCCCGCGGCATCCTGCGCCCGCTCGGACAGGCAAGCGCCGCCGCCCGCCGGATGGCCGCTGGCGACCTCGACGCCCGCCTGCCGACCGGGGACGACGAGGTCGGCCGCCTGGCCGTCGCCTTCAACGACATGGCGGCCTCGTTGGCCGACACGATCTCGACGCTGCGGGTCGCAGAGGAGTCGCAACGACGCTTCGTGGCCGACTCGTCCCACGAACTCCGAACGCCACTGACCGGGCTGGTCTCCGCGGCCGGCCTGCTCCCCGATCGCCTCGCCCGGACCGATGCCGACGACGACAGCCGCGCCCTGGCCGAGATCGTCGATCGCGAGGCGCGGCACCTGCGTGACCTCGTCGAGGACCTGCTGGAGATGTCCCGGCTGGACGCGCCCTCGGGCACCGACGCGGCCACGGACGTCGACGTGTCCCACCTCGTGCGTGCGCTCGTGCGACGACGGCTCCCGACCGCCGAGGTCGACGTCGCGGTCGACCGACCGTTGCGGTTGGCAGCCCACCCGGTGGAACGGATCGTCGGCAACCTGGTGGACAACGCCCGGATCCACGCGGACGGGCGCGAGGTCGTGGTCACGGTGCGCCTGCTTGGTCAGGATCCGATGGCCGGCCAGGTCGACGGTCACGGACCGGACGAGGTGCTGGAGGTGGTGGTGGCCGACCGCGGCCCGGGAATCGTGGCGGCCGACCTCGAACGCGTCTTTGATCGCTTCGCCACCGGGGCCGGGGCCGGTCGCGGCGGGGCGGGGTTGGGGCTGGCGATCGCCCGGGACCACGCCAGACGGGCGGGGGGCGACCTGACGGCGACGCCACGTGCGCACGGTGGACTGGCCGTCCGGGCCACCATCCCTGTTGCGCGATCGTTGCAGGGCGGTGATGGCGCCGAGACAACGCCGGGCGATGATGGTGACACCCGCTGAGGAGCACGCCCTTGTCGTCACCGATCAACGTCCCCGTCCGACCGCACGACCGCCGTCGGGACGCGCGTGGCAGCCAGGCCGGCCGCTCGCGGCGACGAGCCCTGCCCGGCACCGTGGTGGCCGTGACCGTGGCGTTCGTGCTGACCGGGTGCACGTCCGCGGCCACCGGTTCGGGCGGTCCGGTCGTGACGGCCGTGCCCGTGGCCGCGGAGGACACGGGCACACCGATGCCGTCGACGGCACCCCCCTCCCCGCCTGGCCCGCGTGCCACGGCTGCTCCCACGCCGGTGGACCCGACCGAGACCACACCGACGGATCCCCCCGGGACACCGACCTCGCCGACACCCACACCTGGGACACCTGGGACACCGACGACCCCCGCAGACGACCCCGCGTCGGCCCCGGACGTCCGCACCGTCCAGGTCTACTGGTGGGCTCAAGATGCGATGTCGGCCGTTGCGGTGCCGCGCACCGTGACCGGACCCGGGATCGCGGCCGCCGCGGTGCGCGCCCTGATCGTGGGACCCAGCGAGGACGAATCGGACTCCGGTCTCGGTTCCTCGATGCCGTCCGACACCCTGCTGCTGGGCCTGACGATCCGCAACGGGACCGCAACGGTCGACCTGTCCCGCGAGTTCGAACGCAGTGGCGTGGGCGGCAGCACGGCCGACCTGGCGAAGCTCGCCCAACTGACGTACACGCTGACCCAGTTCGCCTCGGTGGACCTGGTCCGGCTCCACCTCGACGGCGAGCCGATCGCGACGTTCAGTGGCCACGGCATCGAGGTCGGCGACGGGCTGCGCCGCGCCGACTTCACGCGGCAGTTCCCGATCATGGCCGGCTCGGTCGGCACGCCGACCTGGGACGAAGGCGAGTTCCCCCCGGTGCCGGCGGGCGGTCAGGCCGTGCGCGTCGTCCGGGTCGCCGCGGACGACCTGCTCAACGTGCGCCGAGGACCCGGAGCCGATCGAACCATCATGGGACGACTCCGCCCGGGGACGCGGGCGCCGAGCACCGGCCGCGAACAACCCGTGGGCAGCTCGACCTGGGTCGAACTACGCACGCCCGCGGGCCAGGGCTGGGTCAACGGGACCTACCTGACGCGCGACGTCCCGGCCGACGAGTTCTCCGAGGCCGACGCCCTGGCGGTGGTGGACGAACTCGGTCGCCGCCTGCGAGCCGGAGACGACCTGCGACCCGTGGTGTCCGACCACGGGCTGTGGATCGCACATCACGAGCCGCCGGTGGTGATCGACCACGACGACCTGGACGACGTGGCCGACGACCCCACCACCCGGCGCTGGGGCTCGAACGCGGTCGCGCTCGACAGCCCCGAGATCCGGCCCGAGACCTTCGCCAAGGCGATCGCCGAGTCCTTCGTGGATGTCTGGGACGACGACGACAACCAGGTGCTGGTGTTGCAGACGTTCGAGGGCCCCAACGGACGGACGGCCGCGGCCGCGATCCCGAGCGAGTTCCTGGGCTTCCCGTGGGTGACCCTGCATGACCCCGGCGACGACCCCCAGTACGGCGGCCTGGACTGGCAGCAGTGGATGGTGTCCCTGGAGGTCGCCGACGACGGCAGCATGACCGTGGTCGGACTGACGCTGGACGAGTGGGCCCCCTGAGCCGAGGCGGGTGCGGTTCGACGCCGCGGAGCGCCGCACTAGGGTGGCAGGCATGGAACCGCTGCCGGGGATGGACGACTCCCGGCCTCGTCGCCCGTACTGGGTGTACCAGGCCGGTTCCGAACCCGATCCGCGATTCAGCCTCGCCAACGAACGCACGCTGCTGTCGTGGATCCGGACCTCCACCGGCTTCGCCGCCGGTGGTGGTGGCCTCCTGTTGGTCCGCGACCTGGTCGGGCAGGAACTCTCACTGTTCCTGTCCATCTCGGCGTTCTCGTTGTCGCTGACGATCATCGTCGGGGCCGTCGCACGGTGGGCGGTCACCGAACGAGCCCTGCGCCTGGACCGAGCCCTGCCCAGCCCCACGATGGCCTTCCTGGTCGGATTCGCGGTGCTCGGTGGGGGCCTGCTCGGCGTCGCCTACAACCTGTTGTTCCGATGATCCCCACGGCCGCCGCGGCGCCCAGCGCCCGCAGTTCGCTGGCCGACCAGCGCACCGCGTCATCCACGATCGTGGTGTCGTTGGCGATCCTGGTCCGCAGCGGCCTCGACGGGTTCCCACTGCTGATGGTGGTGCTGCCGATCATCGGTGTCGGCCTGAGCCTGTTCGCGATGTGGCTGTCGCGCATCAACTACGCCGAGCGGAACGGCCGCGAGGTGGCGTGGCGCCACCCGCGTGCCATGTTCGTGGCTGCCCTGGCCGCGTTCTCGACATCGCTGTCCGGACTGCTGCTGGCGATCGACCTGCACTGACCGACCCGCTCCACGGCGGCCCAGTGGGTGGATGCGCTGCACGCCGGGTTGCGGGCCGCGGGCATCGGATCGACGACCCCCCACGATCGAGACGATCGAGACCGCCCCCTGCCGCCAGGCACGACCGGGTACGCCCCTGCTCGCGGCGGCCTGCACGTCGGCCGCGCCCGGACCTGCACCCAATCTGGCGGAGCCGCCCCTGCGTACCACCATCCCCACACCCTTCCCCACACGGATCGGCCCCCGGCCATGACCAGTCCCCCGCCCTCCGCGACCCGCGGCCCCGTCGCCGCGGCCACCGGCGGCGTCCTCGCCGCCATCGCCGGACTCGCCGCCGGCGAACTGGTGGCCGGGCTCAGTGCCAACCTGACCTCGCCGGTGATCTCGATCGGCAACCGGGTGGTGGACGCGGTCCCCCGACCGGTCAAGGACATCGCGATCGCGACCTTCGGGACCAACGACAAGATCGCCCTGGTCGCCGGGATCGTCGTGGTCCTGGTGATCGTGGCTGCCGTCCTGGGCCTGGTCGCCCGCCGACGTCCCCGCATCGCGGCCGCCGGCGCGGCCGTCCTGGCCGCGGTGGGTGTCCTCGCCGCCGCGCTCGATCCGGCCGCGGTCCTGCCCTGGGCAGTCCTTCCCAGCCTGGCCACAGGACTGGTGGCCGTCCCCGTGCTCCTGTGGCTGGTGCAGGGGAACCTGCAGGCCGTGGCGACGACACGGCGCGACGTCGATGACCGCCCCTTCACCGACGGCGACCGGGGGACCTCGCGCCGCGGGTTCCTGGTCGCCGCCTCGTCGGTGATCGCCGGAAGCGCGGTCGCCGCCGTCGCGGGCCGCCTGCTCGGTCGCCGCTTCGACGTGGCGAGCGAACGGGCCGACCTGGCCCTGCCATCGCCGGGCGAGAGCGCGCCGACCATTCCCACGGCCGGGCATCCGGACGTGGAGGGACTGTCGTCGTTCGTGACCCCCAACGCCGACTTCTACCGGATCGACACCGCCCTGACCGTGCCCCAGCTGTCATCGGCGGACTGGACGCTGCGCATCCACGGGATGGTCGACCAGGAAGAGACCTTCACCTACGACGACCTGCTGGCCATGCCATCGGTGGAACGCGCGATCACCATGACCTGCGTGAGCAACCAGGTGGGCGGCAACCTCGTCGGCACCGCCACGTGGCAGGGCGTGCCCCTGGCCGCCCTGCTCGAGCGCGTGGGCGTGGATCCCGCCGCTGACCAGGTCGTCGGCCGGGCGTTCGACGACTGGACGGCCGGGTTCCCGGTCGAGGCCGTCGCCGAGCGGGAGTCGTTGGTCGTCTACGCCATGAACGGTGAGCCGCTGCCGGAGGTCCACGGCTTCCCGCTCCGCCTGGTCACGCCGGGCCTGTACGGCTACGTGTCGGCCACCAAGTGGCTGTCCGAGATCGAATTGACCACCTTCGACGCCTTCGACCAGTACTGGGTCGAGCGCGACTGGGACCAGCGGGCCCCGATCAAGGTCATGAGCCGCATCGACACGCCCGTCGGGTTCGACCGACTGGCGAGTGGCACCGTGCCCGTCGCCGGAGTGGCGTGGGCACAGACCCGCGGGATCGACCGGGTCGAGGTGCGCGTCGACGACGGCGAGTTCCAGCAGGCCGACCTGGCCGAGGCCGTGGGCACCGACACCTGGCGCCAGTGGGTGTGGCCGTGGGACACCGACGCGATCGAGCCCGGCCGGCACACGCTGACGGTCCGGGCCACGGACGGCACCGGCGAGGTCCAGACCGAGGAGCGGGCGGAGCCCTTCCCCAACGGTGCCTCCGGCTGGCACAGCGTCGTCGTCTTCACCGGTGACGGGGCCTGACGGACGTCATCCGTCGCCCCCGGGGAGGTCCTTGGTCCCGACCTTGACCACGTGACCAATCCGAGGCGGGCCGTGACCCGAACCACGAGTGCAAACTCACTGGTCGTACGACAACAGTCGTAGGCCCCCGAAACGAAAGTTGTCACCATGCGCTCCACCCACTTCCGCACCGGCGCCATCGCCGCCGTCGCCGTGTTCAGCCTCACCCTGGCTGCCTGTGGCGACGACGCCGCCGAGACCACCGCGTCCGAGGCCATGACCGAATCCGAGATGATGTCGGAGACCGAGGCCATGACCGAATCCGAGATGATGTCCGAGTCCGAGATGATGTCGGAATCCGAGATGATGTCGGAGGGCGCCATGATGGAGCCGGTCGGCCCCGCCTGCGACCAGATCCCCGCCGACGGTGACGGTTCGTCCGCCGGCATGGCCGACGACCCGGTCGCGACCGCCGCATCCAACAACCCGCTGCTGTCCACCCTGGTCACCGCCGTCGGCGAAGCCGACCTGGGCGACACGCTCAACTCCGCTGAGGCCCTCACGGTCTTCGCGCCCATCAACTCCGCGTTCGAGGCCATCCCGGCCGACACCCTGGACGCCGTGCTGGCCGACCAGGAACTGCTGACCTCCATCCTGACCCTGCACGTCGCCGAGGGCCAGATGGACGCCGCCGCACTCGGTGAGGCCGGCACCATCCCCACCCTCAACGGTGGCGAGCTCGAGTTCGACGCCGACGCCATGACGGTCACCTCCCCCGATGGCACCGTCGCCAACGTGGTCTGCGGCAACGTCGCGACCGCCAACGCGACCGTGCACCTCATCGACGCCGTCCTGATGCCCGCCAGCTGACATCTCGACACGCACCACGTACCACCGACGGGGACCGCCACACGGCGGTCCCCGTTCGTCATGCCACACCACCCGCCGTGGCCGAATGGGATCGCGTGACCGCACGCCTCGGGCCCGGCTCAGCCCCGGTGGGCCGCATCGCCGTGCTCGGCCGCGTCGTTCGCAGGCCCCTGCTCGGCGGCGGCCCGCGCCGCCGCAGCACGTTCGGCGGCGGCCCGTTCGTCGTCGGCGATCCGGCTGGTCAGCCCGCGGCCGGCGTCGACCGTCGCGGGGTCCTGGTGGAAGGCGTCGGCGAACACCCCGAACAGGTCGGGATGGACGTGACGCAGGTCCAGCGGACGCGTGAAGAACGCCTCCGTGGCGACGGCGAAGAACTCGGTGGGATTGGTCGCGCCGTAGCGGCGCAACACCGGGTCCGGTCCCCCGGCCCGGAGCTGCTCGTACACCCGCGTGCACACCTCGACCCATCTCGGGCGGGCGCCGACGCCGTCCAGCCGTGGCGTGCCGTCCATCATGGTGGTCGCCGCATCCAGCTTGTGGGCGAACTCGTGCAGCACGACACTGCCGCGACCGTGGTGACGGTCGCGCTCGACTGCCTGCCATGACACGAACACCGGCCCGTGGGCGGTGGTGTGACCCAGCATCGACCGGGGCGCCTCGGTGACGACTCCGCGCATCGGGGTCGCGCGAGGTCGTCGATCGACCATCGTGGACGGGTGGACCACGATGCCGCTGACGTTGCCGAAGGGGTCGTCCTCGGCGATCCCCACCCCCAGCACGGCCGCCGTCGCCGCCACCGCGAACCGCATGTCCTCGGTCAGGTCGAAGCCACGCGCCGCCGACCAGTCCGGCCGCGCCAGCAACCACGCCGTCAGGTCCGCCAGCACGTCGTGGTCCCCACCCCGGTACCGGTCCAGCGGCCCCAGGACCGCGGAGAGCGCATCGCGCTGCTCGACAGACAGGGTCGGCGGTCGTCGGAACAGCCGCATGCGGGGCTCCTGGCCGAGGATGGCTGGACGGGGTGGTCGAAACGAGGTGGTCGAACGTGATGGTTCAGGCGTGGTGGTCGAGCGGAGGACGTCGCACGGGGCGAGCCCACCAGCCGCCGTTCCGGACCCGGGACAACCCCCCGGCCGGACGACTGTTCCCGCCCGACCCGGGCTCGTCCCGCCATCCGTGCCAGCGGTCGATCGGTCCCCACGCCGGCCGGCCCCCGCCACCCGGTGGCCGTGGAGCCCACACTGGCGACGCTGGTACCGTTGGCGGTCGCCACGGGCCCCCGTAGCTCAGTGGATAGAGCACCGCCCTCCGGAGGCGGAAGCGTAGGTTCGATTCCTACCGGGGGTACGACCCACGCCCGCACCCCACCCGGTGCGGGCGTCGTGCGTCGCCCTGCCCGCTCCTACGATGGACCGATCCCGCCCGACCACCCGTCCCGCGACCTGACCGCGAGCCCCATGACCGACTTCGACGTCACCGATCCCGCCCACTACGACCGTGTCGTGGGCCGACACCACGACCTCGCCAGCGAGCCCCGGCGCCACCGCGACGACCGGGGCCGCGAGGTCGCACCCGACCTGCTGGCGCTGATGGGCGACACGCCCCTGCTGGCGCTCGAGCGCCTCTCAGCCGACATCGGGCCGACCCTGCTCGCCAAGTTGGAGATGCTGAACCCGGGCGGGTCGGTCAAGGACCGCATCGGCATCACGATGGTCGAGGCGGCCGAGGCCGCGGGGGAACTCCGCCCCGGCGGCACCATCGTCGAACCGACCTCCGGCAACACCGGCGTCGGGCTGGCGATCGCGGCCGCGCTCAAGGGCTACCGCTGCATCTTCGTGGTCCCCGACAAGGTCTCGGAGGACAAGATCTCACTGATGCGTTCCTACGGCTCGGAGGTCGTGGTGTGCCCCACCGCGGTCGAGCCGAAGGACCCGCGCAGCTACTACTCGGTGTCCGACGCCCTGGCCGACCGGCCGAACCACTTCAAGCCCAACCAGTACTTCAACCAGTCCAACCCCCTGACCCACACGTTCTCGACCGCGCCCGAGATCTGGCGCCAGACCGCCGGCCAGGTCGACGCGTTCGTGTGCGGTGTGGGCACCGGTGGGACCGCAACGGGCGTCGGTCGCTGGCTCAAGGACCGCAAGCCGTCGGTCCAGGTCGTCGGCGCCGACCCGGAGGGTTCGCTGTACTCCGGCGACCAGGTCCACCCCTACCTCGTCGAGGGGATCGGCGAGGACTTCTGGCCGCCGACGTTCGACCCGGACGTGGTCGATCACTGGTACCGCGTGTCGGACGCGGACTCGTTCGCCACGGCCCGTCGCTGCACCCGCGAGGAGGGCCTGCTGGTCGGGGGGTCGTGCGGGACCGCGCTGTGGGCGGCCCTCGAGTACGCCAAGGGCCAGCCCGACGACGCCACGATCGTGGTGCTCCTGCCCGACTCCGGCCGTGGCTACCTGTCGAAGTTGTACGACGAGAACTGGATGGCCGAGCACGGCTTCCTCGACCGGTCCCGCGGCGGGGTCCAGGACGCACTGCGTGGCAAGGCGTCGGACCTGCCGTCGCTCGTGCACGTGCACCCCGACGAGACCGTTGCCGACGCGATCGCCCTGCTCAAGGAGTTCGGCGTGTCGCAGATGCCCGTGTTCCGGGTGGGCGTCCACGACGAGGCGACCAGCGACGACGTCGTGGGCTCGATCCGCGAGAACGCCCTGCTGGACGCAGCCCTGTCCAACCCCGACGTGATGCGGATGCCGGTGGGCGACACGATGCAGCCGCCCATGCCGACGATCGCGCCGGACGCGCGTGTGGACGAGGTCTTCGAACGCCTGACCGGGACCGATGCCGCCGTCATCGTCGTCGACGGGGACCGGCCCACGGGCGTGCTGACCCGTTCCGACCTGTTGGGCTACCTCGCCGGGATCCGCTGACCCGGCGACGCCACCCGGCCACGGGTCGCCGCACACACGGCGCCCACCCGCCGACCACCGACCGACCACCCGGCAAGGAACCCCATGCACTTCACGACGCGCGCGATCCACGCCGGCCAGGAGCCCGAGCCCCGGACCGGCTCGGTCAACGTCCCGATCTACCAGACGTCGACCTACGCCCAGGACGGTGTGGGCGAGCACCGCGGATGGGACTACGGCCGCAGCGGCAACCCGACCCGGGACGCACTCCAGATGGCACTGGCCAGCCTCGAACAGGCCGAGGACGCGGTCGTGTTCGCCTCGGGGCTGGCGGCCGAGGACGCCGTGTTCCGACTGCTGTCGCCCGGTGACCACGTGATCATGGCCGACGACGTGTACGGCGGGACGTGGCGCCAGGTCGCCAAGGTGCATGTGCCGGCCGGGCTCCTGGAGGTGACGACGGTCGACCTCGCGGACCTCGACGCGGTCGCCGCCGCGGTGCGGCCGACGACCCGACTGGTGTGGGTCGAGACACCCAGCAACCCCCTGCTGAAGGTGTTCGACCTCGCCGCGCTCGCGACGGTCGCCCACGACGCCGGGGCTCGCCTGGTGGTCGACAACACCTTCGCCACCCCCTACCTCACCCAGCCCCTGGCCCACGGGGCCGACCTGGTCGTGCACTCGACGACCAAGTACCTGGGCGGCCACTCCGATGTGGTGGGCGGGGCGGTGTGCACCGACGCCGAGACCGCCGAGCGCCTGCGCTTCCTCCAGAACGCCGTGGGCGCCGTGGGTGGACCTTTGGACAACTACCTCACGCTCCGTGGCATCAAGACCCTGGGGGTGCGGATGGAGACCCACTGCGCGAACGCGGCCGCCATCGCCGACCACCTGGTGGACCACCCCGCGATCACGCAGGTGCTCTACCCCGGACTCGCCCACCATCGCAACCACGACGTCGCCGCCCGCCAGATGCGACACTTCGGTGGCATGCTGTCGATCCGCCTGGCCGGCGGGCGCCCCGCGGCCGATGCCGTGGCCGTCGGCACGGAGTTGTTCTTCCTCGCCGAATCACTGGGCGGGGTCGAGTCGTTGATCGAACATCCCGGAGCGATGACCCACGCATCGGTCGCGGGCACGGCGCTGGAGGTGCCCGACGACCTGCTGCGGCTGTCGGTCGGCATCGAGCACGTCGACGACCTGGTGGCCGACCTGGACCACGCACTGGCGCAGGTCTAGGCATGCGGGCGGTCCTGGTCTTCAACCCGAACGCGACGACCACCGATGCGGGCGTGCGCGACGTCATCGCAGCGGCGTTGGCATCACGGGTCGACCTCGACGTCCAGCCGACGAAGATGCGTGGCCATGCCACCCACATCGTGGCCGGCGCGATCCACGACGGCGTCGACGCCGTGTTCGCACTGGGCGGGGACGGCACCGCCAACGAGGTGGTGCAGGCGATGGCCGGGACGTCGGCGATCCTGGGCGTCATCCCCGGTGGCGGCACCAACGTGTTCGCGCGGTCGCTGGGCCTGCCCAACGACCCGGTGCGGGCGACCAAGGCCCTGCTGGACGCCGTCGCCGGGGGCGAGGTGCGCCACGTGTCACTCGGCCGGGCGAGCGGACGCTACTTCACCTTCCACGCGGGCTTCGGGTTCGACGCCGCCGTGGTCCGCGCGGTCGAGCAGGCGCCGGGGATGAAGCGCCGGCTGCGCCAGGGCGCCTTCGTGTGGCAGGCAACGCGGACGTTCTTCGCCGACGCCGACCGGGCCGCCGGCACGCTCCAGGTCGTCACCGGCGACGGCACCACCGTGGGACCCGGATCCATCGCCATCGTCGGCAACACGACGCCCTACACCTGGCTGCGGGGCCATCCCCTGCACGTGACGCCGGACGCCTCCTTCGACACCGGTCTCGACCTCACACTGATCGGTCCGGTGTCCGCGGTCCGGCTCCTGCGCCTGCTCGCCGGCCTGCGCGGAGGCCGTGGTCTGCGCGCCGGTGACGACGTGACCATGCTGCACGACCGCAACCGGTTGACCCTCACCTCGACGGTCGCACGACCGCTCCAGGTCGACGGCGACTACGCGGGCGAGTTCACCGAAGTGGCGCTCGAATCGATACCCCGTGCGCTCCGGGTGTTCGCCCAGCGCGCGACTGAAGGGTCCGAATTGGCATTGGGACCAGAGACCCATTAGTCGGCCGTTCTGAGCCATCCTCGTCCCGTACCGAACGGTTGCCGCCGCAACCAGTCCTCCGCCGCCGCGTCGATCTCGCGACCAATGTCGGGCAACCCCTTGTCAGGCCCCGACCCCCTCGTTACGATTTTCACAAGTGGTTGTGACATCCTTCACAACCTCTCGGGTCGATCCCCGAGACCACCCCCGGCACGATTTGGCAGCTCGCAACCGACTCCCTGCCACCACGACCCCTGGAGGTCACCATGGACTGGCGCAACGAAGCCGCCTGCCGCAACGAAGACCCAGAACTCTTCTTCCCCATCGGGTCCACCGGCCCTGCCGTCGAACAGGCCGACCAGGCCAAGCAGGTCTGCATGACCTGCACGGTCCGCGAGGACTGCCTCGAGTACGCGCTCGCGTCGAACCAGGACGCCGGCATCTGGGGCGGACTGACCGAGGACGAGCGTCGCACCCTCAAGCGCGCCCGCCAGCGTCGCCGCCGCATGGCCAGCTGACCCCCCCACACAACCTCGACGACGGCCCACCGGATCCCGGCGGGCCGTCGTGCATTTTCCCGCCAGTACTCGCAGCGGGCCCACTCCGAAGCCGGGCTGGATGTTTGCGAGCCCCCGGGCGAGCAAACTCCAACCTGCCGAGCGCAGCGAGGCAGGCCGCTAGCCGGGCAGCGGGATGTCCACCAGGCATCGCGTCCCGGTGTCGTCGTTGTCCACGGCCAGCGTGCCGGCCAACTCGGACTCGACCAGGGTGAGCGAGATCTGCAGGCCGAGGTTCGCACTGCGTCGCAGGTCCCAGCCGTCGGGCAGCCCGACCCCGTCGTCGACCACCTCCATGATCAGGCGGGCGGCTCGCCGGTCCAGCCGCACGACGACCTCACCACCGGTGGACGGGAAGGCGTGCTCGACCGCGTTCTGGACCAGTTCGGACATCACGAGCGCCAACGGGGTCGCCACGTCGGGGCCAAGTTCGCCCGCGAGCCCGTCGATGACCACCTGCACCGGCCGCTCCGGGTCGGTCAGGCCGGTCGTGAGCATGTCCGCCAACCGGCTCGCCACCTTGTCGAACGAGACCCGTTGGCGGGCGTCCTGCGACAACGTCTCGTGCACCAGGGCGATGGAGGAGATCCGGCGCACGGACTCCCCCAGTGCCTCGACCGCCTCCGGGGCCTGCAATCGCCGACCCTGCAGCCGCAGCAGTGACGCGACGGTCTGGAGGTTGTTCTTGACCCGGTGGTGGATCTCCCGGATGGTCGCGTCCTTGTAGAGCAGCAGGCGCTCGTGGCGGCGCAGTTCGGTGACCTCGCGGACCAGCATCAGCCCGCCCAGCACGTCGTGGTCGCGTGTCAGGGGCAGGAGTCGGCGCAGCACCACCGCGCCGCGCGCCTCCACCTCCGACTCCAGGGCATCGCCGTCGGCCAGTGCGCGCAGCACGGCGACGTCGTCCATGTCGAAGTCGGCGATGTTGCGGTCGATCACGTTGCCGACCACGCCCAGCCGCCGGTAGGCGCTGACCGCGTTGGGCGAGGCGTAGGCCACGCGGCCGGACGGCTCCAGCCGCAGCATGCCGTCACCAACACGGGGGGCGAGTTCGCGCTCGTGGGACTCGCCCGGGAACGGGAAGGCGCCGACGGCCAACATGTCGACCAGTTCGTCGGCGGTCCCGAGGTAGGCCTTCTCGAGGGCCGACACGGACCGGGTGGTGGCGGGATTGATCTGTCGGGTGACGACCGCGATGACCTCGCCGCCGAACCAGATCGGGATCGCGTCGTCGCGGTATGCGACCGATCCCTCGGGGTCGTCGGCCACGCCGGGCACGGAGCCGTTCTCCGTACGGCGCCCGTCGAGCCGCTGGATCTGGCCGGTCTCGAAGGCGGCCTCCACGTGCGGCCGGTCCGCGGGCGCCACCACGTCTCCGACCAGGTCCTCGTGGTGCAGCGTGGGGGCGGTGTAGGGACGCATCTGGGCCAGCACCACGAACTGGTCGGCATGGTCGCGGGCGAGCATCAGCAGGTCGGCGAAGGACAGGTCCGACAGGATCTGCCAGTCCGACACGACCGCCTGGAGGTGGTCCACGGCGGCGTCGGACAGCGAGACGTGCTCGTGGACCAGTTCGTGCAGGGTGCTCATGGCCGCCGCCCCACTGCGGGTCGGCGCGCCGGGGGTCGACGCATGGCGGTCCGGCGCATCGCGGCGCGGCGTGTCGCCGGGCCGTGCATGCCCGGGCGACTCACGACCCCAGCAACTTCCCGAGGCGGTCCAGTGGGACGACCTCGCGGATGTGTTCGAACGCCCGGGCCTCGATCTCGCGAGCCTCGGTCATCCCGATGCCCATCACGCGGGCGGTGTCGGCGAGGCTGTGCGGGTGCCCGTCGGCCAGGCCCATGCGCAGCTCCAGCACGCGCCGTTGCGTGGCGGGAAGCCGGTCGAGGACGCGCCCGAGCGGGCCTGCCAACGCCGCCACGCGGTCGTCCGGGTCGGCCGCGCGACGCCGCCGGCCACCTCCCCCACGGGAGGTCCGGTCGTCAGCGGGTCGGGCAGCCATGCGCGCGAGCGTAGACCATCCACGATCCCGGTCGGCCACCGGCGTCGACGACGCCGCTGTCGGGACGACCACCCTCGTTGAGGTCGGCTGCCTCGACTGGCATCCTCGACCTGCACGGTTCATCCGCCGATGCCCCGACCCTGCCCAAGGTCGCCTCCCATGCTGCTCGGACTCCTGACGGTGGCCCTGGCCGCCACGTGGGCCGGCGTGCGGGCACGGACGGGGGGCGGACCGATCGACCCGCGCCTGCCGGCTGTCCGGTGGCTGCCGGTGGTCGTGGCGGGCCTGGTCGGCCAGGCCGCACTGGACCGACTGCAGCCGCTGGGTGAGGTGCTGGTGGCGGGCGAGGTGGTGAGCCTGGCGGCCCTGCTGGCTGCCGGGATCGTCAACGCCCACCTGCCCGGCGTCGTGGCCCTGACCGCGGGCGTGGTGGCCAACGGTGCCGCCATCGTGGCCAACGCGGGGATGCCGGTGTCGGGCGACGCCGTCCGAGCCCTCGGGGCCTCTCCGGCCACGGTCCCCACGGCCGGCCACCACCACCTGCTCGATGCGACCTCGCGGCTGACCGGCCTGGCCGACACGCTCGCACTGGGGTGGTTCGGCGTCGTGGTGTCCCCGGGGGATGTCCTGCTCGTCGCGGGCGCGGTGGTCCTGCTCGCCGCCAGCCTGTCCGGCATGCCGGACGTCGAACCGGCATGGGTGCGTCACCCCCGGGCGTGGCTGCCCGACCATGGCCGGCCGGCGCGATCTCCACACGTGGATGCCGACCTGGATGCCGACGTGGATGCCGACCTGGGTCCCGACCGCGTTCCGGCCCACCGTCCGGACCCGCCGTCCGACGTCCGTGGGAAGCGCTCGGAGGACATGCCGGACGACCCGATCAGCGCGACGGCGTCAACCTCGGTCGGCGGCCCCGGCTGAGGCCGCCATCGTCAGCCGTGGAGGCTGCGGTGGCCGTCAGCGCCGGGGACGCTGTGCCGCGTACCACTCCAGGGTCGAGGCCAGGCCCTCCTCCAGGGTGGTCCACGGCTTCCATCCCAGGTCCTCGGCCGCACGACGTGCCGACAGCGCGGACGCCCGCACGGCCCCGGGTGCCTCCGGGACGCGCGTGGGCTGGTGGCCGTAGCGGGTCGCCGCGGCCAGGGCCCGGAACAACTGGTTCACGGAGGTCTGCTGGGCAGTGCCGATGTTGTAACGGCGACCGTGGCCGCGGTCGGCACTCAACGCCATGGCGTGCACGACGTCGTCGACGTAGGTGAAGTCGCGGGTCTGCTCGCCGTCGCCGTGGATGGTCACGTCGGTGTCGGCCAGCATCCGCGCGGCCATGATGCCGACGACCCCGCCCGTGGCATCGGTGGCCTGGCGCGGGCCGTAGACGTCGGCCAGGGCCAGCGCCGTCCACTCCAGCCCGTGCTGCAGTGCAAACACCTCGAGGTAGTGCTCAGCCGCCACGTGCGCGACCCCACGGGGCGTGCGCGGTGCCGACGGCAGGGTCTCGACCGCCGGCAGGTCGTCTCGGTCGACGTCGCCGTGGATCGCCGCGCCGGAACTGGCGACGACCACCTTGCGGACCCCGTGGCGGACCGCCACCTGCAACAGGTTGACCGTGCCGACCACGTTCACGCGGGCATCGGCGACGGCGTCGGGGTGCGCGGGATCCCAGGCGCGGGCCGCGAGGTGGTGGATGACGTCGGGCCGGTGACGCTCGACCATCGCGTCCAGGCCGTCCGAGGTGATGTCCAGCCGCTGGAACTCCAGTTGCCCCGCGTGGTGGCGGCGGGCCTGGTCGAGGTTGGCGAGGTGGCCCGTCGACAGGTTGTCGACCACCACCACGCGGCGTTCCTCGGCCAGCATCCGGTCGACCAGCGTGGACCCGATGAAGCCCGCACCACCCGTCACCATCACCGTGTTGGTGGCCACCGTCACCCTCGTCGTCGCGTCACCGCCCGAGACTACGGGCTCGTCCTGCGCAGGCCCGCGAACCATCGTCGGGCCGCCCCCGTCGGCGCGCCCGTCCCGTGGCCGACGGGTCGTGACATGACGACGCCCTCCCGGCGGGCAGGAGGGCGGGGGTCGCGGAGCGGGTCCGGTCAGGAGGTGGAGGCCATGGTGTCCAGGCGGCGGCGGATCGCGTCGTGGAGGTCCGGCGGCGTGCGCTCGGCGCAACGCTCGCGGATGATCGCGCGCAACTGCTCCTCGAACGAGGCCCGGTCGGCGCACGGATAGCAGGCGGACAGATGGGAGCGGATGGTCGACAGGTCGCTTTCGGGCAACTCGCCGTCCAGGTAGCGCTCCAGTTCCTCCAAGGCCTGCTGGCAGTTGCCCGACTCGTCCGAGCACTGCCCTGCCAGATCGGTCACGTCCGCGCCCATCACTGCCCTCCCGGTGCATCGTCGTCGATGAGTCCGTGCCCCACCGCGTACTCGCGCAACGCCTTCTGGAGGGCCTTTCTTCCACGATGGAGCCGTGACATCACGGTCCCGATCGGGGTGTCCATGATCTCGGCGATCTCCTTGTAGGCGAACCCCTCGACGTCGGCGAGGTAGACCGCCATGCGGAATGCCTCGGGAAGTTCGGCCAGCGCGGCCTTCACGTGCTCGTCGGTGATCTGCTCGAGCACCTCGTACTCGGCGCTGTCGCCGGTGCGTGCCTCGTCGTAGAACGAGAAGTCGTCGATCGACTCCTGCAGCGCTTCCTGCGGGCGTCGTTGCTTCTTGCGGTACATCGAGATGTAGGTCGTGTGCAGGATCCGGTAGAGCCACGCACGCAGGTTCGTGCCCTGCTGGAACTGGTGGAAGCTCGAGAACGCCTTGGCGACGGCTTCCTGGACGACGTCCTGCGCCTCGGTGGGATCGCGGGTGTACCGCATGGCCGCGCCGAACAGCCGGTCCACCTCGGGCAGGACCTGTTCCTCGAACAACAGACGGCGCTCGGCATCGGTCATCTCGGTGCGCAACAGGGTGCCGTCGACTTCCCGTGCGGGCTCCACGGGGACCTGTTCGGGCACGTCGTCGGTGGTGTCGGCGACGTTGCCGGGGGCTCCTGTGGTCATCAGCGTCCTCGACGAGATCGGGAACGGCCAGCCTACTGGCGGCCAGGCCGACCACGGTCGGCCGGGATGGCCGGGGCGACCACCGGCCGGCAGGGGCCGTCCACACCCCGCGCGAGGGGGCCTTGACGACCGCGAGCCCATCGGCCATGCTTGTGGAAAGGAATGAAAGTGACTGAAGATGCTTCTTGAATCGGCGGGCGACGGCGACCCGGCCGCGGATGCTCGGCGGCCCGACCCGCGACCGGCCCCCGCCACCGCGCGACCACCCTCGCGGCGGACACTGTGGTGGCTGCTGGCGGCTGCGGCGGTCCCGTGGGCCGTCGCCGCCCTGCTGGTCCTGCGAGCCACGCGATGACGCGACGTCCTGGCGTCCCGGTCCCGACGGCCGCCCCGGTGCTCCGACTGCGCACGCACGGTCGACCGCCGCTGGCCCTGGCCGTCCTCGCGGCGACGGCGTACCTCGAGGCGCGGGCGGGTCGGCGCAGTGTCGACCAACTCACCGCCTTCGTGGACGCCCGCACGGCCCGGGTCCTGGCGGCCATGGTGCGACGATGCCGGCGGCGACCACCGGCGGCGTTCGCCGTCACGCTGCGACGGGTTCACCTCGACGTGTCGCGCCCCGGGCTCGCCAACGTGGTCGTGGTCCTGGACGTGGGCGACCGCGTGGTGCCGGTGTGCGTCGAACTGACCCGGCACGCGTCGGTGTGGACGGTCACCACGCTGACCACACCCCAGGACCATCCGCCACCTGGCGACGGCGACCTCACCCCCGTCCGCCCCGACTGGGAGGAGCCAGCCAGCGTCGAACCCTGGTAGGCGCCTGACCCGAGCGCGCTGGGGCGAGGGTCAGGCGCCCAGGTGGCACTTCTTGAACTTCTTGCCGGAGCCGCAGGGGCAGGGGGCGTTGCGGCCGACCCCGGCGAAGTCGTCGTCGTCGGTGGTGTAGGTCGTGCCGGTGGCCACGCGGCGGACGGTCGTGCCGTCGTCGCGGGTCATGGTGTCGCGTGACGACCTGCCGTCGCCGGCACCACCGTTGGATCCGGCACCGGCCACCGAGTAGTCCTGGGAGTCGTCCACCCCCTGGTAGCTGACACCCCTGGGCTCGTCCGGGCCCTCGAACTCCACGACCGGGTCGTCGACGTCGCCGGGCGCACCGGCCACCTCCACGTCGTCGTCCTCGGTCGCCACGACCTCATCGTTGTCCGGGGCGTCGGCCGACGGCGTGCCGTTGCCGGCCGGACCGGAGGCTGCGCCGTCCCGTGTCGGTGCCGGGTCCGCCGCGCCGTCCCCGTTGGGTCCGGCATCGACGTCGTCCACCGACCCCATGGTCACGACGCCCAGCGAGATCCCTGCCGCGGCGCGGCCGTCCTCGACGCCCTCGGCGTTCGCTGCCTCCTCCTGGCGTTCCTGTTCGGTCTTGACCGGCAGGTGGAAGAAGTACGCGACCGCTTCCTGCTTGACCGACGCCATCATGTGCGTGAACGACGCATAGGCCTCGCGCTGGTACTCGGTCAGCGGGTCGCGCTGGCCGACGGCGCGCAGGCCGATGCCATCGCGCAGGGCGTCCATCTCGTACAGGTGCTGGCGCCACATCCGGTCCACGACGCTCAACACGACGCGGCGCTCGACCTGGCGCATGACCGGGGCCTCGCGCACCGCTGGCGCGTCGTCCGCGTCGTCATCGTCGCCACCACGCACCGGCGCGGCCTCGGCGACCCGGGTGATGCCCAGGGACGACTCGCGCTCGTCGTAGGCCGCACGGATGTCGGCCACCAGGTCATCGATCAGCACCTCGCGCTCGACGGTCTCGAGGTCGAGGTGGTGGAGGTCGATCTCGGGCTCCCAGATCTGGCCCAGTTCGTTGGCCAGGGTCTCGATGTCCCATTCCTCGGGGAACACGCCCGCGGGCGCGAAGGTGTCGAAGGCGTCGACCACCACGTCGTCGATGTAGCTGGAGGCAAGTCGCTGGACCTCCTCGTCGTCGCCCTCGACCAGGGCCTGCCGCGAGGAGTACACGACCTTGCGCTGGTCGTTGAGCACGTCGTCGTACTTCAGCACGTTCTTGCGGATGTCGAAGTTGCGCGACTCGACCTGGCGCTGGGCGTTGGCGACCGCCCGGCTGACCATCTTGGCCTCGATCGGCATGTCCTCGGGGATGTTGAGCCGACCCATGATCGAGTCCACGGCGGAGGCGTTGAACAACCGCATGAGGTCGTCCTGCAGCGACAGGTAGAAGCGGGACTTCCCGGGGTCTCCCTGGCGACCGGAGCGACCACGCAACTGGTTGTCGATGCGGCGCGAGTCGTGCCGCTCGGTCCCGATGACGTACAGGCCACCGGCCGCCAGCACCGCCTGGCGATCGGCGGCGGTGGCCTCGGTGTAGTTGGCCAGCGCGGTCTCGAAGGTCGCTGCCCGTTCCTCGTCGGTGGCCTCGGCGTCCAGGCGGTCGACGTCGTCGCGCGCCATCTCCTCCGGGTTGCCGCCCAGCAGGATGTCGGTCCCGCGGCCGGCCATGTTGGTCGCCACGGTGACCGCCCCGGACTGGCCGGCCTGGGCGACGATGTGGGCTTCCCGAGCATGCTGCTTGGCGTTGAGGACGCGGTGTGGGACCCCCACCCGGGTCAGCATGGTCGACAGCAACTCGGACTTCTCGACCGAGGTGGTGCCGACGAGGACCGGTTGGCCCTTTTCGTGGCACTCCTCGATGTCGGCCACCACGGCCTCGAACTTGGCCTTCTCCGTCTTGTAGATCAGGTCCGAGCGGTCGTCGCGGATGACCTCTTCGTTGGTGTCCGTCACGACCACGCCGAGTTCGTAGATCTCGAGGAACTCGACCTCCTCGGTCTTGGCGGTCCCGGTCATGCCGGCGAGCTTGTCGTACTGGCGGTAGTAGTTCTGGAGCGTCACGGTCGCCAGCGTCTGGTTCTCCTCCTTGACCCGGACCCCCTCCTTGGCCTCGATCGACTGGTGCAGGCCCTCGGAGTAGCGCCGCCCGTCCAGCACGCGCCCGGTCTGTTCGTCGACGATCTTGACCTCGCCGTCGACCACGATGTACTCACGGTCACGCTTGAACAGCTCACGGGCCTTGATGGCGTTGTTGAGGTGGTGGATCAGCGGCGTGTTGACGCTCTCGTACAGGTTGTCGATGGTCAGCAGCTTCTCGACCTTGGCCACGCCCTCCTCGGTCACCGCCACCGTGCGCTTGGCCTCGTCGACCACGTAGTCGTTGGTCGACCGGCCCTCGCCCAGGTCCTCGCCGATGCGCAGGTTCGGCACGACCTGCTTGGCGAACACCTGGTACCACTGCGCCGACTGGGTCGGCTGGCCGGAGATGATCAGCGGGGTGCGGGCCTCGTCGATCAGGATCGAGTCGACCTCGTCCAGCAGGGCGAAGTGGTGGCCGCGCTGGACCTGCTTGTCCAGTTCCCACGCCATGTTGTCGCGCAGGTAGTCGAAGCCGAACTCGTTGGTGGTGCCGTAGGTCACGTCGGCGTCGTAGGCGGCACGCTTCTGCTCGCGGGACTGGTTGGAGTGCACGACGCCCACGGTCAGACCGAGGAACTCGTGGATCCGGCCCATCCAGGCCGCGTCGCGCTTGGCGAGGTACTCGTTGACCGTGACCAGGTGCACGCCCCAGCCCTCGAGCGCGTTGAGGTAGACCGGCATGGTCGAGGTCAGGGTCTTGCCCTCACCGGTGCGCATCTCGGCGATGTTGCCCTGGTGGAGTGCGATGCCCCCGAACACCTGCACGTCGTAGGGGCGCTGGTGCAGGACCCGCCAGGCCGCTTCCCGCACGGTGGCGTAGGCCTCCGGCAACAGGTCGTCGAGCGACTCGCCGTCGTCCAACCGGGCCCGGAACTCGTCGGTGCGGGCGCGCAACTGGTCGTCGGTGAGGGCGGCTGCCGCGTCGGACTGGGCGTTGACGGTCTCGACGACCCTCCAGATCCGGCGGGACTTGCGACCTTCGCCCCAGCGCAACGGGTTCAGAATGAGCATGGTGCCAAGCCTTGCCTCGGGAACGGACCCGTGCACGATCCGGGGGGGTGACGGGCATGCCGCGTGATCCGCGGTGGTCCGCGTCCACCAATGGTACGGATTGCCACCCGTACCGAGGTGCTCGCCATCGGCATCGCGCCGAGCACCCGCGACGGCCACCGGCAGGGTCCGGTCGAGGGCGACGCAAACGGTCAGTGCGCGGCCGAGCCCTCCGACGGGGTGGCGGTGCCGCCGGCCGGTTCGTCGGTCGGTTCGTCGGTCGGGGGATCGATCGGCTGGGAGGTCGACTGGGGGGTCGGGGCCGACCCGGCCTCCGGGCCGGTCACGTCGTCACCGTCGACGTAGATCGACACCGGGCCGTCCTCGGAGACCACGACGACGATCGCCTCCGGGCGCAACCGCGAGAACCGGGCGGCCGACCGGTGGCGCATGCCCAGGTGGCGAACGATCTCGGGGGTGGGGTCACCCAACAGTTCGACGCCCGTGCACACCAACCGCCCGTCCAGGGACAGCAGCGTGGCACCGTCGTGCTGGCCCAGCAGGTTGGCGATGGCGTGGTGGACCGACCGTTCGGCCACGGGCAGTGGCGGCACCGGCCCGCCATGGCCCAGCATGCCACCGATGCCAACGTGACCGTCGTCGGGCAACCACACGAGGGTGGCCCCGATCCGGCGCGGGCTGAGGGTGTGGACGGCGAGGTCCAGCAATCCCCGGCAGACGTGATCGCGCTCGATCGCGCGGGGCGCGCGGGCGGCGAGGCGCCGGACGAACACCGCGGACGTCGGATGGCGCTTCCAGGTCGCGCGCTCCAGTACCCACACGTGCTCGCCGCCAAGGACCTGGAGTTGGCCACCCGGTCGCAGACGGAGGATTCGTGCGTCGCGCTCCACACACAGCGCGACCAGGTCGGTCTCCCGGGCCGGGCGCTCACCGACCGCCAGGTGCCACCCGTCCGCGGACCGAACGACGAAACTGGTGGTGCCGTCGGCCAGTTCGCGCAGCCGATCGAGGTCCTCGAAGTCGACTCGCGTCCCCCAGCCGGTCAGGTCCACCTCACCGCGGGTCAGGATGATGGCGCCGTAGGTCGCCAGCACACCCTCGTGCGGTCGCAGTTCCAGCGCGTGCACGACCTCCTGGACCAATTCCGGACCCGGGGCGGTGAAGCCGGCGCCCTCGAGATCGGACACCAGTCGCTCACGACGCAGGTCCGCCCCGACCTGGTGGCGTGCCGACATCACCTTCACCTTCGGTCCGGACCGGGAGACCGATCCTCCCGGCAGGGTCGCGGTCACAGTTGCAGGATCCCGCGCTGGTGGGCCGCGACGACCGCTTCCGTCCTGGATCGCGCGGACAACTTCAACAGGATGCTGCGGACGTGGTTCTTGACGGTGTTCTCGGCGATGAACAGGGTCTCGGCGATCTGGCCGTTGGTCGCGCCACAGGCCAGTTCCGACAACACGTCCAGTTCGCGACTGGTCAGGTTCGGGTCGCCCTGCGCCGCCTGTTGCACGTGCACCACGAGGTCGGCTTCCCCGTCCACCACCCGGATGCGGCCCGAGCGGATCGCTCGGACGACGCGGCCGTCGTCGCCGTGCACGCGGACCGTCAGCATGTCGTCACTCATCGGCGGTCACCGTCACGGTCGTCGTCCACACGGACGGCGATCGGCGGCGGTGACCCCCACGACTGCTCTCACGCGCCGCCGCGGGCCTCCGCCGCGGACAGCCGGGGCTTGTCGACCATGCGGGTCTTGAGCTTGCGGACCTGGCGAGACAGCTTCGACTCGGCGGACTCGGCCGCCGTCAGGGCATCCGGTCCCACACCACTCGCCCGCAGGTACTGGCCCTTGGCGTGGAGGACGACGTCGCACTGGACCTCGTCGCCGCCGCCCGGGCCCTGGAGGAAGGTGATGTCCATGTCGATGAAACCACCGAACACCCGTTGGACCCTGGACAGCTTCGCAACCGCATCGTCGCGGATCCCGTCCGAGAGTTCGACATCACGTGCCGTCACGCTGATCTGCATCGTGCCTCCGTCGTTCGCGCCTCCCCGGCGCCAGCGGGCGGCCGGGCCGGTCCGCGAGACCGAGGTCCACGGGACCCGCTGACGACCATAACACGGCCGTTCGACCCGGTCCGGCCATGTGGCCGGTGACTTGGACCCCGTCCGACCGGCACCGGCCGACCCGGCCCGACCGGTCCGGGCATGGAGGGCCACCGCGGTCACCGACGTGGTCCGAGGGCCCCTCAGGTGCGGTGCCCACCCGCGCGGGCGACCGTCGCGACGGTGACCCGCGATGCCCCCGCGGCCACCAGTGCCGCAGCGGCGGCGCGCACGGTGGCACCGGTGGTCACGACGTCGTCCACCAGCAGGACGTGGCCCGCGACCGGCCCGAGTGGGACCATGCCGGCCACGGTCGTCCCGGCGCCACCGGCCCCACGGTCCGGAGCCCGACCGTCGACGGCCAACAGGTGCCTGAACGGCCGGCCGAGGTCGCCGGCGACGGCTGCGCCGAGCAGCGCGGCATGGTCGAAGCCGCGTCGCCGGCGGCGGCGGTGCGGAACCGGGACCGCCGTCACGAGGTCCGGGGTGGCCGGGCCATGGGCGACGACGGCGTCGGCCAGGGCGTGACCGAGCGGTGCCCATGCGCCCGGGCAGGCCTCGAGCTTGGCGGCACGGACCGCGGCCGCGACGGCACCGCGGTAGTCGAACGCGGCGACGACCTCCGCCACGTCGGACCCGTCCAGCGGACACGGGCCCGTGGTCGGCGGACCCACCCGGGAAGGACCGCCGGCGCAGCGAGGACAGCCGGGTCCGTCGCGCCCCGGCGGCGTGCAGCGCGCACACCACGGCATCGGGCCGCGACGGCGACACGCCAGGCAGCGTGATGGGGCGAGGAGTTCCAGCAGGGCACCGACCATGCACCCAGCCTGTCGCCCCGGACCGCGTCCCGGACGGTCGTGATCGCCGCTGTGGACCGTGGGCGGTCACGCGCGAACTCAGGCCGCGATGTCCCGGAGGATGCCCGCGACCAGCCGCGTGACGTCAGCGGCGACGCGTGCGCCCACCTCGATGACCTCGGCATGGGTGGTCTCGACGCCGTCCCCGTGGACGTTGGTGATGGTCGACAGGCCCAACACGTCGAGGCCATGACTGCGGGCCGCCACCACCTCCAGGACCGTGGACATGCCGACCGCCGTCGCCCCCAGCGTGCGGAGCATCGCGACCTCGGCCGGCGTCTCGTAGGCCGGACCGAGCAGGCCGGCGTAGACCCCCTCGCGCAACGACAGGCCGGTGTCGGCGGCGACCCGGTGGGCCAGCGCGCGCAACTCGTGGTCGTAGGGCTCGGCCATGTCGACGAACACCGGGCCGCCATCCCGCACGACACCCAGCAGCGGGGTCGTGCCGGTGAGGTTGAGGTGGTCGCGGAGGACCATCACGTCCCCGGGGGTCCACGACGGCTCGAGCCCGCCCGCGGCGTTGGTCACCAGGAAGGTGTGCGCGCCCAGCAGGGCCGCAGCGTCCACCATGCGGGTCACGTCGGCACCGGTGTGGCCCTCGTAGAGATGCACGCGACCGACCTGGGTGAGCACCCGCAGCGACCCGATCCGGCCGTAGCGCAGGGTCGAGGTGTGGCCGGGCACCGTCGACGCCGGGATCCCGGGCAGGATCGTGGTCGGCAGCGAGACCGCATCGGTGAGGACGTCGGCCACGCCGGACAGGCCCGAGCCGAGTGTCACGAGGACGTCGACCTCGTCACCGAGGGCGTGGTGAAGGGCCGCTGCCGTGGCCGCGGCGGCCGCATCGGAGGTGGTCATGGCAGGCCTTCGTGGAGCACCGGACGGGGAGGTGGGAGCACGGTCGATCAGCGACGACGCGATGGCTTGGCCTGGTCGACCAGCATCACGGGGATGCCGTCGACGACCGGGTACTGGAGCCCGCACCCCCGGCAGACCACGACCTTGCGACGGTCCTTGTAGTCGACCTCGGCGCGACAGTCGGGGCAGCGCAGGACCTCGAGCAGGACCTCGTCGACATAGGGCATGGGCAGCGCTCCGGGCGGATCGGGGATCAGGCAGCGGGGTCCGTCACGATAGCCATCACCCGGTCGAACAGGCGCGCCATGGCCGGCCGGTCGTCGCCCTCGACGTTGAGCCGCAGGACCGGCTCGGTGTTGGACGGCCGCAGGTTGCACCAGGCATCGGCGACGTCGACGGTCAGCCCGTCCATACGGTCCATCGCGACCGCGTCGTCGGCCATCGCGGTCGCCAACCGCTCGATGGCGTCGTCGGGGTCGTCCACCTCCAGGTCGTGCTCGCCCGAGGCCACGCGACGGTCGTAGGGAGCCACGACCTCCGACAGCGGCAGCCCGGCCTCGGCCACCACCTCCAGCAGCACCAGCGCGGCCACGATGCCGGAGTCGGCCCGGAAGAAGTCGCGGAAGTAGTAGTGGCCGCTGTGCTCGACGGCGAAGACGGCGTCGGTCTCGGCCATCCGGGCCTTGATCAGCGAGTGGCCCACCCTGGTCCGCACGGCCGTGCCGCCGGCAGCCTCGATGACCTCCGGCACCGTGCGTGAACAGATGACGTTGTAGAGCACGGTGGCGCCGGGGTGACGCGCCAGCAGCCGCTCGGCCACCACCGCTCCGACCAACGACGACGGCACCGGCTCGCCGCGCTCGTCCACGGCGAACATGCGGTCGGCGTCCCCGTCGAAGGCCAGCCCCAGCGGCAGGTCGTGGGCCACGACATGGGCCGCGAGATCGACCAGGTTGGCCGGGTCCAGCGGGTTCGCCGGGTGGTTGGGGAAGGTCCCGTCGAGGTCGAAGAACAGCTCGTCGACCTCGACGTCCAGGTCGGCGAACACCAACGGGACCATCCGCCCGGCCATGCCGTTGCCGGCGTCGGCCGCCAGGTGCAGCCCGGCGAGCGTGGACGTGTCGACCACGGCATGGACGTGGGCCACGAAGGCCGCCGTGACGTCGTCGTGGTGGACCGAGCCCGGGTCCATGGTGGCGTCGGGCAGGACGCCGGCCAGCACCTGCGCGGCGACATCGCGGATCTCGGCCAGGCCGGTGTCCAGCGCCACCGGGACGGCCCCGGCGCGACAGACCTTCATGCCGTTGTGGCCGGCCGGGTTGTGGCTGGCGGTGACCATCACCCCGGCCCGGCCGAGGTGCCCCGAGGCGAAGCTGAGCGCATCGGTGGACAGCAGCCCGAGCAGGACCACGTCGACGCCGCGCGACCGGATGCCGGCGGACAGGGCCGCCACGATCATCGGGGAACTGGGGCGCATGTCATGGGCGAGCGCGACGGCCCCGTCCAGCCCGGGCGACCCCAGCACCTCGGCGATGCCCACGCCCAGTGCCCGGGCGACGTCCTCCGACAACTCGTCGTCGGTGCCGCGCACGTCATAGGCCTTGACGAGGCGATCCAGCACGCTGCGGTCGTCCATGGTGGTCCTCACTCGATCCGGGTGGGGATGCAAGCACATGGGCGACGCCGATGGGGCGGGTCCGGTCGCAGGCGTCCACCGGTCCCGGCCGTGGGACGGTCACCCGGCGCGCGGCCGCACGGACGTCAGGAGGACTGGGCCTCGTCACGGGCAGCGCGGACCGGCCGGGCGACCGCGCGCGAGTCGGTGTCGGTGACCGCACCGTCGGACGGATCGGCCGCAGCATCGAACCGGAGTTGGCGTTCGTCCGGGACCGCCTCGACGTGGCGTGGTGCCACGGTTCGGCCCGACGGTGGTTGCGGTTGGGGCTGGGGTTGGGGCTGGGGCTCGGCCACGACGACCGACGGCAGTGGCACCTCGTCCACGATCGGATCCTCGTCGGCCGGGTCGGCCTGCGCCGGCACCTCGCGCAGGGCCGCGGCGAGCACCGCCACGGTGGCGCTGGACCCCATCTCCTCGGCGGTCGGCGGTCCGCTGGGCGTCATGGGCTCCTCGTCGCGCTCGTCCACGAGGTCCCAGCCGCGCGGGACGTCCATGCCCTCGGCATGGGTGGGGCAGACCTCCAGGAACCGCGGATCACGCCGGTCCATCAGGGGCACGAGCGTGACCTTCTTGCCGGCGTAGTCGAGCTCCATGGAGGCGCGGGCGGGCGCGGGACACCCGTTGCGGCTGCACGGCCGCGTGACCTTGTGGGCCATGGACTGGACCACACGGCCCTGCCGGTCGGCGCGTCGGGCACCGGCGGCGGACGACGCGGACGCGGACCAGCCGTCGACGTCACGGCCCACGCGGGCAGCGGACAAGGTCTGGGGAAGGGGTTCAGCAGCCATGCGTGGCAGTCAATCAGGTCGCGGGGATGAAGTCCCGCAACCCGTGCAGCACCGCACCCGGTCTATCGTGGGGGCATGGACGATCGCCATGCCCGCCACCGCCGCCGCCCGCCGGATCGTCGCCGACGACCCTGGAACGGCTGGCGCGCCGCGACCCTGTCCGACTTCGTGCGGATGGTCGACCGGGCCGTGGCCACCCTGCCGCCCGCCCTCCTGGAGCGCCTCGACAACGTCGAGATCGCGGTCGAGGACGTGCCCCCGGCCACCGACGACGATGCCATCCTGCTCGGCCTCTACGAGGGCACCCCACTGCCCGAGCGAGCCTGGGGCGCCCCGCTGATGCCCGACCGGATCCGGCTCTTCCGGGGCCCCCTGGAGGCGCGGGCGGCGGGACCGGACCACCTGCGCGAACTGGTCGCCACGACGGTCGTGCACGAGGTCGCCCACCACTTCGGCATCGACGACGACCGCCTCGACGAACTGGGCTGGGGCTGAGGATGGCCGCCCAGCGGTCCTCGCGGTCAGCCGTCGCCGGTGGACGTGGCCCCGGCCGACGGGCTCGGGCCCGGCGACGGTGACCCTGTCGGTGCGGGCGAGCCGGGCGACGAGGGTCCCGGGGTCGGCGTGGCGGACGGGTCCTCGAGCGTGCCGTCGCCCCCGTCGCCGCCGCTCACGCCCCCATCGCTCCCGTCGCTCCCCTCGCTCGGCACGCCGGGAGTCGGGCTGGGTGCGGGATCCGGCACCTCGAGGCCGAGGTCGGTGCCGAAGCGGTTGACCATGCCTTCCTGACGCCGGACCACGGTCACGATGCCACTGGAGACCCAGATCCGGGACGGGACGCCCACCGGGGCCGACAGGCCCAGCGGCCCGTCGTCGACGGCCGAGCGCAGCGACGCGGTCACGCCCCCCTGGATCACGCCGACGAAGGCGGTGAACGACGAACCCGACAGGTCCAGTTCCGACAGGTCCACGGTCGTGGTCTGGCCCGGTGCCAGCGTGAGTTCCTGGAGGTCGGCGGGTCGGACGCTGGTGACACCGGTCCAGGCCGAGACCGTGACGCGGGCGGTGCTCTCGGTCGGGTTGCCCAGGGTCAGCAACTGGCGCCGCCCGGCCCCCGCAGGACCCGTGAGCGACCAGTTGGTGTCGGTGTCACGCTGTCCCGCCAGGATGGCGAGCCCGGTCCGGTCGACGCCGCCCCCGGTCGCCACGACGGCACCGCCCCCCGCGACCACGGGCACCTCGTTGGTCGACACCACCTGGACACCGACATCGCCGGTCACCCCTGCCGCGGCCAGCAGCGGGTCGAGGTCGACGCGCACGATCGACTCCGGATTGACCCGCAACGGCGTGACCAGTTCGGGGACGACGCGCCCGGCGCCGGTCAGCAGGCTGAGGTTGAGCTCGGCGACCTCGCCCGACGGGTTGGACACCCACACCCACGAGCGCGGATCCGCCTCGCCCTCCACCACGACGTCGATCTCGTCGGGATCGGTCGGGACCTCGGTGGGCTCCGCCGTCTCGTCGCCGCCGGGTGGGTCGTCGGCACCGAAGCCGGCGGTGTCGTCGCCCGCGGAGGCGACCCAGGGAACGTGCCAGGTGGTCGCCGGCCGATCGGTCGCCCCGACCCACGAGCGACCGCGGACGCCGTTGATGGTGGGGACGCTGGACTGGGCCCCCTCGACCGCGACGCGGCCGGACCGGGCCGTGACGCGGACCCCGAGGTCCTCGCGCTGTGGCATCACCTCGGCGAGGTCGATGGTGACCGTGTCGCCGGCCGGGACCGGCACGTTCTGCACGGCCAGCGGTGACTCCAGCCCCGCCGACGTGAAGAACTCCACGGCGACGGCGGCCTCGGTCGAGAACGGGTTGCCGACGTGGAGTTCGGCCCCGGCACCCGCCGCGGTGGTGACGCCCGGCACGAACCACGTGGTGCCCACCGAGGACGGACACGGACCCGCGACCGGACCGGGCCGGTCGCCGTCGTACCGGGTCAGCCGGGTGGTCACCAACGGGCGATCGTTCCACCGCACCTCGACGGCACGCGACCCGTCCTCGAGGTCGCGGCTGGTGCCGGCGCCGGGGAACAGTTCGCCCGTCTCCACCGACAGGTCGTCACCGCGGAAGTCGTTGGCCTCGAACAGCGACGGGCGCTCACCACCGGGCGGGGCGGCCATGGCGATCGAGGAGTCGGCCTCCTCGTCGGTCGAGGGGCAGTACCACACCCCTGCGGTGGCCGGCTGCGTGGTCTCCTCACCCACCGCCTCCTGGACGACGACGGTGGTCGGGTCGGGCAGGCCGTACCAGACCGCCGCGACCAACAGGACGGCCAGGGAGAACAGGGCCAGGGGGCGACGACGCGGGTTCATCACTCGTCCTCCGAGGTCGCCGACGTGGGCGGCCGCAACAGCACGGAGACGACCAGCAGCACGGCCAGCAGTTGCAGGGTGAGGGACAGGGTCCGAGTGCCCTGGCCCACCGGCGTCAGCACCACCGTGGTGTCCGGGGGCGCGTCGAACCGGAGCAGGCCGTCGACCTGTTGGGCCTCGAGCAGGCGGCCGTCCGCGCGCGCCTCCCAGGCACCCGTCTCGACCGTCGCGAGCAGGATCACCTCGGGTTCCGAGCCGACCCGGCGCACCCAGCTGGTGCCGCCGTCCTGCGGCGGGATCTCCTCGACCACGACGTCGTCGGGCAGGGCGCCCGTCGCCAGGATGCGACTGACGACCGCGGGCTCGGTCGCGCCGACCATCGGCAGGTCGTTGGACAGGCGGTAGACCAGTCCCTCGGCGACCGGCTGTGACAACAGGTCGAACTGGCGCTCGAGACCGGCCTCGAGGTCGTCGCTGCGGGCCGATTCGGGGACGAGCACGTACCGGATGTTGAGGAGGCCGAGGCGGCCGGCTGCGGACGGATCGGACTGGGCGACGACCGACTCGACGACGGCGTCGACGGTGGCTTCCAGGCCCGGCGAGAAGGCCACGCTCCATGCCGCCATGGTGGGACCGCTGTCGGCCACCAGGTCCCACGACAACCGACCGCCGTCATCGGCCAGCGTCAGCACGAGGAAGTCGTCCTCCACGCCGGCCTGCGTCACGAAGGCCGGCAGCAGGTCGTCCGCGCCCGCACGGGCCCAGCCGGTCTGGCGGACGTCCAGGGTGGTGACGCCGACCCCGACGATCGCCGCGGTGACCAGGACACCGGCAGCGACCTGGCGCCAACCGAACGCGTGCCCCACGAGCACCGGTCCCACCCGCCGCAGCCCGATCGCGAACAGGGCAGCCATCGCACCGGCCGCGACCAGCAGCGGCACGCCCGGCCACGCCGGTGTCTGCGTCGACAGGCCGTCCAGGACCACCGCACTCGCGATGGCCACCGCGGCGACGACCAGCAGGGCGGCGACCCGGCCGGGTTCGCGACGCGCGGCGAACAGCACCCCGAAGGCACCGGCGGCAACGACGCCCGCTCCGGCCGCGATCCCGGCGAATCCGACCTGCTGGGGCGCCTGGAGCAGCCACTGCCAGGTCGGCGAGGCCACCACGTCCACCGACAGCACGCTCCGCGGCCACCACCCGGACGGGTCGAGCAGGCCGAGCGACCACGGGAACAGCACGGCCGGCACGCCGACCACCAGCGCCAACAGGCGCGTGACCGCCCCGCGCCGTGTCGCCGCCTCGTCCCGACGGACCGCCACCAGCACGGCCAACGCGACCAGCACCACCCCGAACGGCACCACCATCGCGGGCTCGAAGGCGATCCCGATCGCCAGCGCCAGGATCGCCCCGGCAGCACCGCGCCATGCCGACGCGCCCCGGACCCGGCGCGAGACGGCGAGGTGGAGGCCGATCGTGGCGGCCGGCAGGACCACGACAAGGGCGATGGCCCCGACCCGGCCGGTGCGCGCGGCCGCGATCGACGCCGGCGACAGCGCGTACACGGTGGCCGCCGCCACGCGTGGCCCGGTCGTCGGGGCCAGTGGTCGCGCCGCCCGCAGCGCCACCAACCAGGCCACCACGACCGATCCGATGACCAGCGCGCGCTCGGCCAGCCACGCGCTGTTCGCGAGCACGAGTTGCATCGCCCCCAGCAACGCCTGGGCCGGTGACGGCGCCTCGCGGGTCGCCGCTGCGCCCGCGTCGTGCCACACCGACAGGTAGTCCTCCAGCAGCCGCATGCCCGACGACGGGAACGGGCGCACCTGGCCCAGCGCCAGCGGCCCCGACCACAGCAGCGGCAGCACCACCACCAGCCCGGCCAGGCCGGCACCGATGGCGACCGTGGTGGCCGGACGCCGCCGGAACGTCCGCAGGACCCGCGGGAGCACGCCCACGGCGGCCTGTTCGTCGGACGCGACCGGATCCGTCACGTCCAGGTCCCCGCCCATCACCTGGTCGAGGACGCCGGACAGGATCTGGCGCAGTTGCGGGCCGAGGTGGGAGAACTTGTCGTTGAGTTCGGCCGGGGTCACGCGGCGGCGCTGGTTGACCTGGCGGCGACGCCGGAGGGTGCCCGGCAGCCGCCGCAGGTTCCACCCCCAGCCACGCAGGGTCTGCCAGGCATCGGCGAAGCGGCGCGTCAGCACGTACCACACGGCCCGCAGGGCGGCCGACAGGAGGAAGACCACGACGGCAAGCGGCAGTCGCGCACCCGGGACGTTCTTGATGATGCTGGCCAGGGTGTTGCGCTCCTGGTAGAACCGCGGCCCCGTGAAGGCCGCCTGGCCCGAGCGGGCGTGGGACGATGCGGCCCGACGGTGGCGAGCGCGTGCCGCGGGGGCCATGGCGACCTGCCACCCGGCCGTCCAGGCTCGCCAGCAGAAGTCGAGGTCGTCGCGGTAGAGCCGGAAGCGGCGGTCGAAGCCGCCAAGGCTCACGAACACCTCCCGGCGGACGAGCATGGCCGCCGACGACACGGCCAGGGGCCGGGTCGGACGGTCGAACTGGCCCTGGTCGCGTTCTCCCGGCTCCAGTCCACGGTCGATCCGCCCGAGACGGTCGATGGTGAAGCCCACGGAGCGGAGGAGGCCGGGGTCCTCGTGGTCGACCAGCCTGGCGCCCACCACGGCCAGTCGCGGGTCCGCGACCATCGTGTCGACCAGCGCTTCGACCATCCCGGGGTCGGGGACCAGGTCGTCGTGGAGGATCAGGACGTGGTCGGCGTCGGGAAGTGCGTCGACGCCCATCGCCACGGCGCGCGGGAACCCCACATCGGCGTCGGACAGGATCACGCGGTCCGGACCCAGGACCCGGATCAGCAGGTCACGGGTGCCATCCGTGGATGCGTTGTCCACGGCCACGACGTCGTCGAGGCGCCGGGTCTGGTCGCGCAGGGCGTCCAGCAGGGCCGGCAGCCATGCCCGTCCGTCGCTCGCCACGATCACGGCCGCGACGACCGGCTGCGGTGCGGGGGTGGACGTGATGGGTCACCTCGGACTGCGGTGGTCGACGACGAACACCCCGGTCGGCCGGGGCCGCTCCCTCCCGCCGGGTCCGGCCACATCCGCGCGACGGCCACCACGATCGGCACCACGGAGACTCAGGACCCCGGAGGGCGACACCCGACGCTATCCCACACCGGGCCTCGGCGACCCACCCGCCCTGCACCACCGGCCAGTGTCGCCGGCGGTCGCCGCAACGACCGGGCGCAGGGGTCGATGGGGCGGCGTCAGGCCGTCCGGCGCTTGAATCGGCGGCGTTCGCGCTCGCTCATGCCGCCCCAGATGCCGAACCGCTGGTCACGCTCGAGTGCGTACTCCAAGCACTCCTGCTGCACCGGGCAGATGCCGCAGATGCGCTTGGCCTCACGAGTGGAACCACCCTTCTCGGGGAAGAATGCCTCGGGATCGGCGTCGAGGCACCGTGCCTCCAGCATCCAGACCCGTTTGTCGTCGTCGAAGGCCAACTTCGCGCCGAGCTCCGCAATCATGCTCACGGGGGCTCCCTCTCCGCACTGTCGCAGTCGTCGGACACGTCCACAGCTTCCACATGGGGCAACTGGCACGATGGCCGCGACCCACGTTGGTGGAACTACACGACCGTCATTCTGGCGCACGGGACCGGCCCCGTCAAGTGGAGGGTCGGCCACGAGCGCCCACACCACGGCGCTCGACGACACGCAACACCCCGGGAGGCGACTCCATCCACACGGTCCGAGGGCCGCGTGGCCGGGTGGCACCTACCATCTCGCGCTCGGGCGGCGACACCGCGCTCGGCGACGTCACCCGGGCCGACGCGGGCCCGGACACACCGCTCCCCACCCGGCCCAGGGATGCCATGCCAGTCACGATCCGCCCCGTGCCCGTCCCCCACGTGCTCGGCCCCGGCGTCGACCTGGCCGCGGCCGTCGTGGCGGCCCTGCACGACGCAGGGGTCACCGACGACCTGGTCGACGGCGACATCCTGGTGGTCGCGTCCAAGGTCGTGGCACTCGCCGAGGAACGGTTGGTGCCCCTGCCCGCGGTCGACGACGGGCTGGCCGGACCGTCGTCACACGACGGCCGGCGCGCCCTGGCGGTCGAACACGCCCGCCGGATCGTGGCGGATCATCCACGGGCGCTGATCGTGGAGACCACGCACGGCTTCGTGTGCGCCAACGCGGGCCTGGACACCTCCAACGTCCCACCCGGCCAGGTCCTCCTGCTTCCCGAGGACCCCGACGGCAGCGCGACACGGTTGCGCGCCGACCTCCGGGAACGCCTCGGCGTCGACCTCGGGATCGTGGTCGGCGACACCTTCGGGCGGCCGTGGCGAGAGGGTCAGGTCGAGGTGGCGATCGGCGTCGCCGGCCTCCGCGCGCTCCGGGACGAACGCGGCGGCCACGACCTCCTCGGCACCCCACTGGACGTCACCGTGGCGGCCGTGGCCGACGAGGTGGCCGGCATGGCCGACCTCGTCCGCGACAAGGCCACGCCGGTGCCGTTCGTCCTGGTCAGTGGGCTGGACCTGGCCGGGCAGGGGTCGGGGCGAGACCTGGTGCGCGACCCCGCCCACGACCTCTTCCCCGCGGGTGGGCCGACGCTGGCCGAGCACGCCGTGACGGCACCCCGGCCGGGGGCGGCGAGCGCGGGCCCACCTGACCTGCGCCCGCTCGACGACGTGCTGGACGTCGTGCGCGCCCAGCTTCCGGACGGCGCCGAACTGGTCGCCGACGAGCACCCCGACGGCGCGATCGAGGTCCGGGTGCTTGGCACCGTCGACCCTGCGAGGCTGCTGGCCGTGGGGGCCGCACTCGAGGACCTGCGGATCCTGGTGGCGGCCCGGGGGCGAACGGCCACGGTGCCGCGACCGGGTGCCGCCGGCGTCCTCGCGATCGTGACGGTCCCCGGGTGAACGGTGGGCGCGACGCGGCTCGACTGCGCTGGAGTCGGGCTCAGTCCTCCACCACGAAGTCGCGGTAGACGGCCCGGCGCCGGTCCCAGGCCTCGCGATCCACCCCGTCGGGGCCGACGACCGCGGCCGCGTCCAGCCCCATGGCCAGCACGTGGTGGGTGTTGTCGGGCGTGAACAGGCCCTGTCGCCCGACCGACAGCAGGCGCGGGAGGGTCGCCACCCACTCCTCCAGCAACCCCAACGCGCGTCGCGACGCGGCCGTGTAGACCGGATAGACCCGTGACAGCGACGTCACCTGCACGGACCGGACCGCCGGGACCGACACCCCGGCGCGCGCCAACGTGTCCACCACCACCACGCCAAGGGCGTCGTCGTCGGGAACGGGATCCTCCGGGTCGTACGGGACCTCGGCGCAGACCACCGTGTGGTCCACGGGGTCGGCCGGGTTGTCCCGGAAGTTTCGCGGCTCGGAGATCCTGGCCACCGGCGTCTCGGCCCCCGGGAAGTACAACGCGTCTGCCGCGGACAGGCGCGGCGCATCGAGGTCGAGGTGGACCAGGTGCAGGCCCCGGTGGCGCAACGACGAGACCGCCTTGTCGACCACCCGTGGGGCACCGGCCAGGCGGGCCAGCAGCGCCGCCGGCAGCGTCGACACGACCGCGTCGACCGTCACCGCCCCGCCGGGGGTGTCGATCGACACGCCGTCATCGTCGATCGACAGCCCGGTCACCGGGGTGTCCAACGACACGGTCGCGCCGGCCGCCGCGGCCAGGTCGGCGAGTGCCTCCGACAGTTGGCCGAACCCGGTCCGCGGGTAGCGGAAGTCGGTGGCAGGCCGCGCCCGCAGGGCCTTCGCCACGATGTCGCCGGCACGGCGCGCCGCCACCCGCCGATCGGCGACCTCGGCATGCAGGTTGGTCGGATCGGTCCCGTAGAGCTTGGTGAGGTAGGGGCGGTAGAAGCGCTCGGCGACCGTCGGGCCCAGCCGGGCGACGAGGGGGGTGTGGGCGTCGGTCCCGTCCGCGGGGGTGCGCCACGGGCTGGCCACCAGGTCGCGCACGGCCCCGGCCAGGAACGATGGCGGCAGGTGGGTGACCATGTCCCCGGGCGCGAGCGGGAAGTCGAGCCAACGACCCTCGAGGTGGATCCGGCCCCGGCGCCGACGGTCCTGGAGGTCCGGGCCCAGTGCCTCTCGCAGCAGGGACTCGACCGGCGGGCTCGCAACCGGGTGCAACCGGTGGCTGCCGAGGTCGACGCGCTGGCCCGCCACCTCGATGGACCCGGCCATTCCCCCGACCCGCCCCGCCGCCTCGAACAGCACGACGTCGTGGCCGGCACGGGCGGCGGCAACAGCGGTGGCCAGGCCACACGGACCCGCGCCCAGGACCGCGATCCGGGCACCCTCGCCGTTCGTCACGGGCCCGCCACCAGGGTGGCGTCCTCGTGCGCCGTGTCGCCGTCGACGATCGCGCCGTCACCAAGCACGACGTCCCGGCCCAGGCGTGCATCGGGCTCCACCCGGGCACCGACCCCGGCCAGCAGGCCCACGGCCACCACGCGGTCCCCCACGACCGCCTCGCGCCGAAGCACCGAGTCGGTGACCCGCGCGTCACGTCCGACCCTGCTGGTGGCGCCCAGCGTGGCATGGGGACCGACGACCGCGTCGGGCCCGATCTGCGCGCCGGCAGCCACCAGCACCGGCCCGACCAGGGTGGCGGTGTCGGCGACGCGGGCGTCGGCGTCCACGCGGACCCCGTCGCCACGGTCCGGGATCGCGGCCACCGGGGGCCACTCCATGGCGCCGTCCAGCACCAGTCGATGGCCACGCCGGTACCGGTCCGGGGTGCCGAGGTCGGCCCACACCCCCTCCCACGCGAAGCCCTCGACCCGTGCGCCGGCGTCCAGCAGGCCGGGGAACACCTCCCGTTCGAACGACAGCCGCCCGTGCCGGAAGTCGTCCAGCACACCGGGTTCGAACAGGTAGGTCCCGGCGTTCACGCCGTGCTGGCCGGGCAGCGTGCCGGTCGCCGGCTTCTCCACGAAGTCGGTGATGCGGGTGCCGCGTCGCACGCACACGCCGTACGACGACGTGTCGTCGACCAGGGTGAGGCTGATCGTGGCGGCGGCGCCGGCGGCGCGGTGGTGCGCGGCCATCGCCGCCAGGTCGAGGTCGGTCAGCACGTCGCCGTTGAGCACGAAGGTCGGCCCGTCGACGCGGTCGATCGCCGCCCGGACCCCACCGGCGGTGTCCAGCGGTTCCGGTTCGGGCACGAAGACGACGGACACCCCCCGGGCCGCCGCGGGACCGACCACCACCTCGAACGGTGCGGGCTCGTCACCCACGACCAGGAACACCCGGGTCACCCCGACCGCGGCCAGGCGTTCGATGACCCCCAACAGGAAGGGCTGCGCGCCCAGCGGCAGCAACGGCTTGGGGAGGTGGTCGGTCAACGGTCGCAGCCGGGTGCCGCGACCGCCTGCCACCACCATCGCGTCCCGAACGACCGGGTCAGCCACGGGTCGTGCCGGGGTCGTGGCGGTGGTCGTCACGGACCAGCGTGGTGTGGCGGCTGTCGAGTGCCGGTGTCCCTGGGTGGTGCCACGGGCCCGGACCGGCCGTCGACGCCCATCGCAGGGTCGCCGCGACGGCGGTCGGGTCGTCCGTGGCCGCGGACCGGACGACCACGCCGCCGGCATGCCGGACCTGTTCCTCGGCGGCCCGCCAGGCGCGACCCCGCGCCGTGGTCGGCCGGGGCGCGTCGAACTCGTCGGGCGCGACCGGGGTGGCCCCCTCGTCGTCGTCGACATGGCGGCCGACGTCGTCGGTCCCGGCCGGGCCGAACACCTCGTCGGACGAGGCCAGCACCACCGTCGCCCCCACGACATCCGCGGCGGTGACCCACCAGCGGGCTCGCAGGGCGATGCGGGCATGCACCTCGTCGGGGTCGTCGGTGGGCGGGGCCGGCGCACACACGACCAGGTCGGCGGACCAGTCGGCGGCCGCGGCCACCGCGTCGGGGCCCGATCCGACGTCCACGCGCTCGACCCGGTGGGGTGCCAGGGCCGCGACCACGGCATCGCCCAGCGCCGGGTCGTCGACGTCGACCAGGACCCGGCGCGGACGAGCGTGGCCGGCCGGGCTCACTGGTCCCACCCGCTGCCGACCTCCAACAGGACCGTGGGCTCGTCCACCGTCACGCCTCGCGGCATGGGTGGCAACTGGGGCAATGGGTCACGTTCGATCTCCAGTTCGCCCAGGTCGTCCTCCAGGATCGCGACCAGGTCCTCGTTGCCCTCGACGTAGCGCAGGATGGTCACCACCTGGTCCTCGTCCCACCCGTCCAACGGGTCGAGGTCGCTGGGGTTGAGCGCGCCACCCACCACGAACCCGCGCTGGTCGAGGAAGGACGACACGCGTCCGGCCAGTCCCTCGATCCCGGCCCCGTTCACGACCACCACGGCCACGTCCCCGGGGCCCAGCTGCCGGGTCGTCGAGGTTCCGACGTCGGACAGGTCCGCACCGCCGCGCACGGCCGCGAACAGCGCCTGTGCCTGTTCGGGTTGGAACTGCTGGAGGGCCTGGTCGGGCAGCCGCTGGGTCGGCACGACCCGCACCACCAGCGACGCCGGGTCGAACTCGGCGACCTCGCCGGCCGTGCGAATCTGGCCCGGGAGGCCCAGGGGGATGTCGGTGGCGACGGCGGCCGGGAGCGCGTCGATGATGGCGTCGGCCCGGAACGGGTTGGCCAGCATGGACGTCTGGGTCAGGCGTTCGAGCAGGCGGGCGAGCAGGACGTGCTGCTCGGCCAGGCGCTGGCGCTGGCGTCGGACCGCCAGGCCGGCGTCGGACCGCGACGACAGGAACCCGGCCGCCGCCGCACCGTCCAGCAACTGGCACCCGGGAAGCTCGGCGTCGCCCGATGCCGTGGCCGGCGTCGCGCTCCCGGTCGGCTCGATGGGCGTTCCGGTCGGACCGGCCGTCGACGGGCTGGCCGGAGCGGCGGTCGACGGGCTGGCCGACGGGCCGGAATCCGTCGGGGACGCGGACGGTCCCGGGGTGGCACTGCCCGGTGCCGAGGACGGATCGACGGACCTGGCCTCGGACGCCTGGGGGTCGGTCGACGGGGTCCCGGTGGCGGCGGGCTCGTCGCCCAGTTCCAGTTGGTCGAGGCAGACCTGGACACCCCCCACCGCGTTCACCAGCGGCACCAGCCCGGCCAGGTCGACCTCGACGTAGTGGTCGATCGGCATGCCCGCCTCCTGCTGGAGAGTGGCGAGCAGCAGGTCGGGTCCGCCCAGTGCCTGCACCTGGTCCAGCCGGGTCTGGCCCACGACCCCGGGCGGGTTGACCGCGAGGTCGGCGGGGAACGTGATGACGGCCGTCCCCGAACGCGACGGCGAGTCCTGCATCAGGTAGACCGCCTGGGTCACGGCCGGGCCGCGTGGGTCCGCCGTGCTGTCGGCGATCTCCTGGGGCGGCGTGGCGCGCCGGTCCACGCCCACGACCAGGGTCGTGGAGGTGCCCCGGACCTCGTCGGTGACGGCGTCCGGGTCGGTCTCGTTGAGGACGAAGGTCTGCAGTTCCAACGGTTCGAGCATGTTCGTGGCCCGCCACAGCAGCCAGCCGACGACCCCGAACACGGCCAGCACGGCCAGCACGACCACCCAGCGCACGATCCGCACGGCCAGGTGGGCCCGACGGCGGTCGGGCCGGCGCACGGAGCGGAAGAGGTCGGACTCGGACACAGGTGGATTCCTGGGGCGGGTTCCCGGACGGGTTCTGGAGGCGGGGTCTCGAGGTGGGGTCTCGAGGTGGGGTCTCGAGGTGGGGTCTGGGGCGACGTACTGGGTGGAACTCCGGG
>JAGXFT010000161.1 GCA_024637135.1 Nitriliruptorales bacterium | reverse complement strand
TCCACGCCCTCGCCGACAACGTGCTCGGACTGTGGCGCGACGACCTGCGGCACGTCGATTCGCCCGATCGCGGGATCATGCGGGTGGCGCTGCTGCGCGGACCCGCGGCTGGTCACTGGACCGGCGAGGTGGCCCACCTGCTGGACAAGCGCCTGGTCGCCAACCTCGCCCGCGGCTCGACCTCCGGTGACCCGGGCCGGGTCCCGGCCGGGGCCGGCGGGCGAACCCTCCAGGGGGTGGCTGCGAACACCATCCCGACGACCACGACGACGACCACCGACGACCGACCACCGGAACCCGCCATGCGTGCCCGCCACCTCCCGACCACCGTCCTGCTCGTCATGCTGCTGGCGGGCTGTGGTGGATCCACACCCGACACGACGGCGACCGGGACCGATCCGTCCGTGGCGGCGACCAGCAGCGCTCCCAGTGCCGCGCTCGAAGCCGCGCAGGTCGACGTCGGCACCCTTGCACCGGCACTCGAGAGCTTCTACCGCGGGGGGGACTATCCCCGGGAACTCGACCAGGTGATCGCCTCCCTGGACGCCGCCGACCTGGCCCCGTCGGACGGCAACGAACTGGGCGGGTACCGCTACGACGAGGACGCCGTGGAGTTCGAACTGTGCGTCCAGACCCCGTCGGGGGCGTGGGCCACCTACGACACCGCACCCATGAGCCTGCGCCAGTCCGACGAGGACGGCGGCTGCCCCGACCTGTGACCGCACCGCGGCGCGACCGGACCGTCGGGATGGTCGTCGGCGCTCGAGGCACTTGACCCGGTCGACCGGCCGGGTCATGCTCGGCGTCGGACCGAGGACGGGGAGCACAGGTGGCGGCCAGGCAGTCGGCGATCGCCGCGAGTGCGGCGATGGCCGGCGGCGCGGGGCTGGGGCTGGTGGCGGCGAGGGCCCGCGGTCGCACAGGTCGCGTGGCCCAGCGGATCTCCCGCCTGGACCCGGAGGAACAGTCACGCGAGATCGTGTGGCTGCTGGCCACGCGCGAGTTCCCGTGGGACATCGAGACGGCGCTGTCGTTCGCGTTGTTCCGGACCTACGCCGTCCCGGAGATCTCGGTCGTGCTGCAGGCGACCGGGGAGTTCGTGTCCCATGCCCGCCGTCGCTACGACGACACCGAACTGGTGATGGCCTGGATGGCGCGGGAGGGACTGGACGGCTCCCGTGGTCGGACCGCGCTGCGGCGGATGAACGCGATGCATGCGGCCTTCGACCTCGACGACGACGACCTGCACTACGTGTTGACCACCTTCATCTGCGAGCCACTGCGGTGGATCGATCGGTGGGGTTGGCGGCCGTTGACCGACGCCGAGGTGACCGCCCACCTGTCCTGGTACATCGACCTCGGGCGCCACATGGGGCTTCGCGACCTGCCCGCCGACCTCGCCGCGCACGACGCCTTCAACCGGGACTACGAGGCCGAGCGGTTCCGGTTCCATCCGGCCAACGCCGAGGTCGCGACCGCGTCGGTCGACATGTTCCTTTGCTCCAACCTCCCACCGATCCTGCATCCGGCAGGCGAGGTGGCGATCCGTGCCCTGCTCGACCGGCCGCTGCTGCTCGCGCTGGGGTGGGCGCCCGCACGACCCACGGTGGTGGCCGGCGTGGACGCGGCGATGCGGGCCCGGGCACGGATCCAGCGCACCCTGCTGCCGGAACGCCGCCGTCCCCATGACCTCACCCGCGTGGCACGGCCGACCTATCCGGGCGGGCACACGGTCGCCACGCTGGGGACGTTCCCGGGCGACTCGGAGCGGGCACGGGTGGCGGCCGCCCGCGCCGACCTGTGACCGGCAGGCATCGGGTCAGGTCGGGCGTGGGACCCGGGCGATCGCGGTGGCGTCGGCCCGCAGGCTGCCGAGGTAGAGCCAGTCCCCATGCGCGCGGACGCCGGTGATGAACGAGTAGGCCGCGCCGGATCCCTGCAGGTTGTGGACCACGCTGCCGTCGGCGCGCAGGCCCACCACCATCGCCGACCGGCCGCCCCCGGGCCGCAGTGCCGCCGGCAGGGCGGCGACGGCACGACGCAACACCGGTGCCCGTGGGTGCAACAGGTCCATCATGCGCAGGCGGGCCGCGGGGATCGCCATCCAGATGATCCCGTCGTCCGCCGTCGACAGGTTGTCGGGGAAACCGGGCAAGGACTCGTGCAGGGTCATGGCCTGCCCGCCGCGTTCGCCGCCCACCTCCACCCGATGGAGGGCGTAGTCCCCGGTGGCCGCCACCAGCACGGCGTCACCGTCGGGCGACAGAGCCACGCCGTTGGCGAAGGTCAGCCCGACCAGCACCTCGTCGAGAGTCCCGTCGACGTCCCGCCGCAACAGGCGCCCGGTCCGGGAATGGGCGAGCAGGTCACCGGTGTGGTCGGCGAGGTCGTGGCGCTGGGTCGAGTCGGTGAACCAGATCGTGCCGTCGGGTTCGACCGCGGCGTTGTTGGCGAGGTGGACGGGTGGGCCGCCACCTCGGACCTCGACGACCACCGGCGTTCCACCGTCCCGGGGGACCTGCAGGAGGCCGCGCTCGGCGTCGCACACCAGCACGTCACCGTTGGGCAGCCATTCCAGTCCGAGCGGGCGACCACCGGTGTCGGCCAGGTCGGTGCTGTGCCCGGACTCGGGGTCGACCCGCACGATCCACCCGTCGGCCAGGCCGGTCAGGACGTGGCCGCGCTCGTCGACCAGCACGTCCTCGGGGCCACGACCGGGCACCGGGACCAGTTCGGGGTCGTCGAGTGATCCCGACGGACCCCACGCCCCCGTCCGCGGGGTCCGCGATGGCGGACGCCAGACCTGTGGATCGATGCGCACTGCAGACCCCTGCGTCTCTCGGCACGGCCGACGCTACACCGAACCGGCCGGCCGGACGACCACCCCTGCCACCATCGGATCCCGCGGCCCGTCCCTGCCCGAGCCGTCCCGCTGGACCCGCGCCGGGCGACGGCCCACCGGCTCAGGCGGTGCCGGCTGCGGCGTGCGGCTCGATGACGGCGAGCCCGGCAGAGCGGGTCCCCACCGAGCCGACCATGGCGCGCGCCCCGTCGGCGAGGTCCAGCCGGCCACCGGCGAGTCGCTGGGGCACGACCGTCCCCTCGGCGACGGCCGCCAGCACACCGGCGACGTCGCGAGCGGGCGCCCCGTGGGCGCCGACCAGCGACAGTTCGCGGGCGATGACGTCCTCCATCGGGACGTGGACACCCGCCGGGAGCAGTCCCACCTGGACGTGGCGCCCGCCAGCCGACAGCCCGTGCAGGGCGTTGGCGACCGCCTCCTCGTTGCCGACCGCGTCCACGGAGACGTCGGTGCCACCGTCGGTGGCCTCGCGCACCCGGTCCACGACATCGTCCGGCCCCAACACCACCTCGGCCCCCAGGGCGTGGGCCTGCGCCAGCCGATTCTCGTCGACGTCGACCGCGATCACCCGGGCGCCCCGGGACTGCGCCGCCAGGATCACCGACAGTCCGAGGCCACCACACCCGTGCACCGACACCCACTCGCCAGGTTGCACCGCGGCGACGTCGACGACCGCGCGCCACGCCGTCGTGAACCGACAGCCCAGTCCGGCCGCCACGGCCAGGTCCAGCGCCTCCGGGACCGCCACGAGGTTGCGGTCGGCACGCGGGATCGCGACGTACTCGGCATGGCTGCCCCACCCGTGGAAGCCCGGCTGCCACTGCTGCAGGCACACCTGCTCGTTGCCGGCCCGGCACGCGCGGCAGGTCCCGCACGCCACGATGAACGGCACCGTGACGCGGGCACCCGGGGACCAGCCCGCGACGTCGGCACCCACGGCCACGACCGTGCCGGCCAGTTCGTGCCCCGGGACGTGGGGGAAGGTGGTCACGGCGTCGTCGTGGCCCATCCACCCGTGCCAGTCACTGCGGCACAGGCCACTCGCGGCCACCTCGACGACCACGCCGTCCGGTGGTGGGGCCGGGTCGGCGACGTCGCGGACCTCCACCGGTCCACCGAACTCCTCGTACTGCAGTGCACGCATGGAGAACTCCTGTGGCGTCGGTCGGTCCCGCCGATGATGCCACGCCCCCGGGTCCCCCGCTCCCCCGCGCGGCCCCACGTCGAGTGATCTGGGGTCAGCGGGCGACGTGACCGAAGCGGTGGACGTCGTGGCTGATCGCCTGTTCGCGCAGCAGGCGCGGGAGCATCACGCGACCGGAGGCGACGACCGGTCGGTCGTCGACGTGGACGCCGACGGGCAGGTCGTCGAGGTCGCGTTCCCCGACCAGGTGCACCCGGGCGTGGCGGGTGGCCCGGTCGGTGGCCGCGGCCGTGTCCTCGACGGCCACGGCGAACCGCGGTCCGGCCACCTCGATCGCGCGCGCCACCACCTCACCGGGCTCCCGGGCGACGCTGACCACGGTCGGGACCCCGGCCAGGACCGCGGCCGCCAGCAACCGCACGACCTGGTGGTCGGCGCCGGCCGGTCCGACGCGGACCAGCCACGACGGCAGCGGCCGGTAGCGCAGCAGGTTGGCCTGGGTCGCCAGCCCGGTCGGGTCGTGGGCGACACCGAACTCGTGGGCCCACCACCACGCGTCCGAGCCCAGGGCCGCGGCCATCCATGCCCCGTCGTCGGCGCTCGGGCCGGACCCGTCGGCATCGGACGACCTGGGCTCCGGCGCGCGCACCAACGCGTCACGCAGCACGCCGGCGACGCGGTCGACGACGGCGGACACGTCGGCCTGTCGCGTGGGGAGGCCGTCGTCGTGCCAGGTGCCCAGCGACGCCACCATGTTCGGTCCGCCGGCCTTGGCGCCCGGCCCGACCACGGACGCCTTCCACCCGCCGAACGGTTGACGTCGAACGATCGCGCCGGTGATCACCCGGTTGACGTAGGCATTGCCGACCTCGACGGTGTCCAGCCACTGCGCGACCTCGTCGCCGTCCAGCGTGTGGATCCCGCCGGTGAGCCCGAACGCGACCGCGTTCTGGACCCGCACGGCCTCGTCCAGGTCGTCGACGGCGATCAGCCCCAGCACCGGGCCGAAGCACTCGACCTCGTGGAACCACGAGCCCGGCTCGACCCCATCGCGGATCCCCGGTGACCAGGCGTGGCCAGTGTCGTCCAGCCGGCGCGGCTCCACCAGCCAGCGTTCACCCGGCTCCAGCGTCGTCAGCCCCTTGAGCAACTTGTCCGACGGGGCCGGGGTGGTCGGGGTCATGTCGGTGGCGAGGTCGGTCGCCGGCCCCACGGTCAGGCTGTTCGTCGCGTCGACGAGTTGGCGCCGGAACCGTTCGGAGTGGCCCACCTCACCGACCAGGATCCCCAGCGAGGCGGCCGAGCACTTCTGGCCGGCGTGGCCGAACGCGGAGGTGACCAGGTCGTCCACGGCCGCGTCGAAGTCGGCGTTGTCGGTCACCACCAGCGCGTTCTTGCCCGACGTCTCGGCATGGAGGGACAGGTCGGGCCGCCACGAGCGGAACAGTTCTGCCGTCTCGGTGGCCCCGGTCAACACGACCGCGTCGATCGCCGGGTGGGTGACCAGGCGCTGGCCGGCGTGGTCGTCGTCGGTGGGCAGCAGGGCCACGGCGTCGGCCGGAACACCGGCCTCGAGCAGCAACCCGTGGGCGTAGGTCGCGATGGTGCGGGTCTCGGGTGCCGGCTTGAACGCGACCGTGGCCCCGGCGGCCAGCGCGGCGACCACGCCCCCGATCGGGATCGCGAGCGGGAAGTTCCACGGCGGCGCGACCGTGACGACGCCGTAGGAGTCGAAGCGGGCCCCGTCCACGTCGGCGAGTCGGCGCGCGCACCCCGCGTAGTAGTGGGCGAAGTCGGCCGCCTCGGAGACCTCCGGGTCACCCTGCTCGACCGTCTTGGCGGCGGTGTGGGCCATGACCGCCAGCAACTCGGCACGACGGGCGTCCAGCAGGTCGGCGACGGCGTCCAGCACGTCGGCACGCTCGGCCGCGGACCGGTCGTGCCAGTCGGCGTCGCGCAGGCCCGCGACGGCCGCGTCGACCTGGTCGACCGTGGGAGGTGGCGGCACGTCGACCGGCGGCGGGGCCGCGAGCGCAGCCGCGATCGCGGCCCGGACGGCCGGGTCGGTCGGGTCGGCGTCCGGGCGGTTGGTGAAGTCCGGGTCGTCGATCCCCGACGCGCCCGACCCGGCCGTCGCGAGCGGCTCGGGGATGGGTGTCAGCGGCGCCGCGGGGCGGCCGTCGCCCTCGCGGTCGGGGACGTCGGGGAAGGCCGGGGTGTCGACCGAGCCGGTCCAGCGCCGCGACCCCTGCGCGACGTCGTCACGGGTCGCCACGGCCGTGGCGAAGCGGTCGGCCTGGTCGGCGAACTCAGGGCTGTCGGAGGTGATCGAGAACGCCTTGGTCAGGAAGTTCTCGGGCGAGGTGTTCTCCTCCAGGCGCCGGAACAGGTAGGCGACCGCGGCATCGAAGTCCTGCGCACCCACCACCGGCAGGTACAGGCGCACCGGGCGATGGCGCACGATCACGTTGGCCTGGGCCGACGCCATCCCGGACAGCATCTCGAACACCACGTGGTCGGACACCCCACGCTGCTCGGCCAGCAGGTGGGCCGACGCCAGGTCGAACAGGTTGTGCGAGGCCACGCCGATCCAGGCGGGTCCGAGCCGGTCGGGGCGCAGCGCCAGGTCCAGCAGGTGCTTGTAGTTGGCGTCGACGATCGCCTTGGACGGCAACGGCGCTGGCGTCCATCCGTGGGTCGCGGCCTCGAGGTGCTCCATCGCGAGGTTGGCGCCCTTGACCAGCCGGATCTTGGTGCGGGCACCCGACGCCGCATGGCGCTCCGCCGCCCAGTCCAGCAGGTGGTCCAGCACTGGACCCGCGTCGGGGAGGTAGGCCTGCAGCACGATCCCGGCGTCCAGCCCGACGAACTCGTCGCGCTCCAGCACCCGTTCGAACGCGGCCACGGTCAGGTCGAGGTCGCGGTACTCCTCCATGTCGAGGTTGATGAACACCGGGGAGGGCTGGTCCACGGCGGCGGCGAACAACGTGGTGAGACGGTCGGTGATGCGATCGAGGTTGGCCTCGAAGGCCCAGTGGTGCAGCTGGCTGGCCACGGCCGAGATCTTGACCGACACGTAGTCGACCTCGGGCCGGCGGACCATCTCGACCAGCGCGTCCAGCCGCCGCTTCGCCTCGTCCTCGCCCAGGACCGCCTCGCCCAACAGGTTGACGTTGACACGGAAGTTCTGGTCCCGCAACGCCCGCACCTGGGACTGCAACGGCGCGGGTTCGGCGCGGCCGATCAGGTCGGTCAGCAACGACCGCACCCGCCGGAAGGCCAACGGCATGGCGATGCGGGGCAGCGTCGGCGCGACCAGCGCCCCCACCTTCACCAGGACGCGGTCGGCGGGGGCGAGGAAGTCCGGCAGTCCCTGGTCCGCGACCAGGTCGGCGAACACCTCGGCGGCGAGGTCGGGCTGCTCGACGCGCATGACGCGATCGACGAACACCCGCGTGAAGGCCACGCCCTCGCCCGACCCGATCAGGCGCTGGAACTGTTCGCGCTGACGTCGTTGGCGAGGAGTCTCGGTGGCGTCGGCGGCGTCCAGCCACCGACCGGCGAGCGCGACCGCGTCGTCGACCAGTCCGTCCAGGTCCCCTGCTCCCACGTGTCCCTCCGGTGGTGTGCGCGATCGTCGACGGTACTGCCGTGGGCGTGGGCCGCTCCACCGCCGCGGGGTCGTGCGGTGGCGTGGTCCCGGCGGGCCCGACGCCGCACGGACGTCCGGTCGGGACGGACCGGCCGCACCCTAGGATCGTCGCCATGACCGAGACCACGACTGACCAGCCATCCCCCGACCCGCCCGCACCGGGTGGGGACGGCCCGGGCGACCGGGCTCCCGGCGCCGCCCGCGTGCGGGGCCTGGGCACCACCATCTTCGCCGAGATGTCCGTTCGGGCCGTCCACCACGGCGCGGTCAACCTCGGCCAGGGGTTCCCCGACACCGATGGCCCCGACGAGGTCGTGGAGGCTGCGGTCGACGCACTCCGGTCCGGCGACCACAACCAGTACCCGCCGGGCGCCGGCGTCCCCGAACTGCGCCGGGCGATCGCGCGTCACCAGGACCGCTTCCACGGGCTGCAGGTCGACCCGGACACCGAGGTGCTGGTGACCACCGGTGCCACCGAGGGAGTCGCGGCCGCGCTGCTCGGCCTGGTCGACCCGGGCGACGAGGTGGTCGCACTCGACCCGTACTACGACTCGTACACGGCCGGGATCCAGCTCGCCGGTGGGGTCCGCGTCCCGGTGACGCTGGCGCCCCCGGACTTCGCCTTCGACCCGGTACGGCTGGAGGCCGCGGTGACCCCGCGGACCCGCCTGCTCCTCCTCAACAGCCCCCACAACCCGACCGGCACGGTGCTGTCCCGCGACGACCTCGCCGCCGTGGCGGCGGTGGCAATCGCCAACGACCTGGTGGTGGTGACCGACGAGGTCTACGAGCACCTGGTCTACGACGACGCCGAGCACGTCCCGATCGCCGGCCTGCCCGGCATGGCGGAGCGCACCGTCACGATCTCCAGCGCCGGCAAGACCTTCGCGCTGACCGGTTGGAAGATCGGCTGGGCGATCGCACCCGAGCCGTTGCTGGCGGCCGTCCGATCCGCGAAGCAGTTCCTGACCTATGTCTCCGGCGGGCCGTTCCAGCCGGCCATCGCCCATGCACTGGACCTGCCCGACGCCTACTTCGACAACCTTCGGTCGACCATGGAGGCACGACGGGACCGATTGGCCGACGGCCTGGACGCGCTCGGCTTCGAGGTGGCGATCCCGGCCGGTGGCTACTTCGTGTCGACCGACATCCGACCGCTGGGCTTCGACGACGGGATGCAGTTCTGCCTCGACCTTCCCGAACACGTCGGGGTCGCGGCCATCCCCCACCAGGCCTTCTGGGACGACCCGGCGATGGGCCGTCGCCTGGTGCGGTGGTCCTTCGCCAAGCAGGAGTCCGTGCTGGATGCCGGGCTGGAACGCCTGCAACGGCTGGACGCGATGCCGCGCGGCTGACCGGGACGGCCGCCCGACCGTCGCCGGACGTGGTGACGCCCCTGCCCTCGGGTGCATCCACGAGGGATGACACAACCGCAGGCAGGGGCGCCGAGGAGGACGGTGGTCGGGCGTCCGAAGACACGCGGCCGTCCTCCGGCCACGGGACGCCTCCAATCACCGTGCAGGACCGCCCCCGCAGTCCGCATGGTGGTCGAAAGGTCACACCGTGGCGGCTTGTCGCCGGGTCAACCTATCTCATGACGGGCGCTCGTCCAAACGACACCCGACCACGGCAGGCGACAGCGTGCCCAATGTCCACGCCAGCCACACGCCGTCCAAGTGGGCTAGC